>NZ_CAUJNZ010000010.1:0-64814 GCF_963392925.1 Neisseria polysaccharea
GCTACGCCCGGGCAGCCTATTTTGGTTTGCTCAAAGTGAGTGCGCAAAGTCATCTGAAGGCGATGTGTTTAAACCTGTTGAAAGCGACTAACAGGCTAAGTGTGCCTGTTGCTGCCTAAAAGGCGACCCGGATGCCTGATTATCGGGTATCCGGGGAGGATTAAGGGGATATTTGGGTAAAATTAGGAGGTATTTGGGGAGAAAACAGCCGAAAACCTGTGTTTGGGTTTCGGCTGTCGGGAGGGAAAGGAATTTTGCAAAGGTCTCAAGCCGGCAATCAAGCAACCGCGTGCGTACCGCACACACCCTACGCTTTGGTTTTGAAGTCCGAGTGATTCATCGGTAGGGTATGTGGGTGACTATACAGACTACGGCTTGCTACATCTAGGAAAGTTAAATTTATAATCATTTCTCTTAATTCATCACAAAAACTTTCCATTAATTGAAGACACATATTTTTTGTTTCCCCTAAATCATGAGAAGCAATTATCCTTTCTTCTCCATGAGCAATCGCATTTCTTGTGCTTAATAAAGTCTGATCTATAAAATTAAATTTTGTTTCGAAATTTTTAGTAGATATTCCTAGCTTGTAACAGATTTCTTCTAAAACCTCAGAATTTAAATTTGATTTAGTATTGCAAAAAGTATCTAAGTTGCAATTAAATAAATCATTTAAATTTAATGAGTTATCAAAATATTTGCGAATATAATTTACACTTAACGCATATGATCCATTAAAACTATGAAATTGGTTTAATGCAGCACAGATATGAAAATTAGGTTTTAGCTGATTAAATCGTAGTCTACTTTTTCGCAAAAACCTAAAAAATAGAAGCATTACATCTTTAATTAACCCTTCCCAGTGAGAATATAATAAACAATGGATCATTTTATTATGAATGTTTCTAATGCCTTCAGGCTGATTGTAAGTATATGAAAAAATATCAGTAATTTCTTTCTTTCTCCTGCTAAATTGCTTATCAATTTTATCTAATAATTTATTTGCTTTTTCGGTTATGTCATTAAGAAGTTCTTGCTCAATATCCATTTAAATTACTACTTTTCAAATAGTTTATCTGCTAATTCAATAAATTGAGGTAATCGTCTGCTGGCTCTAGTTCCTGAGCCACTAGCCTCCCTAAATGTGTCATTCGTTGGTAAAAGCATAGAAATTTCTTGTATTTTCTTTATGTCATCATTATTGTTTATATCATAATTCCCTAAATGTTTTGATAGTCCTATACTTAATATTTCATAAATAGATAAAGAAAATGCTCCTAGATACTTACCGTTTTCATATCGTTTAAATGAGTTTTCAGATAGTGCTCTATTAAGTAATGCAAAAGTTTTACAAAAAATATCTTTTTCTGAAACAAAATCAAAACGCTTAAAGCTTTCTGAAGAGTTATTTTCTGGAGTAAACATATTAATCATCTCAGATGTTAAAAAGTTACCTACATCTTCAAGCATAGAAGAAGTAATGTTTGGTGTGTTCTTTAAAATGAGAAATCGTAATACTAGTTCAGTATGATATTCTTCAGAAAGCTGTCTATCTGTTAACGTAAGAGTTTCTCTAAAATTTTGATCATCTGCTAAAGCTCTTATCCAAGAAAAAACCGTTGGATCTATCATAATTAGCATACAGTTACGGACTTCTTGGCTTGATAGTGAACTACCAAAAGTATTTAACCTTTGGAATAGTTCATATTTTGTATTACTATCGCTTTCCTTTTTAATGATTTTAATATCAATTTTCTCTCTTTTGAAAGCCATCTGTAATTTCTTGGTAAGAGAGCTGGATTCAGGGAATAAAGATGTACTATCTGGGATAATTGAGGAATCCCAATATATATTCTCTAAAGCTGGTAAATATTTAGTACCTATTAATTGTAATGGTTTTTCCAACTCCCCTTTTTCATTTTTGTAAATACCTAAAAATGAAAAAATGGTCGATAAGCGTTGTAAACCGTCTACAACATCCCAAACACCATCATCTCTTTGAGCAACAAAAAAAGATGGTAAAGGGATACCTAAAAGGATGGATTCAATTAATTTACTTTTCTGGGTAATAGACCAGCGATATGTACGCTGGAATTCGGGATGTATATCTAATTCACCGTCTTGGTACAGGTTAATAATTTCACCAATAGACATGGGATAAGAGTCGGTATAAATTTCTTTACGTTTTTGTTCAATTTGTTGTTCTAATGAAACTTGCTTATCATCCATTGCTTAATCCTTTTTCTGTACAATTTGTTTAAGATATTTAGCAGTATAGCTAATACTTGTCATTTTCGCCACTTTCTCGGGGCTACCTGAGGCAATAATCCTCCCCCCGCCATCACCACCTTCCGGCCCTAAGTCCACAATATAATCAGCCGTTTTTATAACGTCAAGATTATGCTCGATAATCACGATTGAGTTGCCTTTGCCTTTCAGACGACCGATTACTTCCAGCAGCAGGGCAATGTCGGCGAAGTGCAGACCGGTGGTGGGTTCGTCGAGGATATAGAGCGTTCTGCCGGTGTCGCGTTTGGATAGCTCTAGGGCGAGTTTGACGCGTTGGGCTTCGCCGCCGGAGAGGGTGGTGGCGGACTGGCCGAGGCGGATGTAGCCGAGGCCTACGTCCATGAGGGTTTGCAGTTTGCGCGATACGGTGGGGACGGCGTCGAAAAATTCGCGGGCTTCTTCGACGGTCATGTCGAGGACTTGGCTGATGTTTTTGCCTTTGTATTGGATTTCGAGGGTTTCGCGGTTGTAGCGTTTGCCGTGGCAGACTTCGCAGGGGACGTACACGTCGGGCAGGAAGTGCATTTCGACTTTGATGACGCCGTCGCCTTGGCAGGCTTCGCAGCGGCCGCCTTTGACGTTGAAGGAGAATCTGCCGACGTTGTAGCCGCGTTCGCGCGAGAGGGGTACACCGGCGAAGAGTTCGCGGATGGGGGTGAACAGACCGGTGTAGGTGGCGGGGTTGGAGCGCGGGGTGCGGCCGATGGGGGATTGGTCGACGTTGATGACTTTGTCGAGGTGTTCGAGGCCGTGGATGTCGTTGTATGGGGCGGGTTCTTCTTGGGCGCGGTTGAGCTCGCGGGCGGTGATTTTGGCGAGGGTGTCGTTAATCAGGGTGGATTTGCCGCTGCCGGATACGCCGGTGATGCAGGTAATCAAACCGAGCGGCAATTCGAGGGTAACGTTTTTGAGGTTGTTGCCGCGCGCGCCTTTGAGGATGAGCATTCGGTCGGGATTGACTGGCGTGCGTTCAGACGGCACGGCGATGGATTTTTTGCCGCTGAGGTATTGTCCGGTAACGGAGTTTTCGCATTTGGCGACGTTTTCAGGCGTGTCGGCAATCAGTACGTTGCCGCCGTGTTCGCCTGCGCCCGGGCCCATATCGACGACGAAATCGGCTTCGCGGATGGCGTCTTCGTCGTGTTCGACCACAATCACGCTGTTGCCCAAATCGCGCAGGCGTTTGAGGGTGGCGAGCAGGCGGTCGTTGTCGCGCTGGTGCAGGCCGATGGAGGGTTCGTCCAAAACGTACATCACGCCGGTCAGACCGCTGCCGATTTGGCTGGCGAGGCGGATGCGTTGGGCTTCGCCGCCGGAAAGGGTTTCGGCGGAGCGGGAGAGATTCAGGTAATCCAGCCCGACGTTAATCAGGAAGCCGAGCCGCTCGGTGATTTCTTTGAGGATTTTTTCGGCGATTTGTTTTTTGTTGCCGTCCAAATCCAGCGTTTCAAAGAATTGGTGGGTTTTGGTCAGCGGCCATGCGGAGATTTCATGCAACGGTTCGCCGCTGACGTAAACGTAGCGGGCTTCTTTGCGCAAACGTGCGCCGCCGCAGCTCGGGCAGGCGCGGTGGTTTTGGTATTCGCGCAGCTTTTCGCGCACGGTTTCGCTGTCGGTTTCGCGGTAGCGGCGTTCGAGATTGGGGATGATGCCTTCGAAGGCGTGGCTGCGGTTGAAGGTAGTGCCGCGTTCGGACAGGTAAGTAAAATTAATGACTTCCTTGCCCGAGCCGTGCAACACGACTTTTTTCACTTTTTCAGGTAGCGTTTCCCAAGCAGCCTGCACATCGAAACCGTAATGCCGCGCCAGCGACTGAATCATTTGGAAATAGAACTGGTTGCGCTTGTCCCAGCCGTCAATCGCGCCCGTTGCCAATGACAATTCGGGGTGGGCGACCACTTTTTCGGGGTCGAAGAAGTTGGTGTTGCCCAAGCCGTCGCAAGTCGGGCAGGAACCCATAGGGTTGTTGAAGGAAAACAGGCGCGGCTCTAATTCGGGCAGGCTGTACGAACATACGGGGCAGGCAAAACGCGCGGAAAACCAATGTTCTTCGCCGCTGTCCATCTCCATCGCCAGTGCGCGCTCGTTGCCGTGGCGTAATGCAGTTTCAAAGCTTTCTGCCAGTCGTTGTTTGACGTCCGCCTTCACTTTCACGCGGTCGATGACCACGTCGATATTGTGTTTGATGTTTTTTTCCAGCTTCGGCACTTCGTCCAGCTGATAGACCTCGCCGTCCACGCGCACCCGCGCAAAGCCCTGCGCCTGCAAGTCGGCAAAGAAATCGACAAACTCGCCCTTACGCTCGCGCACCGCCGGTGCCAGAATCATCACGCGCGTGTCTTCCGGCAGTTTCAAGACGGCATCGACCATCTGCGATACGGTCTGGCTCGACAACGGCAGATTATGTTCGGGGCAATACGGCGTGCCGACGCGTGCGTACAAAAGGCGCAGGTAATCGTGGATTTCCGTAACCGTGCCGACGGTGGAACGCGGATTGTGGCTGGTGGATTTCTGCTCGATGGAAATCGCGGGCGACAGACCCTCGATCAAATCGACGTCGGGTTTGTCCATCATCTGCAAAAACTGCCGCGCATAGGCGGAAAGGCTCTCGACATAACGCCGCTGCCCTTCGGCATACAGCGTGTCAAACGCCAGCGACGACTTGCCACTGCCCGACAGCCCCGTTACCACCACGAGTTTGTGGCGCGGAATGTCCAAATCGACGTTTTTCAAATTATGCGTACGCGCGCCGCGGATGCGGATGGTGTCGTTGTCGTGCGAATGTTGGGGATGATGGTTGCACATAATGGATGCCGCCTGAAAAATAAAGGAAAACCGATATTGTAGCACTTTCTCGGATGCCGTCTGAAGCTGCGTTCAGACGGCATTTGTCGGCGGAACGCGGCAGATTCCGCTATAATGTCGGCAATTTTAACCCGCTTGAACAAAAGGATGACAAATGAACCGTCTTTACCCCCACCCGATTATCGCCCGTGAGGGCTGGCCGATTATTGGCGGCGGTTTGGCTTTGAGCCTGCCGGTGTCGATGTGCTGCGGCTGGTGGTCTTTGCCGTTTTGGGTGTTTACTGTATTTGCCCTACAGTTTTTCCGCGATCCTGCGCGTGAGATTCCGCAAAATCCTGAAGCGGTGTTGAGCCCTGTTGACGGCCGTATCGTGGTGGTCGAGCGCGCACGCGATCCGTATCGTGATGTTGATGCTTTGAAAATCAGTATTTTTATGAACGTGTTCAACGTGCATTCGCAAAAATCGCCTGCCGATTGTACGGTAACGAAAGTGGTCTATAACAAAGGTAAATTCGTGAATGCGGATTTGGATAAGGCCAGCACGGAAAATGAACGTAATGCGGTTTTGGCGACTACGGCTTCTGGTCGTGAAATTACTTTTGTTCAAGTGGCCGGTTTGGTGGCGCGCCGTATTTTGTGTTACACCCAAGCAGGTGCGAAACTGTCCCGCGGCGAACGCTATGGCTTTATCCGCTTTGGTTCGCGCGTGGATATGTATCTGCCTGTCGATGCGCAGGCGCAAGTGGCGATTGGCGATAAAGTTACCGGCGTCAGCACTGTATTGGCGCGTTTGCCGCTGACTGCGCCGCAAACTGAATCTGAGCCTGAATCTGAGCCTGCTTTACAAACTGCTCCGGTTGAAACAGCGGCAAACCCATCTGCCGAACAACGGCAAATTGAAGCGGCGGCGGCTAAGATTCAGACGGCTGTGCAAGATGTGTTGAAAGATTAATTTTGCGAACTGAAATAGAAAATATCAGTACCATCATTCACACGAATGAGGAAGTTTGGTTTTTTGAATTTTTGCTAATGTTCACACCGTTATGTTCACGAAAATGGGAATCCGGGAACTTAACGTTACAGTGATCTATCGGAAACGGCTGAAACCGAATGAATTGGATTCCCGCCTGCGTGGGAATGATGGGATCTTGGGTTTTTGCTTTTGATTTTTCTGCTTTTGTGAGAATGACGGCGTGAAAGCAAGAATGATGAAACAAAAAAAATGGGAATGATGGCATAGTGGTTTGTTCTTTGTCTTTGCCATATTTCCTAAAAAATTGATTAAAAAGAAAAAAGGTTTTCAGAATGCCGTCTGAAAACCTTTTTTGTTTGCCTGTCCGATTTTAAAACTTCACGTTCACGCCGCCGGTAAAGCTGCGGCCCATTTGCGGCGTATCAGAGAGGAAGCTGCTGTGGGCGTAAACGGATTGGTTGAGCAGGTTGTCGGCTTTGACGTACCAATTCCACTCGCCATAGCGCGTATTGCGGCGGTAGTTTGCGCCGAGGTTGAGCATATGGTGTCCGGGCGTACGCGTTTCGTAGCGGGCGAGTTTGTTTTGGGCGAACACGCGGTAGTAGTCCAAATTGGCATCGATACGGTCGGTCAGCGAGGCTTTCAGGTGAACGCCGAGGCGCGCAGCCGGAACGCGCGGCGCGTTTTGGTCGGCTTGTGCGATGAAGGGACGCTTGCCGTAAGCATCTTCCCTACCGGGTAGGGATGGCAGGTTTTTCAGACGGCCTCGTACATAGTCGCCGGAAACGCCGATGCGGTAGCGCGGTGTCGGTTTGAAGTAGATTTCGCCTTCCGCACCGTAGAAGTCGGCGCCGGATTGGTTGTAGCGCACGAGCTTCATTTCGCTGTCGTCTTCGATGGATTTGGGGCCGCGTCCGTCGTTTAAGGTTTGGGCGTAAATGTAGTTGCCGAAGCGGTTGCGGTAGAGTGCCAGATTGTATTGCCAGCGGTCGCCTTCGTAGCCCAGTGCGAGTTCGATATTGTTGGAACGCTCTTTGTTGAGGTGTTTGTTGCCGACTTCAAAGGTGTTGGTGGCAACGTGTTTGCCGTGTGCGTACAGCTCTTGCGTTGACGGCAGGCGTTCCTGATGAGAGGCGGTCAGGCTGAGTTTGTGTTGTGGCGTGAAATACCAGTTGCCCGAAAGTGCGAACGATCGTGCGGTTTGGCGGTGCGCGCCGAGGTCGGGCAGGGGCTGGTTGTAGTAGTTTTCCCGATCAATCAATGCTTTGTCGTACCGGATGGAGGCTTTTTGTTTTTCCACGCGTACGCCGCCTTCAAGCGTGAAGTTGTCCCAGTTTGCCTGTTCTACACCGAAAAAGCTGTAATGGCGCACATTGTTGTCAATCAACATCGGTTGTTTGACCGCTTCGGATGTGGCAGATAAAGCACTGGATTTTTGTTGTAAATATTGCACGCCCCAGCTGCCTTTCAGACGGCCTATGGGTTGGTGGCGCAACTCGATGCGGGCGTTTTGCGTTTGGTTGTTAAAAAAGTTTTCGACCGCATCGCCTGCTTTTTCGTCGTGGCGGTAGTCGTTGCGGTTCAAGTGTACGCGCAGGGCTTCAAAACCGGGGAACGGTTGCTTCCATTCGGCACGGAGTTCGTAGCGTTTGTTGCGCAGGTCTATCCACGGTCTGCCGCTGTGGGTGTGTGCGTGTGCATTATCGTCGTCGTGGAAGCCGCAGCTCAAGCCCGGATTGTCGTAATCGATGTCTTCTTCGGTCAACAGGTGCGGATAAAGCTGTAAATAGCGTTTGTTAATCAAGCTCTTTTGCCAGATGATGTCGGCGTGGCAATCATCGTATTCGTGGCTGTGGGCAGGCAGGCCGTATTGGTCGCGACGGTCGCTGTACGCCACGCCGATAAAGCCTTTTTCGCCAACCCAAGACAGCCCGATGCTGCCCGTTTGCGAATCGGCGTGGCTGTCGGGCAGGCGTTTCAGATTGCGGTAACGCGGTACGGCGTAATCGCCCGATTTGCGGTACAGCCCTTCCGTGTGCAACACGAAGTTTTTGCCCAGACCGATATTGATGCCGCCGGACGTGAGTTTTTCCAAATTACCGCTGCTCAAACGCAATCCGAGTTCTCCCGATACGCCGTTTTCAGGCATTTTTTCGGGGATTTTGCCATCGGCAACATCGACCAGCCCCGCCACATTGCCCGAACTATATAAAAGCGTAACCGGCCCGCGCAGGATTTCAACCTGTTGCGACAAGGCGGTATCTACCATAATAGCGTGATCGGGTGAAAAATCCGCCATATCGCCTGTTTCGCCGTGATGGTTCAACACTTTAATCCGCCTACCCGTTTGACCGCGAATGATGGGAGCGGACGCGCCGCCGCCGTATTGCGAAGCGTGGATGCCCGGTACGCCGTCCAAAGCGTCGCCCAAGTTGACGGCTTTTTGGCGCAAGGTATCGCCGGAGATGATTTTGTCGGAGGCGGTCGAAGTGTGCAGCAGCCCCGAAGTGGCGCGCGGACGGCTTTTGCCGACGACGCTGACCGTTTCCAAGCCCACCGATTGTTCAGTTTCATGCGCTTGGGCGAGTAGGGGCGTGTTGATTAAAATAATTGATAAAACAATGGGTTTGAGTGTGGTTTGTGCCATTTTGACTTCTCTTCGCATTTCAAAAGTTTGTTATTATATAACATTACATTTTTTATATCATAAGATTTTGAGAACACTCAGAGGGCATAGGCAAAAGTTTTTCAAATGACACGGTTGCGGCATCGGGCGGTGTCCATTTGTATCCGCCGTCATTCGGGGGCGCGGTTGATGTTGACGCAGATTCCGCTATGTTTGCCCACTATGTTCGGCTGCGGGATAACCAAAATTTATGAGTGCATAAAAACGGTACGTTCCCGAACGGTCGAAAAGGTGGCAAAATGGCGTACTCGTCAGAACGCGAGGCTCTGCGCCAGATTCACGAGGGCGCATCGGGCACGCTAAGATATAAGGGGTATGGATGTGGGTATCGGAAATACAGTTAATAATAAACAAATTATAAATCAATAGGTTAATCATAAAATGCTTTTGTTTATCGACAATTACGACAGTTTTACTTACAACATCGTCCAGTATTTTACAGAATTGGGGCAGGAAGTTGTCGTGCGCCGTAACGATGATATTACATTGGAAGAAATCGAAGCCTTAAAGCCGCAATATCTTGTAATCGGCCCCGGACCGTGTTCCCCTAAGGAGGCAGGGATTTCAGTAGAAGCCATGCGCCATTTTGCCGGCAGGCTGCCGATTATGGGCGTGTGCCTCGGGCATCAGACGATAGGCGAAGCGTTCGGCGGAGATGTGGTACGGGCAAAAACCTTGATGCACGGCAAGGTGTCGCCTGTGTCCCATTCGGGTAAGGGTATGTTTAAAGATTTGCCCAATCCGGTTACCTGTACGCGTTATCACAGCCTCGTTATCGATCGGAATACGATGCCCGAATGTTTGGAAGTAACGGCTTGGACTGACGACGGCGAGATTATGGGTGTGCGCCATAAGGAATATGCTGTTGAGGGCGTGCAGTTCCACCCCGAAGCCCTCTTGACCGAACACGGACATGATATGTTGAACAATTTTTTAATCGAATTTCAAAACTTCAAACCGCAAAAAATCTGACGTGATGCCGTCTGAAGCCCTTCAGACGGCATTTTCGTCCGAATATTGAACGGAGGACAAAAAATGATTACACCGCAACAGGCTATCGAACGATTAATCAGCAATAACGGGTTGTTTTACGATGAAATGACCGACTTGATGCGTCAGATTATGAGTGGACAGGTTCCGCCGGAGCAGATAGCGGCCATTTTGACAGGATTGCGTATCAAGGTTGAAACCGTTTCCGAGATCACCGCCGCCGCCGCCGTGATGCGCGAGTTTGCGACAAAAGTGCCGCTGGAGGATGCGGACGGGCTGGTCGATATCGTCGGTACGGGTGGGGATGGCGCGAAAACCTTTAATATTTCGACGACTTCGATGTTTGTTGCCGCAGCGGCAGGCGCGAAGGTTGCCAAACACGGAGGCCGGTCGGTCTCTTCCTCCAGCGGTGCGGCTGACGTGATGGAGCAAATGGGCGCAAACCTCAACCTGACTCCCGAACAGATTGCCCAAAGTATCAGGCAGACCGGCATCGGGTTTATGTTCGCACCCAATCACCACAGTGCCATGCGCTATGTCGCCCCGGTACGCCGTTCGCTTGGTTTCCGAAGTATTTTCAACATATTGGGTCCGTTAACCAATCCTGCGAGCGCGCCGAACCAACTTTTGGGCGTGTTCCACACCGATTTGTGCGGCATCCTTTCCAGAGTATTGCAACAGCTCGGCTCCAAACACGTTTTGGTTGTTTGCGGGGAGGGCGGTTTGGATGAAATTACACTGACGGGCAAAACGCGCGTTGCCGAACTCAAAGACGGAAAAATCAGCGAATACGACATCCGCCCAGAAGATTTCGGTATCGAAACCCACCGCAATTTGGATGAAATCAAAGTTGCCAATACTCAGGAATCTTTGTTGAAAATGAACGAGGTGCTGGAAGGAAGAGAAGGGGCGGCACGCGATATCGTATTGCTTAATACCGCCGCCGCCCTATATGCCGGAAATATCGCTGCTTCGCTTTCAGACGGCATATCTGCCGCACGGGAAGCCATCGATTCAGGTAGGGCAAAATCGAAAAAAGAGGAGTTTGTCGGTTTTACACGGCAATTTGCCTAAGCAGGCAGAATGAATATAAAGCAACAAATGCCGTCTGAAAATTTCAGACGGCATTTGTGTTTCAGGGTTAAAAGAATGAAGAAGGCAATTTATTTATATAAAAACTTTTGGGGCTGTAAAGGAGCAAAGATTGCAGTTGCAACGTGTGGTAGAGTATGGCAAAAGTCAAAACATTACAGTCAAAATTACGGAGATCGAATAAATGACTTTCAATCAAGAACAAGATTATTGGGCTGGCTATAAGGCAAATGAAAGAGCCTTGATTATTCAAACATGGTCAGGATTTGGGAGATATGCTCTAGACCACCTATATCCCCCCCATATCCTGCCATTGGATACCGACAATGAAACTTTAGGCACGGCGGTCTTGCAAGCGTTGGCAAATAGCAGGACGTTAGACAACGAAGCTGAACGTATTGATTTTTTAAAACAGGAAAGTTTTAAACCACGTTATGAGGATTGGGTTGCCAAGCTATGCGGGAACTTAGGCTATAAAACCAGACGCGCCCTATTTAAAAACATGATGAGCGGGGATATTTGGCTGCACAACGGCTGCCTGAAAATCAGCCCGAGCCGCCATGTCAAGCTGGAAGCGTGGGATGCCATTGATGCAGACGATGTAATTTTATCATTGGATAACAGCCCTGAAGAAATCGGAGCAGGTTTAAAGTTGGCATTGAGCCGCTGCCGATAATATTTGGCAAAAGGTCGTCTGAAAGCCGGGAATTGGTTTCATTAGATAATAAATAAATATAGGAGTAAATAAAAAATGGCAATTTGGAATTATCGGTACTACCTCATACCATCAGCTGCTATCAGAAATAAATTTAATGCAAATAAAGATATTATACTTGATGAGTATCGATCTAATAATTTTCAGAATTTTAATGAGAATAAAAGTTTTGAAAATTACTTTATCGATAATGATATTATATTATCATCAATAATAAATGAAGCAAAAAAACAGCTTAAATTGAAAGAGTCTTGGGATAAAGACGCAATTATGTTTTGTGATAATTTTGGTAATAGTCTTACCGTTTGGCCAGATGATATAGAGTGTGAACTTGATTTAAGATTTGATTATATTCAATTTATTCAGAAAACCATTGATTGGGCAATAAAATATAATTGTCTATTTGTAATAGAAAAAACAGGAAATGTAGTTTCCCCTAATATAAATAATCTAATGTATGAAATAAAAGCATATTTGGAAAGCAAGCCGTAGCCCATATGAAACCTAAACTCAATAAGTAGCATGTGTGAGGAATGCACGCATGCGGTTCTCAAGGTTTGAGCTAAAAGGTCGTTTGAAACAACAAATACGTTTCAGACGGCCTTCTTTTAACAAATCGCCACAGCAATCAGACAAAAGCAACCTACATCACCTTATAAATTGAAACTGTCCAATCAACCGTAGTTCGGCAAATATGCCGAAGCCCTCAAGCGCGAAGTTGAAAAACGCGAAGGCAGAAAAATCAGCAGCCAAGAAGCGGCAATGAGAATCCGCAGGCAGATACTGCGTTGGGTGGACAAAGGTTCCCAAGCCGGCTATACCGCCCAAAGCGTCATATCCCTTATCGGAATGAAAGGCGAAGACAAAGCCTCGGGTTATACTTGTGACTAGCGCAACTACGGCGCAAGAAATCCGCAAGCCTATAATGATCCGAAACTGTTTGAGGAATACCGCCGACAGGACAAACCCGAATACCGCACCTGACCTGGTTGCACAGCGGGACGAAAAACACCAAAATCAGGCAGGAAGAGCGGAAAAACGAAGAGTTTGCACTGAACGTTGCCGACATCCTGACGGGCTTTGTCATCCCGAACCCAAGGGTAAATGCAGCAGTTCGTGCAGGCATCCGCAACCTGAAAAACATCAAGCAGACCGTTACCGGCAGCGATCCCTTATTGGTGGGTGCGGGGAATATCCGTATCCCTGTAAACGGCAATGTTGCGAAGGGGGGCAGGATTCCGGATACGGCGTTGGCGTCGAAGAGTCATCAAAAGAATGATTTGGGGGCATCTAAAGGGCAGGTGGGTAGGTCTTCTGTACCTGTACCTGAAACTGTAAAAATTAAGTTTGATAATGAAGTTGTTGCTTATAAATCGAACTCAAAACACACTCCAGGCGTTTCAGGTTGGAATCCAAAAGCCGGCAAAGGACCGAAGAATTCACTTGACTTATTTATAAAGTCTAAACCAATACCATCATCTCCGACAGTTCGATTTTCAAAAGACGAATATGGAAATATTCATCGATTTTCAGGGGATCATAATAATCAATGGCACTGGAATGGAAGTACGGGTGATGTCAATAATCCATTAAAATTAAACAATAAGGTTAAATTTGATTTAAGAAATTTAGGTTGGAAAGAAAAGGTTTTAAAATGATTTTTGGAAATAAACCAGATTTTTTCGTACAAACAGACATATTAATTAGAGATGGAGATTATTGCATGGGTCCCCTTGTATTCTGGATTAATGATAAAGCATATCCAGGGGAAGGGGCTGTGTTAACGTTAAACAGTGAAATAATGACTTTAAAAGATAATTTAGATAAGGCGTTATGTAAAAAGTTTCCTGGAAGTATTTTTTCATTGCATGATATTGATTTTGAAAAAGAAGAGGAAAGTGAAGAAAATATCATGTATTGTTATCTTTCGGAGCTGGGGGATTATGGTTTAAGAATGATGTGTGAGATTGTAGAGGATAAATTTAGGCTGTTTTATTCTCTGCATGAAGGGTCTTTTAAGCTGAAGGAAATTTCTTTGCAGTATTATAGAAATATAATAGTTGAGTTATTCAAATTTATTTCAGTCCAATCAGCAAACCATAGCCCATATGAAACCTAAACTCAACAAGTAGCATGTGTGCGGAACGCATGTATGCGCTTCTCAAGGTTTGAGCTAAGAGGTCGTCTGAAAACCGTGAACCCGTTTCAGACGGCCTTTATTTAGCGTTACCGAGCCAGTGGGTTACAAAGCGCAGTTAATACCGCTGCGCCCTATGCCTCCGAAGCAATAGGCAGGACATTTGGACACGGTGAAAACAAAAACGAAATCGTCCAAACTGTCGGACACTTCCTTTTAATAGCTTGGATTTTAAGTAAATGCCGTCTGAAAAGGTTTCAGACGGCATCGGTTTTTAAAAAGGCTTACGCGCCGTAAACGGGGTATTTGTCGCAGAGGGCGGTAATCTGTTTGCGGACGTTTTCCAGATTCGCTTCGTCGTCGGGATTTGCTAATACGTCGGCAACCAAGTTCGCCAATACGCGTGCGTCGGCTTCGTTAAAGCCGCGTGTGGTCATGGCGGCGGAGCCGATGCGGATGCCGGAGGTAACGAATGGTTTTTCCGGATCATTCGGGATGGCGTTTTTGTTGACGGTGATGTGCGCTTTACCTAAAGCGGCTTCGGCGGCTTTGCCGGTGATTTTCATCGGTTGCAGATCGACGAGGAAAACGTGGCTTTCGGTACGGCCGGAAACGATGCGCAAACCGCGTTTCACCAGTTCTTCCGCCATAGCGGCTGCGTTGGTTTTCACTTGTTTCGCGTATTGTTTGAACTCGGGTTGCAACGCTTCTTTAAACGCTACGGCTTTGGCAGCGATAACGTGCATCAACGGGCCGCCTTGCAGGCTTGGGAAGATGGCGGAATTCAACGCTTTTTCGTGGGTATTGTCACGGCACAAAATCACACCGCCGCGAGGGCCGCGCAGGGTTTTGTGGGTGGTGGTGGTCACGAAGTCGCAGAATGGTACGGGGTTGGGATATTCGCCACCGGCAATCAGGCCGGCATAGTGCGCCATGTCGACAAAGAGGTAGGCACCGACTTTATCGGCGATTTCGCGGAATTTTGCCCAATCGATTTGCAGCGCGTAGGCAGATGCGCCGGCTACAATCATTTTGGGTTTGTGTTCAAGCGCCAAGCGTTCGACTTCGGCATAATCGAGAACTTCGTTTTCATCCAAACCATAAGTAATGGCATTGTAGAGTTTGCCGGAGATGTTAACGCTTGCACCGTGGGTCAAGTGGCCGCCGTGTGCCAGAGACATGCCCAAAATGGTGTCGCCCGGTTTCAAAACAGAAGCATATACGGCTTGGTTGGCTTGCGAGCCGGAGTGCGGTTGGACGTTGACATATTCTGCGCCAAACAACTCTTTAGCGCGGTCAATCGCTAATTGTTCGACAATATCAACGTATTCGCAGCCGCCGTAGTAGCGTTTGCCCGGATAGCCTTCAGCGTATTTGTTGGTCAATTGCGAACCTTGGGCTTCCATTACGGCGCAGCTGACGTAGTTTTCTGAAGCAATCAGCTCGACATGGTCTTGCTGGCGTTGGTCTTCTTGGGCGATGGCGGCCGCCAGTTCGGGATCATATTGGGTGATGGTTACGCTTTTTGAAAACATCTCTTGATTCCTTTGTGTGGTCAGGGTTAGGTATTGAAAATTTATGCGCAAAGCGGAGGATTGTCAACGATTTTGTCGGACGGTGGGGCGGTTTTCTGCGGGCGGTGTTGCCGTGTGTAACAAAACACTGGATAAAAATATTATCTTTGTTATAATTAATGTAAAGATTCAGTTTGACTTTTTAACCGTAAACCAAGAGAGGAAAGCGATATGTTCCCAGAATACCGTGATTTGATTTCCAAATTGAAACAGGAAGATTCCCACTTTGCCCGTCTGTTCGACGAACACAACGAGCTGGACGATAAAATTACCGGTCTGGTCAACAATCCGGTTACCAGCGGCGCGGAAAACATTGATGAGCTGAAAAAAGCCAAATTGAAACTGAAAGACGAGTTGTACGCCATTCTGCAAAAAGCAGCGGGCAAATAATTCGGGTTTGAGTTTTTGAAATGCCGTCTGAAATGTTTTCAGACGGCATTTTTGTTATTTGACCGGAAGGCTTGTGCTGTTTGAAATAACGGCGGCGGTATCGGATTGCCGCCACCGTGTGCTTGTGTGAACGGTGTCCGTCTATTTTGCGTGCAGGCGGTCGAGATAGGCGACTTCTTCGCTGCTGCCCATGAAGACGGCGACGCGTTGGTGCAGGTTTTCGGGCTGTATGTCGAGCATGGCTTGATATGCGTTGCTTGCCGATGCGCCCGCCTGTTCGAGTATCAGGCTCATAGGGTTGGCTTCGTACATCAGGCGCAGTTTGCCGGGTTTGGCGGGGTCGCGTTTGTCTTGCGGATACATGAACACGCCGCCGCGCATCAGTATGCGGTGGATTTCGGCAACCATACTGGCTACCCAGCGCATATTGTAGTTTTTGCCGCGCGTGCCGGTTTCACCTGCCAAGAGTTCGTCTATGTATTGTTGGACGGGGGGCAGCCAGTGGCGGCGGTTGGACATATTGATGGCAAATTCTTTGGTACTTTCGGGTACTTCCGGGTTTTCTTTGGTCAGCACAAATTCGTTTTCGGCATTGAGCGTGAACATATATACGCCGTGTCCGAATGTGAATACGAGCTGGGTTTGAGGCCCGTAAAGAACGTAACCAGCGGCAAGCTGCTGTCTGCCCGTTTGAAGGAATGATTCGGTTGCCACTGCGCCTTCGGGTTTTTCAAGGATGGAGAAAATCGTACCGACGGAAATGTTGACATCAATATTGGACGATCCGTCTAAAGGGTCGAATAGGACGAGATAGCGTCCGTTTTCACCGGCACTTACGAAAGTGTCTTCTTCCTCGCTTGCCAAACCGGCAACGGCAGGGTTGGCTTTGAGTGTATCAATCATAATGTTGTTGGCGATAACATCCAGTTTTTTCTGGTCTTCGCCCTGAATATTGCCCGTACCTGCCATGCCCAATACGCCGGCAAGTGCGCCCAAGCGGACTTTGGCGTTGATTTCGGTGCAGGCGGAAACGACAGACAGTAAAACGCCGCCGAGTGATTCGGGCAGTTGGTTTTGTTGCAGGTGTTCGGGGAGGAATCGGGTCAGTGTGTCCATAGTTTGCTCGTTTCGGAAAGGTTTGTGCCGTTTGAAAGGCGGCAGGTTATTGCGGCGTATTCCTTTGGCGCGTTCCGCCAAATATTGTGTGGGATTGTAGTGGAAAAAAACGGCATGGGGCAAGTCGGAACGCGGTATGCGGATGAAGGATATTTATTCTTATAGTAGATTAAATTTAAACCAGTACAGCGTTGCCTCGCCTTAGCTCAAAGAGAACGATTCTCTAAGGTGCTCAAGCACCAAGTGAATCGGTTCCGTACTATTTGTACTGTCTGCGGCTTCGTCGCCTTGTCCTGATTTTTGTTAATCCACTATAAAAGTGTCGGCTGCCGGTCTATCGTCCGGTTTTGTTTGTTTGACGGGAGATGCCGTCTGAAGGGCTGTTTCAGATGGCATCGGGGTCAGCAGATTTTGCTGTCCAAAAGGTAGCGCGCGCCTTCATCTTGCGCCAGCAGCCGCGTCAGGGCGGGGAGGTTTGCCGCCAATTGTTCCGCCAACAGATAGGGCGGATTGATGACGAACATTCCGCTGCCGTGCATACCGAAACCGTCGGTTTTCGGCGCGTGGACGTGCAGTTCGGCGTGAAGGTAGTTGTCGGGAACGAGTTTTTTCAATTCTTCGGGCAGCTTGCGGCTTTCTTCCCGGCTGAGACAGGGATACCAGATGAGATAACAGCCGGACTCAAACCGTTTTAAAGCGGCTTTCAGCGTTTCCGTTACACGCCGGTAGTCCTGTTTTTCCTCATAGGGCGGGTCGATGAGAATAACAGCGCGGCGCGGTGGGGGCGGCAGCAGGGAAATCAGTCCTTTGTAACCGTCTTCGCGCAACACTTGTCCGCGTTTGCTCAATCCTGCTTCGTCCATATTGTTTTTCAGATGGACAAAGTCGGTGGGGTGCAGCTCAAACAGGCGCAATTTGTCGCCGACGCGGGTCAGCGATTGCGCCAGCCACGGAGAACCGCAGTAAAGTTCGGGCGAGGGCAGGATTTTTTGTATGTGCGCAGCAAAGTCAGACAGTTCGGCAGGCAGGTTTTGCGCCTGTCGGAGCAGGGCGATGCCTTGCCGGTATTCGCCGACTTTTTGCGCTTCGCTGCCTTCGAGATTGTACAAACCCGCGCCGCCGTGCGTGTCGATGTACCAGTAGGGCTTGTCTTTGCGGTTGAAATATTGCAGCACTAAAAACAAGGTGAAGTGTTTGAGCATATCGGCATGGTTGCCGGCGTGGAATGCGTGTCTGTAACTGAGCATGGTATGAAAGCCGTTTGTGCGGAAATGCCGTCTGAACGCGGAAATATGGTTTCAGACGGCATGACGTAATGGAAAACAAATGCCGAATCAGCTTTTTTCGCCGATTTTGCCTTCTTTGCCTTTAAGCAGGTTGCTGATATTGCTTTTGTGGCGGAACAACACCAGCAGGGCGATAAGGAGCGTCGCCCAAATCCAAGAAGGGTGGGGCATAAAAAACAGTGCGGCAAGGGGGGCGGCGATTGTGGCGGTTAATGCAGCAAGGGAGGACACCTTGAAGCCGAATGCCATAACAAGCCAAATCAACGCGCAGACCAAGGCAGTTGCGGGAGAGAGTGCCAAAAGCACGCCCAATGCCGTTGCCACGCCTTTGCCGCCCTTAAATCCGAAAAACACCGGCCACATATGCCCGACCAGCGCGGCGAGTGCGACGGCAGCGATTGCGCTGTCGGATAAACTGAGCGGTTCTTGAAACACGCGTGCAAGCAAAACGGCAACCAAACCTTTGGCAGCATCGCCCAAGAGCGTCAGCGCGGCTGCCTTTTTTTTGCCGCTGCGTAAAACATTGGTCGCGCCGGGATTGCCCGATCCGTAGGTGCGCGGGTCGTCCATGCCGTAATACTTGGACACGATGACGGCAAAAGAAAGTGAGCCGATCAGATAGGAAACGGCAACAGCCGGTATGTTGAACATTTGCGGTACTTTACTTAGAATGGTGCGGTTATTTTAGCAAAAAACGGGGCGGATTATGGATAAAATCTTTTTGCACGGCATGAAGGCGGATACGCTTATCGGCGTGTACGGCTGGGAGCGCGAACGGTTGCAGACCCTGATTGTCGATTTGGACATCGGCGTTCCCGAGAAAGCGGGTTCGGACGACGATATTGCCAATACGGTACATTATGCCGAGGTATGCGAAACGCTGCGCCGACATCTGAAAGAACAGGATTTCCTGCTTTTGGAAGCGTTGGCGGAATATATTGCCGATTTGGTTTTGGGATATTTCGGCGCGGTGTGGGTACGCGTGAAAATCGTCAAGCCGGGTATTTTGGAAGGCGTGCGCGAGGTTGGAGTGGAAATTGAGCGCGGTAAGCGTGAAGATTGAACGGCAGAATAGGAAACGGAAAGGAGATATGAAGTGGATTTGAGGGAAGTAAAATTAGGCGGCGAAACCATTTACGAGGGCGGTTTCGTCAGCATCAGCAAGGATAAGGTCAGGCTGCCCAACGGTAACGAAGGGCAGCGTATCGTCATCCGTCATCCGGGTGCGGCGTGCGTGTTGGCGGTAACGGATGATGAAAAGGTCGTTTTGGTGCGGCAGTGGCGTTATGCGGCAAATCAGGCGACATTGGAACTTCCTGCGGGCAAGCTGGATGTGGCGGGTGAGGATATGGCAGCGTGTGCGCTGCGAGAACTGGCTGAAGAAACGCCTTATACCGCCGACAGCGTGCGCCTGTTGTACAGTTTTTATACGGCGGTCGGTTTTTGCAACGAAAAAATGTATCTGTTCGAGGCGGAAGGCGTGCGTTTGGGCAGTACGCTTGCCAATGACGAAGACGAGATTACGGAAACCGTATTGATGTCGAAGGAAGAAGTCCGCCAAGCCCTTGCCAACGATGAAATTAAAGACGGTAAAACATTAATCGGTTTGCAATACTGGTTGATGAAGGATTGACAGGATGTTGGAACTGCCCGCCGGAGTAGATTGGCGGGCAGTTTGTTTGGCGGATGAGATATGCCTTTTCGGCTTGTCTCTGGGCGCGTCCTTTAAAGTCATTCGTGCTTTAGTAATAAGAGAGAAAAGGGGATGATAATTACCCAAACGAACATGATCATTTTTAAGAATAGTTAATAATGAAAATCTTTGTTACTAATTTTTTTTACTGGTTTATTAGTTTATTGGTTCTTTCTTATATATCATCTATTAATCCATGGCATGATGAATTAATAGATGATATTAATTTTGGCAAAAGGGTTATGATGGTTACTTTTTTTGCATTTTTAGACGCAGTAATAGAGAGTTTTTTTTAATAAAAAGCCTTGGTAGGTTTATCCTACCAAGGCTTTTTTTGTTATAGACCTAAAAGCCCAATTTGAATTTGAGAACGGTATAGTGGATTAAATTTAAACCAGTACGGCGTTGCCTCGCCTTAGCTCAAAGAGAATGATTCTCTAAGGTGCTGAAGCACCAAGTGAATCGGTTCCGTACTATCTGTACTGTCTGCGGCTTCGTCGCCTTGTCCTGATTTTTGTTAATCCACTATAATTGGCACAGGCAGTATTTAAATGTTATAGATTATGTCAAAACCAAAGGAAGCAATTTTTTCGATTATTTGACTGCCGTCCCTATCTTCAGCCCGAGCCAAGTCAGCAGCAGCGAACCTGCTGTGTGTAGGAAAATATTGGCAAGTGCTGAAGCAGGACGATTCGATTGGAGCAGGGTTACGGTTTCCAGAGAAAATCCGGAAAGCGTGGTCAGGCTGCCGAGAAAACCGGTGATCAGCAGCAGCTTCCATTGTGGGTGGTTGACGGTTTCGGCAAAGATTCCGATAAGAAAAGCACCTATCCAGTTGGCAAACAGGTTGCCTGTGGCCGGAGGTATTGATGCGGGAACGGCGAGGTTGAGCAGCCAACGCGCCGTTGCACCGAGTGCTGCACCGATGGAAAGGGGGATGATGTTGGAAAGCATAGTTTTGCCTGCCTATGCCGTCTGAAGGCTACCGCCATATGCCGCGGTCGGACTTCAGATAGCGGTTGTCGTCGAAAGTGTTGATCCAATGGGGCTTCAGTGCAACAAATATGGCAGTTGAAATGCCGCTGAGGAAGGCTTCCGCCCACGCCAGCAGAATAAAGACGGGCAGGGCGGTCGTCCACAATATTTCGGACGGAAAAGCGTTTGCGGCATCCAAAATACCGGTCAGCACCAGCCCGGTCAGCAGAATGCCGGCGGCGGAAGCGAGAAAGCCGTTGACGAAAATAAAGATGAAAATATTGGGCGGCAGGCGGTTGACCAGCATACGCGACAGGCGGTTGACGATCAGCGCGGGCAGAATCAGCACCAAAGCGTTCGGCGGATATGCGCCGGCAGAACCGGCAAACAGCAGGCAGTAGGGCAGCATCAGCAGCGCGGCAAGCCAAAGGGCGGCGGAAGTGCCCACCATCAGTGCAACCAGATTGACGGCGAGCAGGTGGTAGTTCATCTGTGCAAGCTGTCCGCCGCCGGCAGAGGCGTTCAGACACCATGCTGCGGAAAAAATTACGGTACACAGTGGAAGGGCGGAACGGTAGCGGGCAAGCGAGCGGAATGCCGACGGCGCGGAAGTTGCCAGTATCAGGATAAGGACAATCCACGAAACCGACAGTACCACATCTGAAAACCAGACTGTTTGGAAAATCATGGCAATGCCGCAAAGATTAAGGGAAGGGACGGCTATTATACTGTCGGCGGGGGCAAACCGAAAGCCGAATCGGTTTCGGCAGAATTGCCGGCCGGTTGTTTTTTTTGGGATGGAAACACGTTAAAATAAACCAATTTAATCGTTTGTCTTGCGGGAAACGGCATATGTTTTGGATAGTTTTGATCGTTATTTTGTTGCTTGCGCTTGCCGGCTTGTTTTTTGTCCGCGCACAATCCGAACGCGAGTGGATGCGCGAGGTTTCTGCGTGGCAGGAAAAGAAAGGGGAAAAACAGGCGGAGCTGCCTGAAATCAAAGACGGTATGCCCGATTTTCCCGAGTTTGCCCTGATGCTTTTCCATGCCGTTAAAACGGCAGTGTATTGGCTGTTTGTCGGTGTCGTCCGTTTCTGCCGAAACTATCTGGCGCACGAATCCGAACCGGACAGGTCCGTTCCGCCTGTTTCTGCAAACCGTGCGGATGTTCCGAACGCATCCGACGGGTATTCAGACAGTGGAAACGGGACGGAAGAAGCGGAAACGGAAGCAGCAGAAGCAGAAGCAGAAGCTGCGGAGGAAGAGGCTGCCGATACGGAAGACATTGCAACTGCCGTAATCGACAACCGCCGCATTCTATTCGACCGGAGTATTGCTGAAGGGTTGATGCCGTCTGAAAGCGAAATTTCGCCCGTCCGTCCGGTTTTTAAAGAAATCACTTTGGAAGAAGCAACGCGTGCTTTAAACAGCGCGGCTTTAAGGGAAATGAAAAAACGCTATATCGATGCATTTGAGAAAAACGAAACAGCGGTCCCCAAAGTCCGCGTGTCCGATACCCCGATGGAAGGGCTGCAGATTATCGGTTTGGACGACCCTGTGCTTCAACGCACGTATTCCCGTATGTTCGATGCGGACAAAGAAGCGTTTTCCGAGTCTGCGGATTACGGATTTGAGCCGTATTTTGAGAAGCAGCATCCGTCTGCCTTTTCTGCAATCAAAGCCGAAAATGCACGGAATGCGCCGTTCCGCCGTCATGCAGGGCAGGGGAAAGGGCAGGCGGAGGCAAAATACCCGGATGTTTCCCAAGGGCAGTCCGTTTCAGACGGCACATCCGTCCGCGATGCCTGCTACCGCGTTTCCGTCAATTTGAAAGAACCGAACAAGGCAACGGTTTCTGCGGAGGCGCGGATTTCGCGCCTGATTCCGGAAAGTCGGACGGTTGTCGGGAAACGGGATGTCGAAATGCCGTCTGAAACCGAAAATGTTTTCACGGAAACCGTTTCGTCTGTGGGATACGGCGGTCCGGTTTATGATGAAGCTGCCGATATCCATATTGAAGAACCTGCCGCGCCCGATGCTTGGGTGGTCGAACCACCCGAAGTGCCGAAAGTTCCCATGCCCGCAATCGATATTCCGCCGCCGCCTCCCGTATCGGAAATCTACAACCGTACCTATGAACCGCCGTCAGGACTCGAGCAGGCGCAACGCAGCCGCATTGCCGAAACCGACCATCTTGCCGATGATGTTTTGAATGGAGGTTGGCAGGAGGAAACCGCCGCTATTGCAGATGACGGCAGTGAAGGTGTGGCAGAGCGGTCAAGCGGGCAATATCTGTCGGAAACCGAAGCGTTCGGGCATGACAGTCGGGCGGTTTGTCCGTTTGAAGATGTGCCGTCTGAACGCCCGTCCTGCCGGGCATCGGATACGGAAGCGGATGAAGGGGCGTTCCAATCTGAAGAAACCGATGCGGTATCCGAACACCTGCCGACAACCGACCTGCTTCTGCCTCCGCTGTTCAATCCTGATGCGACGCAAACCGAAGAAGAACTGTTGGAAAACAGCATCACCATCGAAGAAAAATTGGCGGAGTTCAAAGTCAAGGTCAAGGTTGTCGATTCTTATTCCGGCCCCGTGATTACGCGTTATGAAATCGAACCCGATGTCGGCGTGCGCGGCAATTCCGTTCTGAATCTGGAAAAAGACTTGGCGCGTTCGCTCGGCGTGGCTTCCATCCGCGTTGTCGAAACCATCCCCGGCAAAACCTGTATGGGTTTGGAACTTCCGAACCCGAAACGCCAAATGATACGCCTGAGCGAAATCTTCAATTCGCCCGAGTTTGCCGAATCCAAATCCAAGCTGACGCTCGCGCTCGGTCAGGACATCACCGGACAGCCCGTCGTAACCGACTTGGGCAAAGCACCGCATTTATTGGTTGCCGGCACGACCGGTTCGGGCAAATCGGTGGGTGTCAACGCGATGATTCTGTCTATGCTTTTCAAAGCCGCGCCGGAAGACGTGCGTATGATTATGATCGATCCGAAAATGCTGGAATTGAGCATTTACGAAGGCATCCCGCACCTGCTCGCCCCTGTCGTTACCGATATGAAGCTGGCGGCAAACGCGCTGAACTGGTGTGTTAACGAAATGGAAAAACGCTACCGCCTGATGAGCTTTATGGGCGTGCGCAATCTTGCGGGCTTCAACCAAAAAATCGCCGAAGCCGCAGCAAGGGGAGAAAAAATCGGCAATCCGTTCAGCCTCACGCCCGACGATCCCGAACCTTTGGAAAAACTGCCGTTTATCGTGGTCGTGGTCGATGAGTTTGCTGATCTGATGATGACGGCAGGCAAGAAAATCGAGGAACTGATTGCCCGCCTCGCCCAAAAAGCCCGCGCGGCAGGCATCCATCTTATCCTTGCCACACAACGCCCCAGTGTCGATGTCATCACGGGTCTGATTAAGGCGAACATCCCGACGCGTATCGCGTTCCAAGTGTCCAGCAAAATCGACAGCCGCACGATTCTCGACCAAATGGGTGCGGAAAACCTGCTTGGGCAGGGCGATATGCTGTTCCTGCCACCCGGCACGGCTTATCCGCAGCGCGTTCACGGCGCGTTTGCCTCGGATGAAGAGGTGCACCGCGTGGTCGAATATCTGAAGCAGTTTGGCGAACCGGACTATGTTGACGATATTTTGAGCGGCGGCGGCAGCGAAGAGTTGCCCGGCATCGGGCGCAGCGGCGACGGCGAAACCGATCCGATGTACGACGAGGCTGTATCCGTTGTCCTGAAAACGCGCAAAGCCAGTATTTCGGGCGTACAGCGCGCCTTGCGCATCGGCTACAACCGCGCCGCGCGGCTGATTGACCAGATGGAGGCGGAAGGCATTGTGTCCGCACCGGAATATAACGGCAACCGTACGATTCTCGTCCCCTTGGACAATGCTTGATTTTTTGCAAATGGAAATGCCGTCTGAAGGTTTCAGACGGCATTTTTGCGCCTGCCCGGATGCGGATTATTCCCTGACCTGTCCCGTGCCTTGTATGATGTATTTGTAACTCGTCAGCTCTTTCAAACCCATCGGACCCCGGGCGTGAAGTTTTTGCGTGGAGATGCCCATTTCGCAACCCAAGCCGAATTCGCCGCCGTCGGTAAAGCGCGTGGACGCGTTGACATACACGGCGGCAGAATCGATATGGGTCGTGAAATAGTCCGCAGCGTGGCGGTTTTCGGTAACGATGCCGTCTGAATGGTGCGTGCCGTGGGCTTCGATGTGCCCGATCGCCTCTTCGACCGAAGCGACGGTTTTCACGGCGAGGATGTAGTCTAAAAACTCGGTATCGAAATCGTCTGCACCCGCCGCTTCGCCGCCGATATGCCGCGCCGCCTGCGGATCCAAACGGAAGCGGACGGGCGGCAGTCCGGCTTCTATACGGTTGCGAACCAACAGCCGTTCGAGCTTGGGCAGGAAGTCGGCAGCAATGTCTTCATGCACCAGCAGCACTTCCATCGAGTTGCACACGGACGGGCGGCTGGTTTTGGCGTTGTACACGATACGGAGCGCCTTGTCCCAATCCGCGTCCTTGTCGATATAAATGTGGACGATGCCCGTCCCCGTTTCAATGACCGGCACGACGGCATTCTCAACCACCGCCCGTATCAGCCCCGCCCCGCCGCGCGGAATCAGCAGATCTAGATAATCTTTCGCCCTCATCATTTCGTAACTGCTTTTGCGCCCGGTGTCTTCAATCAACTGGAGCGCGTCGGGGTCGATGCGGGTTTGTGCCAACCCCGTTTTCAGGGCGGCAACGATGGCGCGTGCGGATTGGAATGCATCTTTGCCGCTGCGGAGTACGACCGCGCTGCCGCTTTTCAGTGCCAAAGCCGCCGCATCGGAAGTAACGTTCGGGCGGCTTTCGTAAATAATGCCGATAACGCCCATCGCCACGCGCTTTTTGACGATTTTCAAGCCGTTGGGCAACGTCGAGGTTTCCAGTATTTCGCCCACGGGGTCGGGCAGCGCGGCAACCGCCCTGATGCCATCCGCCATCGCGCCAATGCGTTTGCCGTCCAACAAAAGGCGGTCGGTCATGCTTTCGGGAATTTTGCCTGCCGCCGCTTCCAAATCCAAACGGTTTGCCGCCAAAATATCTTCCGCCGCCGCTTCCAGGCTGTCCGCCATAGCAAGCAGCGCGCGGTTTTTTTCTTCCGTATCCGCCGTGTTGGCGGATTTTTTTGCCGCTTTGGCAAGGGCAAGCTGTTTTTGTGTGTTTGACATGGGTTTCCTTTTCTAAAATTCGGTCAGAAGCAGGCGTATTTCGGGCGTAATGGAAATCCAATCGTCCCGATGGATGAACACGCCTTTCGCTTTGCGCGATTTGAGCAGGTCTTCGGCGGCGGCAGAGCCGAAAAGGACGCGCCCTTTGCCCAAAGGCTGTTTGGTTGCGTTGCTGTACACGGTTACGGTGTCCATACGGGAAAAATGCCCTTCGATTCCGGCAACGCCCGACATCAGCAGGCTTTTTCCCTGTTCCGACAAGGCGTGTTCCGCACCTTCGTCCACATAAACGCCGCCCCGGCTTTCGGAATAGAACGCCAGCCATTGCTTTTGCGTCCGCAAACCTTTGGCACGGGGGACGAAAAACGAGCCGTCCGCCTGATTATCTGCCGCTTCGGCCAGTGCATCGGGTTTGAGCGAGGAACAGATATACACCGGTACGCCGGACTCGGTCGCAATCGTCGCCGCTTTGATTTTAGTCAGCATACCGCCCGTGCCGTTTGCCGAACCCGATCCGCCCGCCATTTCGATGATTTCATGGTTGATGTGTTCGATTCTGTCCAGCCGTACGGCATCGGGATTGCTGTTCGGGTTGCCGGTGTAAAGCCCGTCTATGTCGGTTAGCAGCACCAAGAGGTCTGCCTGTATCATCGCCGCCACTTGCGCACTCAATGTGTCGTTGTCGCCGATTTTCAACTCCTCAACCGAAACCGTATCATTTTCATTGATGATGGGGACAGCGCGGCGTTGCAGCAGCACGGAAAGTGCGCCGCCGGCATTTTGGTAGCGGCGTTTGTCGGCAAAGTCGGCGCGGCTGAGCAGGATTTGTGCGGACACGATGCCGTCTGAAGACAGGTTTGCCGTATATTCTTCCATCAGCAGCCCCTGCCCGACGGCGGCAGAAGCCTGTTTGTCGGCGATTTTGACCGGACGTTTTTTGAAACCCAGCGCACCGAACCCTGCCGCAACCGCGCCGGAAGACACCAAGACCAGCTCGTGTCCCGCATGATGCAATGCGGCAAGCTGGCGGGTGATGGTTTGGATTTTGCCGCGCGAGAGGCTGCCGTCCGAATGGGTAATCGAAGATGTGCCGACTTTAAATACGATTCTTTTGTATTTCATTGTTTCCGTCCTTGTTGGTTTGTCCTGTCTCGTTGCCGTCTTGTGCCGCCGAATTTGCCCTGTTCTGCCGCAATTGTCAACAATCACGCCGCGCCTGCAATAAAATGGACAAAATGTATAAAATTAATAAAATCTATAGCGGCTTATTGAGATTTTTTCAAATTTATATTGCCGTTTTGTCCAAAATGCGTATAATCCCGTCCATATTTCTGCTGTAGGCTGATTTATTTTAGACAAGGACTACCATGCAATTAGATATAGACCGCTTGGTTGCTTATTTCGGCGGCGTGAACGCGCTTGCCGAAGCGTTGAAACAGCACGATCCCAAAAATGCCGCGACGACCGCCGCCATCTATAAATGGCGCACGCGCGGGTCGCTGCCCCTGGCGCAACTGCAAAAGCTGACCGCGTTGGCGGAAGCGCAAGGCAGGCCGCTGGATTTGAATGCTTTTTTACAAAAAAACGAATCTCTGGAGAGAACAGAAATGACACAGACCAACCGCGTAATTATTTTCGACACCACCATGCGCGATGGCGAGCAGTCGCCCGGTGCATCCATGACCAAAGAGGAGAAAATCCGCATTGCCCGCCAGTTGGAGAAAATGGGCGTGGATGTGATTGAGGCGGGTTTTGCCGCCGCCAGCCCGGGCGATTTCGAGTCTGTCAATGCGATTGCCAAAATCATCACCAAATCCACAGTCTGCTCGCTGGCGCGTGCCGTTGAAAACGATGTGCGTAAGGCAGGCGAAGCCGTTTCCCCTGCTCCGAAAAAACGCATCCATACCTTCATCGCCACCAGCCCCATCCACATGGAGCACAAACTGAAAATGAAACCGCAGCAGGTGATTGATGCGGCAGTGAAAGCGGTGAAAATCGCCAAAGAATACACCGACGATGTGGAATTTTCCGCTGAAGACGCGGTTCGTTCGGATTTGGGCTTTCTCGCCAAAATCTTTACGGCGGTTATCGACGCAGGCGCGACCACCATCAATATTCCCGATACCGTCGGCTACTCCATCCCTTCCGTGTGGTACGAACGTATCAGCAACATCATCAAAAGCGTGCCCAACGGCGACAAAGTAGTCTGGTCGACCCACTGCCACAACGATTTGGGTATGGCGGTTGCCAACTCGCTGGCTGCTGTTCAGGCAGGTGTGCGTCAGGTGGAATGTACCATTAACGGCTTGGGCGAACGTGCGGGCAATGCCAGCCTTGAAGAAATCGTGATGGCGTTGAAAGTGCGTCATGATTTGTTCGGCTTGGAAACCGGTATCGACACCACGCAAATCGTGCCGGTATCCAAACTGGTGTCCACCATTACCGGCTATCCGATTCAGCCCAACAAGGCGGTGGTCGGCGCAAACGCCTTTGCACATGAATCAGGCATTCATCAGGACGGCGTGTTGAAACACCCCGAAACCTATGAAATCATGACTGCCGAATCGGTCGGCTGGTCAACCAACCGCCTGACTTTGGGCAAACTCTCCGGTCGCAGCGCGTTCCGCAGCAAACTGGCGGATTTGGGCATCGAGTTGGAAAGCGAAGAGGCGTTGAACGCGGCATTTGCACGCTTCAAAGAACTCGCCGACAAAAAACGCGAAATCTTCGATGAAGACCTGCACGCGCTGGTGTCCGACGAAATGGGCAGCATGAACGCCGAGAGCTACAAATTCATCTCCCAAAAAATCAGTACCGAAACCGGCGAAGAACCGCGCGCCGACATCGTATTCAGCATCAAAGGCGAAGAAAAACGCGCTTCTGCCACCGGCTCTGGTCCTGTCGATGCGATTTTCAAAGCGATTGAGAGCGTGGCGCAAAGCGGCGCGACTTTACAGATTTATTCCGTCAATGCCGTCACGCAAGGTACGGAAAGCCAGGGCGAAACCAGCGTCCGTCTGGCGCGTGGCAACCGCGTTGTCAACGGACAAGGTGCGGATACCGACGTTTTGGTCGCCACTGCCAAAGCCTACCTCTCTGCCTTAAGCAAACTGGAATTTGGTTCTGCCAAACCGAAAGCGCAAGGTAGCGGTACGATTTAACGGTTGGGCGGAAGTTATGCCGTCTGAAGTAGAAAACGCTTCAGACGGCATATTGCGATTATAATTAGGTATTAAACCCATTTTAAAAGGCCAAATGATGGATTCCCAAAAATTTACCGAAGCGTCCAAACAGCGGTTGAGTGAATTGTTGGATGCCAAAAGCGAACAGGGCAATACCATGCGTTGCGACGAAGTTCAAGGTTTTATGATGGCGTTGTTGAGCGGGCCGGACAAACTGACACCGTTCGACTGGCTGCCGGAAGTGTTGGGCGACGAATCGCAATTTACCGCCGCCGAACGTTCCGAAATCGAACGGCTGGTTTTGGCAATGGCGATGGAAACAACCGCCGCGATGTCGGATAAAAAACTGCCCGATTTGTGGCTGTATGAAAACGAAGACGGCGGCAGCGATTTTTACACATGGTGCAATGCTTATCTTTACGGTTTGGATATTGTGCCGACCGATTGGTTTGAAGCCGTCGATGATGAAGAGTTTGAAGAGTTGTTTTACCCCGTGATGGCATTGGGCGGCATTTACGACGAAGAGGAAAACGGCGCTATCCGCCTGCAATTTACAGAAGGCGAGCTGGCGGAGCTGGAATCCGAGTTGCCTTACGCGCTGGCGGACATCTACCGCTACTGGCAGGCGGTTATCAACAAGCCGCAAACCGTCCGCAGGGAAGGGGCAAAAACCGGCAGGAACGATCCCTGTCCTTGCGGCAGCGGCAGGAAATACAAGGCGTGTTGCGGTAAGAATTGACGGTTCGGGCGGAATAAAACGCCGTCTGAAATGCAGTTTGCGTTTCAGACGGCGTTTTTGTCGGAAAGGTTTAGTTTTTCCTGCTGCCGAAGAAGATGAAGCCGGCGATACCCAAAACAATCATCGGGACGCTCAGCCATTGCCCCATCGACAGCCCCAAGGTCAGCAGCCCGAGATAATCGTCGGGTTGGCGCGCAAATTCGGCAATAAAGCGGAATATGCCGTAGCCGCCGAGGAAGAGCGCGGCAGTCTGCCCGGCCGGGCGCGGTTTTTTGGAAAACAGCCACACGGCGATAAACAGGCAGATGCCTTCAAGGGCAAACTGATAAAGCTGCGAGGGATGGCGCGGCAGCATACCGTATTGTTGCAGCCAATCCGCCCAAAGCGGATTGTGTGCGGCGGCTTCGGTATCTTCGTAATGCGCCTGCGGGAAGCCCATTGCCCAAAATGCGTTGATGTCGGTAATGCGTCCCCAAAGTTCGCCGTTGATGAAGTTGCCGATACGGCCGGAAGCTAAACCTAAGGGAACGAGCGGGGCGACCGTATCCGTCAGTTTGAGGAAGCCGATGCCGTGCTTGCGGCTGAACAACCACATGGCAATAACTACACCCAAAAAGCCGCCGTGAAACGACATTCCGCCTTCCCATACCTTGAAAATATCAAGCGGATGGGCAAGGTAGTAGGCGGATTTGTAAAACAGGACGTAACCCAAACGGCCGCCCAAAATCACGCCCAAAATGCCCCAAGTGAGGAAGTCGTCGAGCGATTCTTTAGTAAAAACGGACAAGCCTTGCGCGATGCGCCTTCTGCCGAGAAAGGTAAAAAGAATAAATCCGAGGATGTAGCTTAGGGCATACCAGCGGATGGCAAGCGGGCCGATACTGATAAGGACGGGGTCGAATTGGGGATGGATAATCATGATGTTCCTTGATTTCAATTTCAAATGCCGTCTGAAAGGCGTGATGCTTCAGACGGCATTTCTGCAATAAGGGTTTCAGCGCAAATCGCCGGCAACGTTCAAAATGGCGGACAACGCGGCTTCGCCCAAACGCAGCGAACGCTGACCATTCCAGCCGAAATCGTCGTCGGGCAGGTTGGCATTGTCTTTGAACGGCATTTCCAGCGTGTAGGCAAGGCAGTTGAAACGGTTGCCGACCCAGTTGGTCGCCAAGGTCATATTTGCCTGACCGGGCGCGTCTTTTTCGTAACCGTATTCGTCTTGGAAATCGGGGCTGGCGTTCAAAAGGGCGGTTTTGAACTGTGTTTCCAACGCGGAAATGCGCGGATTGTAGTTCGGCACGCCTTCAGTTCCCGCAACAAAGACAAAGGGCAGCCCTTCGTCGCCGTGGATGTCCAAAAACAAATCCACGCCGGTTTCCAGCATTTTTTCGCGCACGAAGAACACTTCGGGGCTTTTTTCCACCGTCGGGTTTTCCCACTCGCGGTTGAGGTTCGCACCGGCGGCGTTGGTACGTAGGTTGCCCAGTGCCGAACCGTCGGGGTTCATGTTTGGCACGATGTAGAACGTGGCGCGGTCGAGCAGGGTGCGCGCGGTTGCATCCTGAGGGTCGAGCAGCCTGCCAAGCAGTCCTTCAACAAACCATTCCGCCATCGTTTCACCCGGATGCTGGCGGGCGGTAATCCAGATTTTCAAATCGCTTTCGACCTGATTGCCGATGGTCAGCAGATTGATGTCGCGACCTTGCACGGTGCTGCCCAAATCATCGATATGGCACAGCCCGCTGCCTTGCGCGTCGCCCAAAAGATTTAAATGCTGTTCTTCGGAATAGGGTTCGAAATAGGCGTAGTAGATGCTGTTGGATAACGGCGTGTGGTTGATGGTCAGTACGCCGCCTTCATAGCTTGTCGGTACGCGGAACCAGTTGCGTCTGTCGTATGAGGCGCAAGCCTGATAATCTTCCCAGCCTTTCGGGTAGGCGGCTTCTGCCGCGTTTTCAAAATGCATGATGCAGTTTTGATATGCCGCGCCTTGCAGCCGGAAGTAGAACCATTGTGCGAAATCGGAGGCGTTGTCGGGACGCAGGGCGAGGCGGATGTTGGAAGGGTCGGTCAGGTCTTTGACGACGACCGAGCCGGCATCAAAGCGGGTGCTGATTTTAATCATAGGGAGTCCTTGCTGTCGCCGGTTTCTCGAACCGGATAAACCGCGATTTTACCGCCCGTATCGCAAGGCTTCAACCTGCCCGAAGGTGTGCCGGATACCGTCTGAAGATTGTTTCAGACGGCGTTTGGCGTTAACATAAGCCGAAATTGTTAACAATATGGAGCCGTTATGGAGTCTGAAAACATTATTTCCGCCGCCGACAAAGCGCGCATCCTTGCCGAAGCGCTGCCTTACATCCGCCGGTTTTCCGGTTCGGTCGTCGTCATCAAGTACGGCGGCAACGCCATGACCGAACCTGCCTTGAAAGAAGGGTTTGCCCGCGATGTCGTGCTGCTGAAGCTGGTCGGCATTCATCCCGTCATCGTTCACGGCGGCGGGCCGCAGATCAATGCGATGCTTGAAAAAGTCGGCAAAAAGGGCGAGTTTGTCCAAGGAATGCGCGTTACCGACAAAGAGGCGATGGATATTGTCGAAATGGTGTTGGGCGGGCACGTCAATAAAGAAATCGTGTCGATGATTAACACATATGGCGGACACGCGGTCGGCGTGAGCGGACGCGACGATCATTTCATTAAGGCGAAGAAACTTTTGATCGATACGCCCGAACAGAATGGCGTGGACATCGGACAGGTCGGTACGGTGGAAAGCATCGATACAGGTTTGGTTAAAGGGCTGATAGAACGCGGCTGCATTCCCGTCGTCGCCCCCGTCGGCGTAGGTGAAAAAGGCGAAGCGTTCAACATCAACGCCGATTTGGTGGCAGGCAAATTGGCGGAAGAATTGAACGCCGAAAAACTTTTGATGATGACGAATATCGCCGGTGTGATGGACAAAACGGGCAATCTGCTGACCAAACTCACGCCGAAACGGATTGATGAACTGATTGCCGACGGTACGCTGTATGGCGGTATGCTGCCGAAAATCGCTTCCGCGGTCGAAGCCGCCGTCAACGGTGTGAAGGCTACGCATATTATCGACGGCAGGTTGCCCAACGCGCTTTTGCTGGAAATCTTTACCGATGCCGGTATCGGTTCGATGATTTTGGGCAGTGGGGAAGATGCCTGAAGTAAAGTCGGAAAATGCCGACTTTGGCGGAAAACCCGTTTGTCCGGTTTCTGTTTTTGGGGTTTCGGGCAATTTCCAAACCGTCATTCCTGAAAAAATAGAAACAAAAACAGAAGCCTAAGATCCGTCATTCCCGCCGGGCATCTGGTTTTTTGAAATCTGGTTGTTTGGGATAAATTCTCCGGCTTTGATTTTCTGTTTTTCCGATAACGCCATAACTTTGAAATTTCGTCATTCCCGCGCAGGCGGGAATCCAGACCTGTCGGCACGGAAATTTATCGGGAAAAAAGGTTTCTTTAGATTTCACGTCCTAGATTCCCACTTTCGTGGGAATGACGGGATGTGGGTTTTTGTGCGGATTTGAACCGGTAAGGGTGGTGTGGGATTGGTGGTTTGCTTAGGATCTTTTGGATTGTATTTTGTATATACATTTACTTGTTGATAAAAGATAAAATAAAATTAGAAACTAAAAGTGAGAAAAAATTAATAATAATAGGGATGTATAAATGTAAAGGCTCCGTTTCATAGCTAAGGTTATCTGAATATATGGAAAAAAAGTAAAAGTCCATAAAAGTAAAATATATAGATAATGCTAATGATAATAGAATTATCACTTTCCTAGAGTAAGGATAATATTTTTTTACGATAAAAAAATATAAAATAGGATAAATAATTGCCATATAGATAGATTTTGTAGCAAAATTAAAAATAAATAATAAAAATAATGTAATAAAGTATATTTTTTGGCTATGAAATAAAATTGTACATAATTGAACGAGCAGATCAAAAAATGAACTACATATAACAATAAATAATAACATATTTACCATACTAAATTTAATAGGTCTCATTATCATATTTAATAACCACTTCATAGTAAATGCAGAGTGGATGGAAACACTCACTTTATGGTTTGCTACGCTCTGCTCAATTAGCAACCCGATAACCCAATATAGATAATAGGGTAATTAATCCAATCTAATTTGTCAGCATCCGTTAATTTATTGCAAAATAAAGTATTGAATTATGTCGGGTGCAAATGACGAAATATAAGTTTCCGTGCGGACGGATCAAGATTCCCACTTTCGTGGGAATGACGGTGGAAAGATTGTTGTTTTTCCCGATGAATTCCTGTGTTTTTTGTTTTTCCGGATAAATTCCTGTGGCTTTGAGTTTTTGGGATTTCAGCCTCAATGCCGTCTGAACGCCGAATCGGGCTTCAGACGGCATTGCGTCATTTGAAATTCAAAACCGGCCAGCCTTTTTCTTTGGCTTCTTTTTCCAGTTCGGTATCGGGGTTAACGGCGACGGGTTCGTCGACGAGGCGCAGCAGCGGCAGGTCGTTTTTGGAGTCGCTGTAAAAATAGGTTTTGCCGTAGCTTTGGAGCGTTTCGCCGCGTTCGGCAAGCCATTGGTTCAGTCGGGTAATTTTGCCTTCTTTGAGGCTGGGCGTGCCGATGTAGTTGCCGGTGTAGCGGCCGTCGGCACCGGTTTCGAGTTGCGTGCCGATGATGTTGGTGATGCCGAAAAGGCGGCAGACGGGCGTGATGATAAACTCGTTGGTCGATGAGATGACGAGGGTTTCGTCGCCTGCCATTTGGTGGCTCTGCACCAGCATACGCTGCATAGGCGAGATGTGGGGGATGATGTATTCCGCCATAAATTCGCGGTGAAACTCCGCCAGCTCTTCTTTGCTGTAACGGGCAAGCGGGGCAAGGTGGAATTTGAGGAATGCGTCGATGTCGAGGCAGCCGTTTTGGTAGTCGCGGTAGAATTTTTCGTTTTGCGTTTCGGTTTCGGCAGCGTCAACCAACCCTTTTTTGATGAGGTATTGCGGCCAGGCGTGGTCGGAATCGGTGTTGATGAGGGTGTTGTCGAGGTCGAAGATGGCGAGGTTGTTCATCGTATTTCCTTAATGGTTGAAACCCTGACACTCGGACATCCGTCCTTCGTGGCGGCGGGAGCAGACTTTGTTTGGGAAGGGTGAAATCAGGGCAACATATAGGGCAACGCTTTATGTGTCGTCCTGTGTGTTGGAACATTGGGTTTCCTGTTGTTTCAAAAGCTGGCGAAGCAGCGGCAGGGTGATGCGTTTGCCCATGGTTACGGCGTAGTTGTCCAGCGTGTCGAGCATCATCATCAGGCTGTCCATATCGCGCCGCCAGTGTTTGAGCAGGTATTCGAAAATTTCGGAATCGACGGTTACTTGGCGTGCCGCCGCCATACTGGCGAGCGCGTCGATTTTTTCTTGGTCGGTTAAGGGTTTGACTTCGTAAACGAGGCAGTACGCCATACGCGTCCGTAAATCTTCGCGGATGACGAGCTGCTGGGGCGTGTATTCCGAACCGAGCAGCAAAAAGCCTTTGCCGCTGTTGCGGAAGCGGTTGAAGATGGAAAAAAGCAGGGCTTGTTCTTCGTTGCCCAGCTTTTCGACTTGATCGACGGCAAGGTATTCCGCCTCGAACGCGGCATCGGTCAGCGGCATGGAGGCGGCATCGATATAGGCGGCGTTTTTGCCGGCTTCGAGCGCCTGTGCGACCCACGCCTGCAACAGATGGCTTTTGCCCGCGCCTTCTTCGCCCCAAACATAGATGAATTGTCCGTGTTTGTGTCGGAGGACATAGACCAGCTCCGCATTTTCCGTGCCGAGGAATTTGTCGAAACTTGGGTAGTCGTGTGCGGCAAAGTCGAAAATAAGCTGGTTCACGGTTCGGCATTCCGAGGGGTGGTAAACGGGTTTATTGTACGTTGTTTTCGCGTGTCTTTCCAATTTGAACAATGCCGTCTGAAAACGGCTTCAGACGGCATTGTTCAACCGCAGGCAGCGTTGCCGACATCAAGGTGCATATTGTGGAACGCGTTGAGCGTGCTTCGGTGTCCGATGCTGATGATGATGCTGTCAGGCAGTTTTTGCTTTAAGGCGCGGTAGAGTGCGGCTTCGGCCGGTTCGTCCAAGGCGGCGGTGGCTTCGTCGAGTAGGACGATTTTGGGCTTGGAAAGCAGGGCACGGACGAAGGCGACGCGTTGCAGTTCGCCTGGGGAGAGTTTGTGCTGCCAGTCGTCTGTTTTGTCCAATTTGTCAATCAGATAACCCAAGCGGCAGGTGTTCATGGCTTCGGCTAACTCGGGATGCTGTTTGTCGATATCGGGGTAACAAACCGCGTCGCGCAGGCTGCCTTGCGCCGTGTACGGGCGTTGCGGCAGGAAGAGGATGTCTTGATGAGGCGGACGGCTGACTTTGCCGCTGCTGCCGAACGGCCAAAGCCCAGCCAGCGCGCGCAGCAGCGAGGTTTTGCCGCAACCGCTCGGGCCGCGTATTAATAAGGAATCGCCGCTTTCGAGCCTGATGTTGATGCCATCCAATAAAACTTCGCCGTTGTGGCGGAACAGGGCGACGTTTTCCAGTGCAATGCCGTCTGAAACTTCGCTAATCTCGGGTTGCTGCGCGCTGTGTTGTTCTTCCGTACTCAGCAAAAAGCCGTATAAACGTTCCAACCGGGCGCGGTAGGCAGTGAACTTGTTGTAGAACATCCGGAAGAAAGACAGCGCGTTTTGCAGTCGCGCGAAGGCTTGGACGGTCTGCTGGATGTCGCCGATTTTGATTTGTCCGGCAAACAGGCGCGGAGCTTGCAAAATAATCGGGAAGAGTTTGATGCCGTTGGTGAACATATCGTTAAAGCCGCTTAAGCAGACGCTTTGCCGCGCAATGCGCCAACGGTTGCGGATAATGGCTTTGAAGCGGTCGGAAAGCCGGCCGTGTTCGTGTTGCTCACCGTTGTAAAACGCTACGCTTTCGGCGTGGTCGCGCACGCGGATGAGGGAATAACGGTAGTCGCCGTTGAGCTTTTCGTTTTCATAGTTGTAACGAATCAATGGGTTGCCTATCCACATGGCGATAAAGGTCGCCAAAATCACAAATATATAGACAAACCAAACGATGCCGTGCGGAATGTCGAAGCCGAACACGATCAGGATGCCAGCCAAGCCCCACAAAACAACGGCAAATTCCAGAGAAGTAACGACCGAATTGACCATACCGCGCACAAATTCGATGGTCGAAGCGATAAATTCCTGCGCGTCCTGTTGGATACGCTGGTCGATATTGTCCGGTGCGTGGCGGCGCATTTGCAGGCGGTAGTAGTTTTTGTCGGCAAGCCAGCGAGTGGTCAGCACTTCATTGAGCCGCTCCGACCATTTAATCGCCAAGCCTTGATCGAGGAAGTCGTTGACGACATTGTTAAACGCCCGTATCAGCACCACGCCCGCGTTCATAGCTGCAAACATCCAAAACGCAGAGGCGTTCAAATCCTGCATCGAGTCGTAAAGTCCTTTGGACATAAAGGTACTTAACACATTCAGCCGCACTTCGGTTAACAGCAGCGTAATCATCGCCGTAATCAGCAGCAAGACTTTGACCGTACTTTTCGGTGTCAGGCAAAGGTGCAGGATATAGGCAAACTCCCGCCCGAAGCGCGTTTTCCGTGTCAAAAACAGAATCACCGCCGAAGCGGCGGAAACTATCAAGAGAGTCTGTAAAAGCCAAAGCGGTGTGGAATAAAGCTCGGTTTGCCATTTCTGCATGGGAAATCTCTTACGGTATCAATGCTGTCTGAAAAAGACGGGTAGTTGATTTTTTGATGAAGTTTGGGGAAGTTTTGCCGGTCAGGGCATATTGCTTGTTATAGTGGATTAAATTTAAATCAGGACAAGGCGACGAAGCCGCAGACAGTACAGATAGTACGGCAAGGCGAGGCAACGCTGTACTGGTTTAAATTTAATCCACTATAATTTACCATACAACCACGCCGGAATTAAGTTTAAATTTGAATAAAAGGTTCGGGTTCTGCAAAATACAGAACCCGAACCTTGTTCGGATATTGAAATCGGCTGCCCGATTTTGGACGGTACGGCTTGCAAGTATCAAGATTCGCATATGCCGTCTGAAGCTCGGAGAGGTTCAGACGGCATATGCTTATTTGGGCTGCTCTTCGACGAATCTCGGACCTTTCAAGATGCCGTTGTGAGAATAGGGCGACAGCAGGTTGTATGCGGCGCTTTGGGAAACCTGATAACCGCGGTCGGTCAGGCTGTTGGCAATCTGGTTGACCACTGCGCCGACCAAAGCCCCCAACAGGCCGCTGTTGCTGTTGTTGCTGCCTTCGCGGATGCTGGCCGAACCCGACCACAACTCTTTTCCGTTGCGGGAATCGACCAGCCGTGCTTTGGCGGATACGGTGGTTACGCTGTCTAAAATTTGATATGAAGTGCCGTATTCGGTAACCGTAATGTACAAAACCGCATCATTGCCGAAAATCTGATGCAGTTTTTCCGGCCGGACGGCGTGAATATCGGCGGCATTGGTCAAGCCGTTTTGTTTGAAGGTTTCCTCCACGACTGCGGCGGGGAAGACGTAATAGCCGGCTTCGGAAAGCGGCTCGGCGGTCGAAGCCAGCATCCCCCAAGTGCCGTTGACATCGGGCGATTCGTTCAGGGGCGGAACCACCAAAATTGAAGCCGGTTTGCTTTCCTTGAATGACGTGTAGTCGAAGTCGGGAGCTTTTTGAACTTGGCAGGCAGACAGCACCAACACGGCAGCAAGCCCTAAAATCAAAGGTTTCATCGCTTGCCTCCTTTACCGGTTTTCATCAGGAAGTCCATAAATACGCCCGATTCGGGAAACAGCCTTTTCTCTTCTTCAAACTGGCGGAACGCGCCCTCTTTGTCTCCCGAACGGGAAAGCAGCAGTCCCAAATGGGCGTGCGCACCCGGGGCGGCATTCATTTTTTTGTTGCCGGCTTCCACAAAATATTTTTCCATCTTTTCGGTCTGCTTGCCCAACGAAGTGTCGTCGTTTTTCAAACCTTCATAGACGGTATCGGGATAGTCGCCGTAATAATACAGGTTTTTATGCCCGCCGCCGCCGCAGGCGGTCAGAGCCAAGACCGCCGCACACAGCGACAAACGGCTCAAGGTTTTCGGATTCATCATTTGTCCTTAACGGTTGGGTTGCCATGCGCCGTTGTCGACAGCCTGAACCAGGTTGTTGACGGCTTCGCGGATTGCCAAGTCCAAAACTTTGCCGTTTAGAGTCGCATCGTAGCCGGAAGTGCCGCCAAAGCCGATGATTTCACGGTTGGAAAGTGTGTATTCGCCCGCGCCCTGTGTGGAATAGACGATTTCGGAAGTATTGACGTTGACGATATTCAGAGCCACTTTTGCATAGGCGATTTGCGATTTGCCGCGCCCCAAAATGCCGAAGAGCTGATGATCGCCGACATCTTTGCGTCCGAATTCGGTTACATCGCCGGTAACGACATAATCTGCGCCTTTCAGGTTTTGCATTTTGCCAGAAATGCCGGATTCCTGTTTCAATGCGCTAAGGTTGGTGCGGTTCAGTACGTTGAAGCGGTTGGTTTGTTGCAGGTGCGTTAGCAGAATGGTTTTCGCCTGGCTGCCCAAACGGTCTTCCCCGTCAGAGAAAATGCCTTTTTGGAAGCTGGAGCGGTTGTCGAATGTTCCAACGGAAATCGGGGTGCGAACACCGTGATATTGCGTATTGTAGGAGGCGACTTTTGCTACCTCGAGGCTGCGTGAGGATTCGGTCGCACAGCCGGTCAGTGAAACGGCAGCGGCGGCAAAAGCGATGGCGGCGGAAATTTTCTTCATGAAACCTACTCCAAAATTGTTAGAGGAATAAAGAGGTTGTTATTATTATTTGCATGTAATTTTTAGTCAAGGTGTTTTTGTCTGTCGGGGTGTCGAAAGATTTGCCTGTGTCGGCATATTGGCGGATATGGCGTGCTTTTTGATGCCGTCTGAAAAGAAGGGCGGGTGTGGAACCTGCCCTTTGATCGCAGGGCACATGGGGCGCGATTATCTACCGCCCGTTCTGCATTGCTTCCATGACGGTGAGCTAAGTGCAGGCTGCTTAAAGTTTCTGCGAAGCTAAAAACAAGGCTGTCTGTTTTCAGACGGCCTTTTTCATGCCCGCACCTGCGGGTTTTTTTACTTGGAGTATTTAAAATGGATAGAGCCATACAAGAATCTTATGTTAAAATCCTAAATGTACTGTTTGAAGGCGCAGTCCGCGCCCAGCCGAATCAAATTACAGAAGAAGTAGTCGGTATGGCCGATCAGATGTTCTCCGAAATCGGCGCATGCCATGAGCGTTTGAAACCGCTGGCTGTACTGGCTGACGGCATTGCCGGCAGCGTTATGGAACAGCTTCCGGACGAGCTGAAGCTGCTTTTCGGCAACGTGCCGTTTGATAAATACCTGATCAGCAAAGGCAGGGATGCAACCGCTAAGGAAATCAAACGATTGTGGTTTAATAAAGCAGTCGGCCTTAACAACGCGCTCAAAGTATTGGAGGCTTTTATTGAAAGCTGGATTAAATACAGCGCGGCAGACCGAAAATTAAGAATGTGTATTGTTACGGCACAAGCCCGCTGGCGTTCAAAAGTCGAAATCGAACTGCTGGGCTTGTAACCGCAGGGGGGGCAGGTATGTATCTGCTGTTTTTTCGTTGGATATGGGAAAAAGTGGTACCGGAAAGCATCCGCAACAGCAAGCCGGTGCGGTGGGTAGCCAACCATAGAAAGCTCACTATCTGGGTAATTGTGACAGTATGGATCAACTTCTTCCCCGATACTTACGAATACGACATTGTTCCTAGTCATAGGGGATACGGCTATTGGCATGTCGATCATCCGTTGTATCCCTATGCCCGATTTCTGCTTCCCCTTATTCTCGGTGCGGCTTTTCTTTTCATTCCGCCCGATCCGCCCGAAAAGAAATAGTAACCTGCATATAAGCAGCCTGAAATCTTTCAGGCTGCTTTTTTATTGGAGAACCCAAATGGCAAAACAAAAAGGAGATTTAGAGGTAAACGATTTCGCCGCTTCTTCCCTTACTTTCGGAACTTGCCCACCAGACAAATTGCGGGAGTACGTCTTCGTAGTTTTTACGTTCGTTTTTTGCTTCACCCGGATGGGATTTGATGCGTTGGGGGGAATTGATGGGGCCCGGAATCAGGACATTGGCGCGAAGGTTGCCAAAGCGTTCCCATTCATCGGCGGCAACTTTGCACAGATAGTTCAGTGCGGCTTTTGATGCACCGAAGCCGCCCCAGTAGGCTTTTGGGGTTTCCCCGTGGCTTTCGCCGACGAAGATAACGGATGCGTCCGGCGACTGTTTCAGCAGGGGAAGGAGGGCGCGGGTCAGCCCCATCGGGGCGACGGTGTTGATACGGTATTGGTTGACCCATTCGGCGACGGTCTGGAAATCCAGGGGCGATAGTGCGTAGAAATAGCTGGCGCAATGGACGATACCGTCTAGTTTGCCTTGAGTGGCTTCGGCAATAGTGGCGGCGAAATGTTCAAATTCTTTTTCTTCCGCGCTAATAAGGTCAAAGCAGATGGCGAATGGTTCGGGGTATCCGGCTTCGACAATCGCGTCATACACTTTTTCCAGTTTTTTCTGATGACGGGCAACCAAAATCACAGTCGCGCCTGCTGCCGCATAGGCTTTGGCAACCTGTTCGCCTAGCCCTTGTGATGCGCCGGTAACTAATATGGTTTTGTCGGTCAGTGTCGGCATGGTTGTCCTTTGAGATTTAGGGATAATGTATTTTAACGTTTTGTTGTGGCTTGTAAAGTACCTTAATGCCCTGACAGTCAAACTGTAATCAGATGATGCAGACATGCTTCTGCTGCTGCAAATCCTGATTGTACCGCAGCTTCAAGCGTGGCAGGGTAGCGGGGGTGGAGGTAGTCGCCGGCCGGGTAGATTCGGTGTCGGTGCAGCCAGGTCAAATCAGGCAACGGGGAATTGGTGCTTGCAGAGGTCGTCGCGCGTTTTTCAGTAATGACGCGGACGGCTTCGGGCTCGTTTAAATAGGGGCAGATGCGCTTGATGTCGGCATGGATTTTTTCCGTCCACACTTGTCCGGTAAATGTACCGACGCGGTCGGAAACGCTGATAACGGCGGATACTTCGTTTGGGGACAGTCCGAGTTTTCCGCGGCTGAGCAGCCATTGTGCCGTTCCGTCGGCAAGTCCGGTCAGCGGTGCAGGTAGGCGGACAGGGTCGGCATAACGCAGATAGACGGTGGTAATGGCATGATAATGCAGGTTTTGATAGCCGGACAGAATGTGTTCGGGTGTATCTTCAGGCAGGAGTGCTGCGGCATGATAGGGGGCAACGGCGAGAACTGCGGCATCGAAAAATTCCCCGTTTACCAATACCCTGCCGTCAGGTAAGGTTTTCAGACGGCATGCACGGGTTTCTAAACGGATATCCGCACCGAAATGCCTGAGTTTTGCCAGTGCGGGTTCGGCAACAATCATACCTAAATCCTGCTTGGGTAAAAGATAGTCGCTGCCGGATTTCCCTGCCCAAACGCCGTCGGATAACACGTTGCACAATATACGCAGGCTTGCATTTTCCAAAGGCGTATTGAGTGCACCCCATACAAGTGGCTGCCAAAATTGCGTAATGGCGGCGCGGGGGGTATTTCGTTGCTGCAGCCATTGCCCGACCGTCATGTCAGCCTGGTCGGAACGTGCAAACTTTTGCAGGCGGGACATATCGGAAAGCAGTTTGGTTTTGAATGTAAAAGGGAAGTGTCTTGCCAACAACACTCCGCTTAAAATGTGAAGCGGAGCTGGCAGGAAGCGGGTACGGAATTGCAGGCCTTCGTGCATATGCCACTGCAGAGGCAGGCGCAGAAAGGCGGTTTTAGGGTTGGAGCCGATTTCTTTCATCAGGCGCAATACGCCGTGATATGCACCCAGTAGGATATGCTGCCCGTTGTCTAAAAAACTGAATCCGTGGTTGTCGCCTGTCAAGGTGCGTGCCCGGCCGCCCGGCTGCCGCCCGGCTTCGAACAGGGTAAGGTCGGTATCGCGAGCCAGCATTACAGCAGCGGACAATCCTGCCCAGCCTGCGCCGATGACGGCGATTTTCGGGCGCGGATGCGGCGTGTTCATCATTTATTCCTCCAATGGTTGAAACCCCGTTTTTCGGGGCGGCGGGGGTTGGGTTTTCCTGAAGGGCGGGCGGTATGCGCCTTATGCCCGTTCCGGCGTGCCGGGGCGCGGTTTGAATCCGAATAACCAGGTTTTCAGGACAATGCGTTTTTTGCGCGGCGAAGGGAGGGCGATTTTGTATTTGAGGACGTTTTGCGCGCCGTCTCGGTCGATTTCGTTTAAAAGCGCGTAATAAACCGCCGCCATGACCAGTCCGACTTTTTGGGCTTTTTTATCGGCGGCCGGCAGCAGCGATACGGCTTCGCGGTAGGTTTCGCGGGCGCGTTTGATTTGGAACGCCATCAATTCGGCAAAATTGTCCGTCGGGCTGCATTGCAAAATCACGCTTGCGGGTACGTCAAACCGCCGCATTTCCTCCATCGGCAGGTAAATCCGTCCCCTGCGTGCATCTTCGCCGACATCGCGGATGATGTTGGTCAGTTGCAGCGCAAGACCCATCTTGTCGGCGTATTCCAGCGTTTTGCCGTCTGAAAACCCCAAAATCCGCGCAATCAGGCAGCCGACCACGCCTGCGACGCGGTGGCAATACAGTTTCAATTCTTCAAAACTGCCGTAACGCGCCCGAACCAAATCCATCTGCATCCCGTCGATTAAGGCTTCCAGTTCATATTTCGGCAGCTTGAAGGTTTCTTTAACCTGCCGCAAGGCCTGATTGACGGGGTGTTCCGGCATCTCGCCACCGAACACCTTGTCCAAATCGCCGCGCCACCAGTTCAATGTCGCCTGTGCAACATCGGGGTTGGAACATTCGTCAACCACATCGTCCAATTCGCGGCAAAAGGCATACAGAACCGTTACCGCATCCCGTTTTTCCTGAGTCAGGAAACGGAAGCCCGACAAAAAACTGGAGCGGCTTTCTTCTGCTTTTTGGCGGCAATAGTCGAGTCCTTTCACGATTTATATTCCTAATGATGGGCGGGAAAGGCGGATTTTATCGGCATTTGGCGGTAGAGGGCAATTTCGGCGGCACGGCCCAATCCTTAGCGGTTTGCTCAACTATCGGCGCAAATTCTGTTAAAATGCCGCTTTCCTTCCTTTACACACCGCACCGACAGGCAGAATTTATGGCTCTTTTGCAGATTTCAGAACCGGGTATGTCCGCCGCCCCGCACCGGCACCGTTTGGCGGCAGGCATCGATTTGGGTACGACCAACAGCTTGGTTGCCACCGTCCGCAGCGGCAGTGCCACCTGTCTGCCCGATGCCGAAGGGCGCGTTACCCTGCCTTCCGTCGTCCGCTATCTGGAAAACGGCGGCATTGAAGTCGGCAAAACCGCCCTGTCCGCCCAAAAATCCGATCCGCTGAACACCGTCAGCTCCGCCAAACGCCTTATCGGGCGGACGCTTGCCGATCTGCATCAAAATACGCATTACCTGCCTTACCGTTTCGGTGACAATCAACGCGTTATCGAACTGCATACGCGGCAGGGGGTGAAAACGCCTGTCGAAGTGTCGGCGGAAATCCTCAAAACCCTCAAGGCGCGTGCCGAAGAAACCTTGGGCGGCGATTTGGTCGGCGTGGTGATTACCGTCCCCGCCTATTTCGACGATGCCCAACGCCAGGCCACCAAAGATGCCGCGCGTCTGGCGGGTTTGAACGTATTGCGCCTGCTCAACGAACCCACCGCCGCCGCAATCGCCTACGGACTGGACAACGCCTCGGAAGGCACGTTTGTCGTGTACGACTTGGGCGGCGGTACATTCGACGTATCCGTATTGCAACTGACCAAAGGCCTGTTTGAAGTCAAAGCCACCGGCGGTAACAGCGCGTTGGGCGGCGACGATTTCGACCACCGGCTGTTCTGCCGCCTGCTCGAACAAAACGGACTCTCCCAACTTAACGAACAAGACAGCCAACTCCTGCTTTCCCTTGTTCGCGCCGCCAAAGAACAATTGACCACGCAAACCGAAGCGCGCATTCAGGCGACGCTTTCAGACGGCATTGCAATCGACACAAGCATCAGTCGCGCCGAGTTCCACAACCTGACGCAGCATTTGGTGATGAAAACACTCGAGCCGGTCAAGCAGGCGTTGAAAGATGCCGGTGTCGGTAAAAACGAAGTCAAAGGCGTGATTATGGTCGGCGGTTCGACCCGTATGCTGCACGTCCAACAAGCGGTTGCCACTTTCTTTGGTCAAACCCCGCTGAACAACCTCAACCCCGACGAAGTGGTCGCGCTCGGCGCAGCCATACAGGCGAACGTCCTCGCAGGCAACAAAGCCGACGGCGAATGGCTGCTGTTGGACGTTACGCCCTTGTCGCTCGGTTTGGAAACCTATGGCGGCCTTGCCGAAAAAATCATCCCGCGCAATTCCACCATCCCCACCGCGCGCGCGCAGGACTTTACCACCTTCAAAGACGGTCAGACCGCGATGACGATACACGTCGTACAAGGCGAGCGTGAACTGGTTGCCGACTGCCGCAGCCTTGCCAAATTTACCCTGCGCGGCATTCCGCCTATGACGGCGGGTGCGGCGCGTATCCGCGTAACCTTCCAAATCGATGCGGACGGGCTGCTGTCCGTTTCCGCCCAAGAACAAAGCACCGGCGTACAGGCGCAAATCGAAGTCAAACCTTCCTACGGCTTGGACGACGACACCATCACCCAAATGCTCAAAGACAGCATGAGCAACGCCGCCGAAGACATGGCGGCACGCGCCCGCGCCGAAGCCGTGGTCGAAGCCGAAAGCCTGACCGATGCCGTCAACGCCGCCCTCGAGTTGGACAGCGATTTGCTGGAAGCCGAAGAATTGCAACAGATTCGGCAAGGCATCGCCGATTTGCAAGGCCGTCTGAAAGACGGAAAAGCCGAAGACATCCGTGCCGCCGCCGCTAAACTCGGCAGCATTACCGACAACTTCGCCGCCAAACGCATGAACCGCAACATCCAACGTGCGCTGACTGGGCAAAGCGTTGATAATATTTGACGGCAAATGGTTTCAGACGGCATTGGATAAAGAGGCCGTCTGAAAAAATATCATCTCACAGAAATAAAAATAAAGAGCAACAATAAAGAGCAACAATGGAAAAAGCAGGCATTGTCTACCTGATGAAAACTGTCATCAAAGGTGTATATAAAATCGGCATTTCGGACGTAAGCAATTTTGAAGGCAGAATGCGCCATTTGGAAAACAACGGCTCGCGGCGAAATCATGTTCCCGAAAAACGAAACGGCGGAATCGGAATTTGAAAAAAGCGTTCACGAACGCAGGCAGGAAGGGAATGTCGGATCCGGTCGCAAACAACTGCTTGATTTGGTACGGCGCGGACACCGAGAATACCCTTACGCGCTGCCCCGGCTTTTGGCGGGCGCGGCATCCTACAAGCCGAGAAAATCGAAAATCCGCCTTTTTAAAGAAGCATATTCCCGCAAAAGCGGCACGAGGCTGACCGACGAAATTGCAGACGGCATCCATATTTACACCTGTTTTTCGCGGGCGGATTTGGAAAAAGCCTATTCCGAATATTTGGAATTTTTCAAATCCGAATCGGATGCCGAAGGCAGAAAACCACGCTAAGGTGCAAACAGATACCGTACACGTTGAGGAGCAGTATGATGGGCGATTCCGTCATTTATTATGTAGAACAGGCAGACGAACCGGTAAACCGTGCCGGCGAACGCGCCCGTAAAACATTCAAATACTTTTGGCGCGAGCTTTTTTGGGAACGCCGACGCATTATTCCCGCCCTGGATTTTGCCATGGTCAAAGTCCCTTTTTTCCAAGACGGCGAAGACGGCGAAATTTGCGAACATATGTGGATCGACGATATTTATTTTGACGGTCTTTACATTTACGGTGTGCTGAACAACGAACCCGGCGGACTGACCAATGTCGAACAAGGCGAAAGCGTTTGCGTTTCGATTGACGACATCAGCGACTGGATGTTCGTGTGCAACGGCATCCCCTACGGCGGTTTTACCGTACAGGCAATGCGCGGGCAGATGACGGAAGAGGAGCGTGCAGAACACGATGCCGCATGGGGAATCGATTTCGGCGATCCCGGGCAGGTATTGCTGGTGTATGAAGAAAAAGAACATCCTGAAAATCTGGAAGAGCATCCGATGTGCCGGAACTGTATTGACGATTTTCGGCAACAGTTGTCCCAAAATCCGGATTTTCTGCATGAGCAGGACGAAGACGGCTATACGCCGCTTCATCATGAAGCCATCGCAGGAAATGCACTTATGGTTCAAGCCATGCTTGAATACGGCGCAAATCCTGCCTCAAAGACATCGGAAGGCTATACCGCCCTCGATTTTGCCCGCCTGACGGGCTGGCAAAATGTTGCCGACCTGCTCGAACCGCGACATTAGGCAGACAATTTTCCGAAAAACGAACGCAACCACTTTTTACAGAAAGACAATAAAAATGCCCAAAATCACCGTACTTCCACACACGACATTATGCCCCGAAGGCGCGGTTATCGAAGACGCGCCCGAAGGTAAAACCGTCCTCGACGTACTGCTCGACCACGACATCGAAGTCGATCACGCCTGCGAAAAATCCTGCGCCTGCACCACCTGCCATGTCATCATCCGCAAAGGTTTCGACAGTTTGGAAGAGCCGACCGAATTGGAAGAAGACCTGCTCGATCAGGCTTGGGGTTTGGAAGCCGATTCGCGCCTGAGTTGTCAGGCGGTTGTCGCCGGCGAGGATTTGATTGTGGAAATCCCCAAATACACCATCAACCACGCGCGCGAAGAACACTGAAAACAGGCCGTCTGAAGCCGGCGCGCTTCAGACGGCATTGTTGCGCGGATAAGGCGCAATCGCCCGAAAACAGGCGTTTGTACAGGTGGAAATTTCGATTCTATATTGATTTTTATCGGTTTTCTGACGGAATGATCCAGTGCGGCATCCGAGACGGATTGCTCGGACGCGATGCACAGGTATTTATCGGTTTTGCAGCCGGAAAAACCGCCGGCGGGTTACTTTCAGGGCGGCGGTCGGGCGGTATGCCGGATAACGTTCCACTTTCGCTTCTATATTGATTTTAATCGGTTTCCTGCCGGAACGGCCTGATGCGGCATCCGGGGTGGCTTGTGTTTCTTCCTGCCCGCCTGCTGGATTTTCCTGTCCTTGCGCGAAACCGAAAGAGACGGCGGCGCAGCGGACAAGCTCGAGATAGCGTCCTTCAAGCTCCGGGCAGGCGGCGGACACGCTTTCTGCCGTAACCGTGAAACCGCCGCCCGACCCGGCAAGGCGTTCCGCAATCTGCGTGTAGATGAGCCAACGTTGGGCGCGCAACATTGCCGCATCGCAACCGGCAGCCGCTTTATCCAAGGCAATCAGACCGCGCCTGCTCCGGTAGTGAAGGCAAACCGTTACTCTGGAGAGGATATGCTGCCCGTCCAATATTTGATACAGTTTGCGTATCAGCAAAATCAGGCGGTCAAACTCCCCCATCTCCGACAGGGGGTCGGGATGGTCGGAAGCGGTATAAACCAGTTTGGACAATTTTGCGGCAAACATATTGTTCATCAATCTTCCTTGTCGGTTGAAGCCCCGCTCTTCAGGGCGGTAGAATCAGATTTGTTTGGGAGGGGCAGCTCCTCCCAGATTGGGACGACACATAGGCTGGTGCTTGATGTGTTGTCCGGCGAGTTGAAACATTCAGCCATCCTCAAAAGGCGGCAGTTTTGCCGAAACATATTCTACACGGCTTCAATGCCGGACGATAAAAGGAAATTTATATGAAATGGACCGATACCCGGCGCATCGCCGAAGAACTCTACGACCTGCACGGCGAAACCATCGATCCCAAAACCGTGCGCTTTACCCAACTGCGCGACCTGATTATGGCATTGCCCGAATTTGACGACGATCCCGCCCGTTGCGGCGAGCGCATCCTCGAGGCTGTGCAGCAGGCATGGATAGACGAGGCGGAATAAGTTTCGGGAATGCCGTCTGAAATACGGCGGTACGCGGTTCGTGCTTCTGTTTGCAGCGGGAATGGTTTTACCAGTCTCCTTTTTTCAGCCTGTCCAGTTGGCGGCGGTCGCGCTTGGTCGGTCTGCCGTCGGGATAGGCGGAAGTGATGCGGCTGAATTGGTCGAGCTGTTTGCGCTCTTCCCTCAATGTTGCCGTTTTCGTGTCTTCTTCATACAGAAGCCGCGCCTCGGATGCCGGGCGACGTTGGTGGTTCAAACCTTTAACCTTGATTTTATAGGGAAGGGAATTAAGCGTCAGGTCGATAATATCGCCGATGTCTATGGTTTTACTGTTTTTGACCTTCGAGCCGTTTACTTGAACCCTACCCAGTTCGATGTGCTTTTGCGCAAGGGAACGGGTCTTGAAAAAACGTGCCGCCCAAAGCCATTTGTCCAGCCGCATGGCGGAAGAATCGTGCTTGTCTTTCATACGATTTTGTTTGAAATAATTGAATTTGTTTCGAGTTTAGCATAAGATACGCCGCCTTATAACTAGTATATATGCACTAATCCACTGTTTTCCATGCTGTCCGAACACAAAAAGAGGGTATGGAAAAGCCGTTTTGGACAATAAATTAACTGCGGAATATGCACAAATAGCGTATGATAGCGGCAGAATCTGTTGATGAGAGCTTCATTCTATGAAACCTGTTTTTTTGGATTTTGAACAACCCATAGCCGAACTGACCAACAAAATCGATGAGCTGCGTTTCGTCCAAGACGAGTCTGCCGTCGATATTTCGGACGAAATACACCGTTTGCAGAAAAAAAGCAACGACCTGACCAAATCGATTTTCAGCAAACTTACGCCCGCCCAGGTTTCACAGGTTTCCCGGCATCCGCAGCGTCCCTATACTTTGGATTACATTGAGGCACTGTTTACCGATTTTGAAGAGCTGCACGGCGACCGCCATTTTGCCGACGATCATGCGATTGTCGGCGGATTGGCACGTTTCAACGGACAAAGCGTGATGGTCGTCGGGCATCAGAAAGGGCGCGACACCAAAGAAAAAATCCGCCGCAACTTCGGTATGCCGCGCCCCGAGGGCTACCGCAAAGCCCTGCGCCTGATGAAAACGGCTGAGAAATTCGGCTTGCCCGTCATGACCTTTATCGATACACCGGGCGCGTATCCCGGCATCGGCGCGGAAGAACGCGGGCAGTCGGAAGCCATCGGCAAAAACCTGTACGAACTGACACGCCTGCGCGTTCCCGTTTTGTGTACCGTCATCGGCGAAGGCGGTTCGGGCGGTGCGTTGGCGGTCGCCGTGGGCGATTACGTCAATATGCTGCAATATTCGACCTATTCCGTTATTTCCCCCGAAGGCTGCGCGTCTATTTTGTGGAAAACGGCGGAAAAGGCGGCGGATGCGGCTCAGGCTTTGGGCATTACTGCCGACCGCCTGCAAAAGCTGGACTTGGTCGATACCGTCATCAAAGAACCATTGGGCGGCGCGCATCGGGATTTCGGGCAAACCATGAAAAACGTAAAAGCCGTTTTGGAAAAACAACTGCACGAAGCGCAAAGCATCCCGCTTGCCGATTTGCTTTCGCGCCGTTTCGACCGCATTATGGCTTACGGCAAATTTTCGGAACAATAATTCAGGTAGAACAAGCAGCAAGCAGTTTGTCTGAAACTGCTTGCTTTTTCTTTATCGGGGCGCGGCGTGCTGACTTTAGATGCGTTTGAGCAATGCTTGAAGGATTGTTTCCCTCAAGGTCTGAATGGAAAAAAAACAGCAGTGGCATTAAGCGGCGGCTTGGATTCCGTCGTTTTGCTGCATCTGCTTGTCCGCGCCGGAAAAAAAGGCGGCTTTATTCCCAAGACCGTGCATATCCATCACGGCTTGAGTCCCCGTGCCGACGCTTGGGCGGATTTCTGCCAAAACTATTGCGATATGCTCGGGGTGGAGCTGGAAACGGTTAAGGTCTGCGTGGAAAAAAACGGTTTGGGTATCGAGGCGGCGGCGCGGCAAAAGCGTTATGCCGCGTTTGCCGAAAAAGGCTTTGACGTTTTGGCGTTGGCGCACCACAGGGACGATCAAATCGAAACCTTTATGCTGGCGGTCGCTCGCGGCGGCGGTTTGCGCGCTTTGGCGGCTATGCCCGCCGTCCGCCCTTTTGGGGAAAACGGCATCATCTGGCGGCCCTTGCTGCCTTTTTCGCGCCAAGACATATGGGATTATGCCCAAAAACACGGTTTGCCGAATATCGAGGACGAAAGCAATAGCGATACGGCTTATTTGCGAAACCGCTTCCGGCACCGTATTTTGCCCGAACTTTCGGCGCAGATTCCCCATTTCGGGCGGCATGTGCTGAACAATGTCCGCGCTTTGCAGGAGGATTTGGCTTTGTTGGACGAAATCATCAGTCAGGACTGCCGTTGGGTCTGTGAGGAAGGCAGTTTTGATACGGTGCGTTGGCAAACCTTTTCCCTGCGACGGAAAACCCATATTTTGCGGCATTTTCTAAAGGAAAACGGCATCCCCGTGCCGAATCAGAACGCACTTGCCGACATTGCCCGGGTTTTGACGGAAGCAAAAACCGGACGTTGGAGCTTGCAAGGCTTCGAATTGCATCATTATGCAGGCAGGCTGTTTGTGTTCCAATTGAAAAAAATGGATAAACTACTGTTTTTGAAAGACAGGCAAATAAGCGGAAATTTAAGGGAAATATTGACGGGGCAGGGATTTGTTTTAAAACGTCATCCGTTTGGACTTCCTGAGCATCTTTTGGAGCAGGACGGAATCTTGCGGGCGGTTGCGGCATCGGACAGGCTGGCTGTCGGCGGTATCCATAAGGATGTGAAAAAAATCCTTCAGGAAAAGCGGGTTTTGCCCGCCCTGCGCCCAATCTGGCCGTTCGTTGCCGACAGCGGAAACCGTCCATTGGCGTTGGCAAACTGTTGTGCGGATTTCCAATATTCGGTTTCAGACGGCATTTTGCCCGTCCATCCTGACTTTCCCATTTTATTTTGATAATATCGCAAACAGATTTCGGCAGCGTTCAGTCGGGTATTGTCCGGTTGCATATTTCTAAAAGGCTTGTGAAGTGAAACACATCAGTTCGACCAATAATGAACACATCCGGCACCTGCACCGCCTGTTGTCGCAAGGAAAGTTCAGACGGCAATACACCCAAACCGTTTTGGAGGGCGTGCACCTGCTTCAGGTTTTCCTGCAATCCGGCGGGATACCGCTCGGGGTATATATTCCCAAGGGCAAAATGCCGTCTGAAGAAGTCCGCAGGCTGAGGGCGGTTGTGCCGGAAGACAGGGTTTTTTCCGTTTCAGACGGCATATTAAAAAAAATCAGCAGCTTGACTTGTGCGGATGATGTGCTTGCGCTGATTGATATTCCGGATGCGGGTGCTTTGCCGGCCGGCGGCGACTGCGTGGTTTTGGACGGCGTGCAAGACCCGGGCAATGTCGGCACGGTGTTGCGGAGCGCGGCGGCGGCGGGAATCGGCGCGGTCGTTTTGGGCAAAGGTTGTGCGGACGCGTGGTCGCCCAAAGTGCTGCGAGCCGGAATGGGCGCGCATTTCTTGTCGGAGATTTATCCGCAGGCGGATTTGGAAATATGGTTGGCGCGTTATGAAGACCGTGTGTTTGCCACCGCCTTGCGTGAGGAAAAACAGGCGGTTCTGTATAACGAAGATTTGCGCGAACCGACAGCCTGGGTGTTCGGCAACGAAGGCGCGGGTGTCGGCAAAGCGGTTTTGGACAGGGCGGACAAGTGCGTCAGGATACCGATGCACGATGCAACCGAGTCTTTAAATGTCGCGATGGCGGCGACAATCTGCCTGTTCGAGCAGATGCGGCAGCGGGCGGCGTATTGAGGAAAAGAAATGCCGTCTGAAAAAATCTATTACGGCGTATTGATTTTCTTATGTATCGCTTCTATGCTGCTGTCGCCGTTTTTTTATGGCGGCGTTTTGAAGCCGAGAAGGGCTGTGCCGCATAAGGCGGGACAGTGGAAACTCATCTTATTGTCTAATGCCGTGGCGGCGGCGGTTTTGGCTTGGATGTGGTGGAAATGGTTTTGAAGGAGTCTTGATATGAGAACATCTAAAATGATTGCAGGGCTGATGCTGGCTGTGGCGGTTCAGACGGCATCTGCGGCAGTGTATGAATGCCGTCAAAACGGTAAGGTCAGTTACAGCCAAACTCCAGGAAAACATTGTACCAACGCGGGTTTGGGGCGAGATCGTGTGTACAGTTCGGTCAGGCCTGCCGTGAAAGACAGGGCGGAAGACGCAGGGGCTGACGATCATTTGGATTCGGTGAGGAACGAAGCCGCCCAAAATCCGAAAGGAAATGCACAGAAAGACGGTTCGGCTGCCGGCATCAAGCCGCACTGATTGAAGCCGAATCAGCCCTTGCGCTGTCGGACGGCAAAATTTGAACGATTGGGGAACTTTGATGAAACACATCCATATTATCGGTATCGGCGGCACGTTTATGGGCGGGATTGCCGCCATTGCCAAAGAAGCGGGGTTTGAAGTCAGCGGTTGCGACGCGAAGATGTATCCGCCGATGAGCACCCAGCTTGAAGCCTTGGGCATAGGCGTACACGAAGGCTTCGATGCGGCGCAGTTGGAGGAATTTCAAGCCGACGTTTACGTTATCGGCAATGTCGCCAGGCGCGGGATGGATGTGGTCGAGGCGATTTTGAACAAAGGGCTGCCTTATATTTCCGGCCCGCAATGGCTGGCTGAAAACGTGTTGCACCGGCACTGGGTGCTCGGCGTGGCGGGGACGCACGGCAAAACAACCACCGCGTCTATGCTCGCCTGGGTCTTGGAATATGCCGGACTCGCGCCGGGCTTTCTCATTGGCGGCGTACCGGAAAACTTCAGCGTTTCCGCCCGCCTGCCGCAAACGCCGCGTCAAGACCCGAACAGCAAATCGCCGTTTTTCGTCATCGAAGCCGACGAATACGACACCGCCTTTTTCGACAAACGCTCCAAATTCGTGCATTACCGCCCGCGTACCGCCGTGTTGAACAATCTGGAATTCGACCACGCCGACATCTTTGCCGACTTGGGCGCGATACAGACCCAGTTTCACCACCTCGTGCGCACCGTGCCGTCTGAAGGCTTAATCGTCTGCAACGGACAGCAGCAAAGCCTGCAAGACACTTTGGACAAAGGCTGCTGGACGCCGGTGGAAAAATTTGGCACCGAACACGGCTGGCAGGTCGGCGAAGTCAATGCCGATGGCTCGTTCGACGTGTTGCTTGACGGCAAAAAAGCCGGACACGTCGCATGGGATTTGATGGGTGGACACAACCGCATGAACGCTCTTGCCGTCATCGCCGCCGCGCGTCATGCCGGAGTCGACATTCAGACGGCCTGCGAAGCCTTGGGCGCGTTTAAAAACGTCAAACGCCGCATGGAAATCAAAGGCACGGCAAACGGCATCACTGTTTACGACGACTTCGCCCACCATCCGACCGCCATCGAAACCACCATCGAAGGCCTGCGTCAGCGCGTCGGAAACGCCCGCATCCTCGCCGTCCTCGAACCGCGTTCCAACACCATGAAACTCGGCACCATGAAAGCCGCCCTGCCCGCAAGCCTCAAAGATGCCGACCAAGTGTTCTGCTACGCCGGCGGCGTGGACTGGGACGTCGCCGAAGCCCTCGCGCCTTTGGGCGGCAGGCTGCACGTCGGCAAGGATTTCGATGCCTTCGTTGCCGAAATCGTGAAAAACGCCGAAGCAGGCGACCATATTTTGGTGATGAGCAATGGCGGTTTCGGCGGAATACACACCAAACTGCTGGACGCTTTGAGATAGCCCGGGCGATGCCGTCTGAAAGCCCTTCAGACGGCATCGCCCGGCTGCGCGGCACAAAGGCGGAAAAACCGTTTGCCCCGTATTTTCAAACGCGTTACACTTGCCGCCGCTGTTTTCAGCCATTTGATTACCCGCAACCGCTGTCATTGCGCCGGCGGTTTGCCTGTCAGCGTCATTGCGCCGCTGTAAATACGAAAGAACACATTATGACCGTATCCCCCGTCGCCTTGCGCCGTAAGACCGAGTGCAAGCCTCATCCCACCGCGCGCTATTGGAAAAAATGCGATGTCGAGGCACTTTTCGGACTGCCGTTTTTAGAACTTGTCTATCAGGCGGCAGAAGTCCACCGCCAAAATTTCAACCCGCGCGAAATCCAACTTTCCACGCTGTTGTCCATCAAAACCGGCGGCTGTCCCGAAGATTGCGCCTACTGTCCGCAATCGGCGCACCATAACACCAATCTGGGCAAAGAGCAGATGATGGATGTGGATGAAATCGTCGAAAAAGCCAAAATCGCCAAATCGCGCGGCGCAAGCCGGTTTTGTATGGGCGCGGCGTGGCGCGGCCCCAAGCCTAAAGACGTGGAGACGGTTTCCGCAATCATCAAAGCCGTCAAGGGCTTGGGTATGGAAACCTGCGGTACCTTCGGTATGCTCGAAGAAGGTATGGCGGAAGACTTTAAAGAGGCGGGCTTGGACTATTACAACCACAACCTCGATACCGACCCCGACCGCTACAACGACATCATCCACACCCGCCAACACGAAGACCGAATGGACACCTTGGGCAAAGTCCGCAACGCCGGTTTGAAAGTCTGCTGCGGCGGCATCGTCGGGATGAACGAAACCCGCGCCGAACGCGCCGGACTGATTGCCAGCCTCGCCAACCTCGACCCGCAGCCCGAAAGCGTGCCGATTAATCAGTTGGTTAAAGTGGAAGGCACGCCGCTTGCCGATGCCGAAGATTTGGACTGGACGGAATTTGTCCGCACCATCGCCGTGGCGCGGATTACGATGCCGCAAAGCTACGTCCGGCTGTCGGCAGGGCGCAGCAATATGTCGGAAGCAATGCAGGCGATGTGCTTTATGGCGGGCGCGAATTCGATTTTTTACGGCGACAAGCTGCTGACCACGGGCAATCCGGATGAAGACGGCGACAGAATCCTGATGGAAAAGCTCAACCTGTATCCCTTGCAGTTCGAGCCGGAAGGCGGCGCGGACGGGGCGGAAAAAGCCTCGGGGATTAAAGTGGATTATTGACGATTGCAAAAATGCCGTCTGAAACGCGGATGCCGTCTGAAACCCGAAAAAAGGCTTTCAGACGGCATTTCCAATATTTCTTTACCGGCGCGTGATGCTGCCGTCGGGCGAGACATCCAGTCCGTTCCCGTTGGGGAAGTCGCTGCGGTTCAGATAAATAATCTGCCCGATAACGGTTTTCTCAGGGTCGATTTTGGGAATTTTATCGCCGACTTGAGTGACGGGGATAATGTTGCCGGAAACGAACCGCCCCTGTTTGTCGGTGATAATTTTGAAAATGGGGGCGATGCCGCTGATGCCGGAGGTGTTGATTGCGCCGTAGGTGGCAAAGTTGCCGCCGCTGTAAGAGATGAAGCGGTCGCGGTAAAGTTCGACGGCGCGTGTAACGTGCGGCCCCTGACCGAATACGACATCCGCGCCGGAGTCGACGGCCAGCCGTGCAAACTCGACGACGTTGCCCCTGTTTTCCCCATAGAAGATTTCGGTATCGAACGGCAGATGTTCCGCCTGTTTCCCTTCCGCGCCGCCGTGGAACATCACAATGACGATGTCGGCTTTTTGTTTGGTTTTCCGAATCAGTTTTCTAACTTTGGCATAGTCGTTCAGTTTGACGGCAGCAAGGTTGGGGGCGAAGGAGACGAAGCCGTATCTTACGCCGTTTTTCTTCAGGATGGCGGTTTCAAACCTGTTTTCGATACCCGAATATTTGATGTTCAATTCGTCAAGGTTGCCTGCCGTTGCCGTGATGCCTTGCGCGCCGAAGTCGTTGCTGTGGTTGTTGGCGAGGTTGAGGTAGTCGAATCCCGCGTCGGCAAGGTATTGCCCGTATGCGGAGGGCGTTCGGAATGCATAGCATATTTTGGGGTTTGCACATTTTTTCGGCGTACCGCCTTCGTCAAACAGCGTACCTTCGAGGTTACCAACAGTAATGTCCGCGTCTTGCAAGACGGATTCGACGTTTTTCAGAATATTGGTATCGGGCAGGTAATCGACCGGATAATTGCTACCGAGCATAATGTCGCCGACCCCGATGATGGAAACGGTATCGGCTGCCTTTCCGTCAGGCGTATCCTGTCCGTCCGCGTCGCCGCTGTTTGAAACGGGCGCGGGGTTTGAACCGTCAATCGGCAGCACGGGGGATTCCGTTCCGGCAGGATGCGCCGAGGGCTTTACCCTGGCGGTTTGCGGCGTGGAAACGGCATAAGGGGCGGGCGGCGGCTCTTTCACATACTCGAGCGCGGTAAAGCCGCTTCCGATAACGAGGGCCAAAATTGCGGAAAATACCGCCATCGCCCAGATAAATTTGTCCATCATCAGACCTTTACTGTTCAGACGGCATTTGCCGCACGTTTTGGGGCTTATCTTTCGATTTGCGATACGTCGCGCACCGCACCTTTGTCGGCGGAAGTCGCCATCGCGCCGTAAGCCCTTAATGCGGCGGAGACGTAGCGGTCGCGGTTTTCCGGCTTCCACGCTTTGCTGCCGCGCGCTTCCATTTCGGCACGGCGTGCGGCAAGCTCTTCATCGGAAATGGCAAGGCGGATGCTGCGGTTGGGGATGTCGATTTCGATGGTGTCGCCTTCATGTACCAAACCGATTGCGCCGCCTTCCGCCGCTTCGGGCGAGGCGTGTCCGATGGACAAACCTGATGTGCCGCCGGAGAAGCGTCCGTCCGTCAACAAGGCGCAGGCTTTGCCCAAGCCTTTGGATTTCAGGTAGGAAGTCGGGTACAGCATTTCCTGCATACCGGGGCCGCCTTTCGGGCCTTCGTAGCGGATGATGACAATGTCGCCGGCGACGATTTGGTTGCCCAAAATGCCTTCGACAGCGGCTTCTTGGCTTTCAAACACGCGGGCGCGGCCGGTGAATTTGAGGATGCTCTCGTCCACACCTGCGGTTTTCACCACGCAGCCGCGTTCGGCGATGTTGCCGAAGAGTACCGCCAAACCGCCGTCTTGCGAGTAGGCGTGTTCGACGTTGCGGATGCAGCCCTTTTCGCGGTCGAGGTCGAGGGTTTTCCACATGCGGTTTTGCGAGAACGCTTGGGTGGTGCGCACGCCGCCGGGTGCGGCTTTGAAGCGTTCGATGGCGTGGGTGTTTTCTGGATTGGTCACGTCCCATTTTTCAATCGCGTCTTTCAGCGTCGGCGCGTGGATGGTGTACACGTCGGTGTGCAGTTTGCCCGCTTTGCCCAGTTCTTTCAGGATGGCGAAGATGCCGCCGGCGCGGTGCACATCTTCCATGTAGTAGTCGTGGTTGTTGGGTGCGGTTTTGCAGATGCAGGGCACGACGCGGCTCAGGCGGTCGATGTCGGCCATTTTGAAATCCACGCCCGCTTCGTTGGCGACGGCGAGTAAATGCAGGATGGTGTTGGTGGAGCCGCCCATGGCGATGTCCATGGTCATGGCGTTTTCAAACGCTTTTTTGGTGGCGATGCTGCGCGGCAGCACGGTTTCGTCGTCTTGCTCGTAATAGCGTTTGGTGATTTCGACAATCATGCGGCCGGCTTCGAGGAACAATTCTTTGCGGCCGGCGTGGGTGGCAAGGTAGGAGCCGTTGCCGGGCAGGGACAGGCCGAGCGCTTCGGTCAGGCAGTTCATGGAGTTGGCGGTGAACATGCCGGAGCAGGAGCCGCAGGTCGGGCAGGCGTTTTGTTCGACTTCTTCGACTTGCTGGTTGCTGACATTGTCGTCCGCCGATTCAATCATGGCGTCAATCAAGTCCAAGCGGCGTTCGGGTTGGATGTTGGCCACGCCGATGACCTTGCCCGCTTCCATCGGGCCGCCGGAAACGAAGATGGTCGGAATATTCAGGCGCATGGCGGCAATCAGCATTCCGGGGGTGATTTTGTCGCAGTTGGAAATGCACACCAGCGCGTCGGCGCAGTGGGCGTTGACCATATATTCGATGGAGTCGGCAATCAAATCGCGGCTGGGCAGGGAGTAGAGCATACCGCTGTGTCCCATGGCGATGCCGTCGTCGATAGCGATGGTGTTGAATTCTTTGGCGATTGCGCCTGCTTTTTCGATTTCGCGGGCGACCAGTTGGCCCATGTTGTGCAGGTGGACATGGCCGGGCACGAATTGGGTGAAGGAGTTGGCAACGGCGATGATCGGCTTGCCGAAGTCGGTTTCCATCACGCCGGTGGCGCGCCACAATGCGCGTGCGCCCGCCATATTGCGGCCGTGAGTGGAGGTTTTGGAGCGGTATTCTGGCATAGTGTGTTTCCTTGTTTTCATGCCGTCTGAAAAGCGAAGGGTTTCGACGGTATTTTGTACTGTGTTAGAGAGCTGGAAAAAAAGAAGGTATTTTATACCAAGTATCGGTATTGTGTGGAAGTTGCGGAATGGTGGGATATTCTGTGCAACGGTATTTTTGAAGCGGCAATGTTCGGAATGCCGTCTGAAAGGCAGAAAAGGGCTTCAGACGGCATTGATATCGGGTTCAGGACAGGAGCAGGATGGCGGCTGCGGCAAGCGCGGCAACCGATAATGCGGCGGCAAGCGCGGCTTTGCCTGCAAAGCGGATTGAGGTTTTGCCTTCGATGTATTTGAAGCCGGTTATCATAGGAAGGATGAGGTTTTTCTTTTTGAATATCCGGTATGCGGCGACGGCGGCAATATGAATGGCGGAAAAAACGGCGAGCAGCTTGAAAAAGTTGAGGTGGATTTTCCGCATAAGGCTGCCTGTATGTTCGGAAACCAAATGGTTGAGGTAGCCGTTGGTGCTGAAGGTGTTTTCATCGGCGGCAAAAAGCCCGGTGCCGACTTGGAAGGACACGGCGGCCAAAAGCGCAACGACCATCAGTGCGCCCAAGGGGTTGTGTCCGGGTTGGAGGTGTTCGGGAATGCCGTTTTTCAGATAGCCGCGTATGCCTGCCCAGCCTTGGATGAAATGGGAAAAACGGGCGGTATCGCTGCCCCAAATGCCCCAGCAGATGCGGAATATGAGCAGGAAAAGGACGAGCAGCCCGACGCGCGTGTGCCATTGCAGCATATCGCCGCCGGCTTTCGCGCTATACCACATAAAGGGCAGGGACGCGGCAAGCAGCCAGTGGAAAAGACGGGTGGGGAAGTCCCAGACTTTGGTTTTGTTTTTCATAATCGGTTTCCGGCGGTAAAATCAGTTTCTTCAAGCCTTATTTTAACCGATTGGAGGGATAATGTTTCCCGTTTTCCGCATTTCAGGCGAAAGCCGCCGCCGTATGCTTCAGACGGCATTGCGTTTTCCCCATGTTTTCAAAGCCCGTGCGGAAGATTCGCACAAAGGGACTTTCGGCACGCTCGCCGTAGTCGGCGGCGCGGTCGGCATGAGCGGCGCGCCCGTATTGGCGGCATCGGCGGCAATGTATCTCGGCTGCGGCAAAGTGTGGGCGGGTTTCAATCAGGAAACGGTGCCTTTCACCGTCATTGCCGGTTTTCCCGAAATTATGTTGGACACGGCAGACGGTTTGACCAAACGTCAAGATATAAACGCCTGGGTTGTCGGTTGCGGATTGGGTACAGGTAGGGCGGCGGTCGGAACGCTTGCCGGAATTTTGGCGGAACACCCGGATAAGCCCGTGCTTTTGGATGCGGATGCATTGAATATATTATCAATCAATGCTGAAATCCGAAGCATGGCGCGCGGATGTAAAAACCTGATTTTAACGCCACACCCCGCCGAAGCCGCACGCCTGCTTGGAACGACGGTTGCACAGGTTCAGGCGGATCGGACGGCGGCAGTGAGGAAGATAGGGGCAATTTTCGGCGCAACCGTGGTTTTAAAGGGGCACAAAACACTGGTTGCCGCACCCGATACGGAAATCTATGTCAACGAAAGCGGCAACGCGGGATTGGCAACGGCGGGCAGTGGCGACGTATTAGGCGGCATCATCGGCAGTCTGCTCGCACAGGGCGTGCCGGTTTTTGAAGCCGCCTGCGCGGGCGCGTGGCTGCACGGCGCGGCGGCGGATGTCATAAAAGAATCGGCAGGTATTGCGGCAGGACTGTTGGCGGGCGAAATCGCCCCGGCGGCAAGGTGGTTGCGCAACTGGATAACTGAACTGGATAACTGAAAGTATAGTGGATTAACAAAAATCAGGACAAGGCGACGAAGCCGCAGACAGTACAAGTAGTACGGCAAGGCGAGGCAACGCCGTACTGGTTTAAATTTAATCCACTATATGTAAGAAGATGCCGTCTGAAAGGCAAGGGCTTCAGACGGCATCTTCATTTCCCAAATACTGTCCGGTAAAGAGTGGTATAATGTGCAGTTATCTCTTACAGTTTTTGAAAAACATTAATTATGAAACAAATCCGCAACATCGCCATAATCGCCCACGTCGACCACGGCAAAACCACATTGGTCGACCAACTGCTGCGCCAATCCGGCACATTCCGCGCCAACCAGCAGGTTGACGAGCGCGTGATGGACAGCAACGACCTTGAAAAAGAACGCGGCATCACCATCCTCGCCAAAAACACCGCCATCGATTACGAAGGCTACCACATCAATATCGTCGACACGCCGGGACACGCCGACTTCGGCGGCGAAGTGGAGCGCGTTTTGGGGATGGTGGACTGCGTCGTCTTGTTGGTGGACGCACAGGAAGGTCCGATGCCGCAAACCCGTTTCGTGACCAAAAAAGCCTTGGCTTTGGGGCTGAAACCGATTGTCGTTATCAATAAAATCGACAAACCGTCCGCCCGCCCGAGCTGGGTCATCGACCAAACTTTCGAACTCTTCGACAACTTGGGCGCGACCGACGAGCAGTTGGATTTCCCGATTGTTTACGCTTCAGGGTTGAGCGGTTTCGCCAAATTGGAAGAAACCGATGAGAGCAACGACATGCGTCCGCTGTTCGACACCATCCTAAAATACACGCCCGCACCGAGCGGCAGCGCGGACGAGCCTCTGCAACTGCAAATTTCCCAACTCGACTACGACAACTACACCGGCCGCCTCGGTATCGGTCGTATCTTGAACGGACGCATCAAACCCGGTCAAACCGTTGCCGTGATGAACCACGAGCAGCAAATCGCCCAAGGCCGCATCAACCAGCTTTTGGGTTTCAAAGGCTTGGAACGCGTGCCGCTTGAAGAAGCTGAAGCCGGCGACATCGTGATTATTTCCGGTATTGAAGACATTGGTATCGGCGTGACCATTACCGACAAAGACAACCCCAAAGGCTTGCCGATGTTGAGCGTGGACGAACCGACGCTGACGATGGACTTTATGGTTAACACCAGCCCGTTGGCGGGCACGGAAGGCAAATTCGTAACCAGCCGCCAAATCCGCGACCGCCTGCAAAAAGAATTGCTGACCAACGTCGCCCTGCGCGTGGAAGATACCGCTGATGCCGACGTGTTCCGCGTGTCCGGGCGCGGTGAGCTGCACCTGACCATTTTGTTGGAAAATATGCGCCGCGAAGGTTACGAACTCGCCGTAGGCAAACCGCGTGTCGTGTACCGCGACATCGACGGTCAAAAATGCGAACCTTATGAAAACCTGACCGTGGACGTACCCGACGACAACCAAGGCGCGGTAATGGAAGAACTCGGCCGCCGCCGTGGCGAACTGACCAATATGGAAAGCGACGGCAACGGACGCACCCGCCTCGAATACCATATACCCGCTCGCGGCTTGATCGGTTTCCAAGGCGAATTTATGACCTTGACGCGCGGTGTCGGGCTGATGAGCCACGTGTTCGACGATTACGCGCCCGTCAAACCCGATATGCCCGGCCGTCACAACGGCGTACTGGTGTCCCAAGAGCAGGGCGAGGCGGTCGCTTACGCCTTGTGGAATCTGGAAGACCGCGGCCGTATGTTTGTATCACCCAACGACAAAATCTACGAAGGTATGATTATCGGCATCCACAGTCGCGACAACGATTTGGTGGTCAATCCGCTCAAAGGTAAAAAACTCACCAACATCCGCGCCAGCGGCACTGACGAAGCCGTGCGCCTGACCACGCCGATCAAGCTGACGCTGGAAGGCGCGGTCGAGTTTATCGACGATGACGAACTCGTTGAAATTACGCCGCAATCCATCCGCCTGCGCAAGCGTTACCTGAGCGAATTGGAACGCCGCCGCCACTTTAAAAAGCTGGATTGATGTTTACTGGATTAATGTTTAAATGATACGCGATGCCGTCTGAAAAATTTCAGACGGCATTTTATTGGCCGGTATCGGGAAACGGGTTGTCCGATAGGTCATATATTTTCTTAAATAAAATCATTGTATGAACAATAAAAAAGTTTGTACCGGGTTATCTGCGGACAGGTGATGCCCGTACTTTCGGTCTCGGAACGGTTGCTGTTTCGGGAAATCCGCATTTTTAATTTTACGGGGCAATCCGTCAAAATCCGGCGGGCTTGTTTTTCCGGACAATTTTTCAAATACCGAACCTGATCTTGCTTGGGGCATCAACATCCTTGCACGGTTTGTCAAAAAATCTGCCATACAAAGAATATTGTTTACAATATTGCCCAAAAATCTGAACCTGCAAATGCGAAATAAGGTAGAATACGCCCCGTTATTTTACCGTCCAATCCCCATTTACCAAGGAAAAATGATGAATACTTCATTGAGTTACCGTGATGCGGGCGTCGATATCGACGCAGGCGACCAACTGGTCGAAAACATCAAACCGTTTGCCAAACGCACGATGCGCCCGGAAGTATTGGGGGATTTGGGCGGTTTTGGCGCGTTGGTCGAAATCGGCAAGAAATATAAAAACCCCGTATTGGTCAGCGGTACGGACGGCGTGGGTACCAAACTCAAACTTGCCTTCGATTGGGACAAACACGATACGGTGGGCATCGACCTTGTTGCAATGAGTGTCAACGATATTTTGGTTCAAGGTGCAGAGCCCTTGTTTTTCTTGGATTATTTTGCCTGCGGCAAATTGGATGTTCCGCGCGCGACCGATGTCATCAAAGGCATTGCCCAAGGTTGCGAAGAATCCGGCTGCGCCCTGATTGGCGGGGAAACTGCCGAAATGCCGAGTATGTATCCCGTTGGTGAATACGATTTGGCGGGTTTTGCCGTCGGCGTGGTGGAAAAAGAGAATGTCATTACCGGCCGCAGCATCGGCGCGGGCGATGTGGTATTGGGTTTGGCTTCCAACGGCGCACATTCAAACGGCTATTCCCTTATCCGTAAAATCATCGAACGCGACAATCCCGATCTGGATGCCGAGTTTGATAATGGCAAAACCTTGCGTGAGGCCGTTATTGCGCCGACACGTCTGTATGTGAAACCGATTCTTGCCGCTTTGGAAAAATTTACCATTAAAGGTATGGCGCACATTACCGGCGGCGGCATTACCGAAAACGTGCCGCGCGTGTTGCCTGAAAACACGGTTGCCCAAATTGATGCCGAATCGTGGGAATTACCCAAGCTCTTCCAATGGCTTCAAAAGGCGGGCAATGTGGAAACCCAAGAAATGTACCGAACCTTCAACTGCGGCATCGGTATGGTCGTCATCGTTGCTGCCGAAGATGCCGATGCGGTTCAGTCATTCCTGAGCGGGCAGGGCGAGACAGTTTACCGTTTGGGTTGCATCCGAGAGCGTCAAGGGAACGAGCATCAAACCCAAGTTGCCTGACTTCCAAGCATCAAATGCCGTCTGAAAGCCAATGCCGTCTGAACCTGTTTCAGACGGCATTTTCATTATGCTAGCATTTTTTTGCTTGCCATATTCGGGGGGGGGGGGGGAAAC
>NZ_CAUJNZ010000011.1:0-63284 GCF_963392925.1 Neisseria polysaccharea
GGGGGGGGTGGCAACTTTATTTGACGGTGTTTCCGAGGATTTGACCGCAGGCGCATCCCCTCCTCCTGAAATACAGGCGGAAAGGGCAAGGACGGATGCCATTGCAAGCAGGCTTGGTTTGAAAGGAATCGTCATAATTATCTCCTATGGCATATTTTTAATAAAAAATATGATAATTATTTATATCTGATGGTTTGAAAAATGCCGTCATACGCGGCAGAAAATACGGTTCCGCTTCACGAGCCGAGGCGAAACCGTAAAATATATCAATGCCTGTGCGGCATCATACCCTCGGGGGCTTCGGCATCGGCTGCCAAGCCGAAGGTTTCGCGCAACACGACTTTGTAGAATGCAAAGGCTTCACGTGCGCCTTGGATGGCTTCCGCTTCGGCTTCGGGAGTCAGGTTCAAAGCGTTCAGATGCTCGACAAAGGCGCGCCAGTGTTTGCCGCGCCCGTCGGGATGCGGTGCGAGGTGGCGTGCGCCGTGTTCGCCGTTGTAATCGAGTTTTTGCGCGTGCTTGAACAAAAACGCCGCGCCCAAATTAGAACCTTCGGCGCAATAAAGCCAGCCGATTGCTTTGTTGCCGGTTTCGTGTGGCAATTCTTTGTCGAATTTGTAAGGCTCTTCGCCCAAGTCTTTCAAGTCTTGCGTTACGGCATCGTATCGCGCCATATATTCCAGCTCGGGAATGGCTTTGTTTAATTCGGCATCTTTATAAATATGATCGACGGCCTTGTGGAAAACGGATTGGAGTTTCAAAAATTTAATATAGTTTTCTTTGCTGACAAACGGTTGGACAGACATAACGAGATTGTCCACGCTGTCGTGAACCGCCGTGGTATCCGCCTTCAGGCGTTTGGCAAACGTCAGGGCTTGATTTTCGGTTTCGCTCATAGCTTTTCCTTTGTCGGTAAGGGGTAAGGATGCGGGGCGGGCAAAATCCGTACCTGACCGCATACAAAAATAATAAACGAGATTTATTATCACATATTTTTGGAAAAAATATCATTTGCGTGATGTTTTTAAGCAGGTATTTTACTATTCTTTACAGAATCGGGATTTTATCAAATGGGTTCGGCAGTCGGCGGACAGACGCTCAAAAAATATTTTTGCCGGACGACAAGGGTTTGTTCATACTGCCGAACCTGCCGGTTTTGCATCCTGATTGGGTGTATCGCCTTTTTTCCTTTATAATGCCGCCACTTATATTTGCCACTTTCCCGATGAAGCCGTTTGCCGAAAATATCCCCCACAGCCTTCGCGGCAACTGCTGCGACGAAGCCCTGCCGCCGCATACGGTAGATTGTCCGGAATGCGGCTGCCGCGCAGATGTGCCGCAATTGGACAGGGGAGAGGCGGCGTTCTGTCCCCGTTGCGGACACAAACTCTTCAGGGTGGGCAGGCATCCTTTTTCCGCCCCGCCCGCCTATGCGGCGGCTTCGCTGATTTTAATGGCGTTTGCTTACGGTATGACGTATATCGAGGTCGGGATACCGGGTGCGGCATCCGTCCTTTCGCTGCCCGAGATGATGCGCCTGATGGTGTTTCAGGATTATGGTTTTTTAGCCGAAGTGATGTTTGTGCTGACCTTCGGCGCGCCGGTTCTGTTTCTGCTGCTGTGCCTGTATGTCTATGCCGCGCTGATACGGAAACAGGCGTATCCTGCGCTGCGTTTGGCAACGCGTGTGATGGTGCGCTTGAGGCAGGCGATGATGGTGGATGTGTTTTTTGTTTCCACTCTGGTGGCGTATATCAAGCTCTCGTCTGTGGCAGAGGTTCGCTTCGGGTCGGCGTTTTATCTGATGTTCGCGCTGTCGGTTATGCTGATTCGGACTTCGGTATCCGTTCCCCAGCATTGGGTGTATTTTCAAATCGGGCAGCTGACGGGGGATAATGCGGTTCAGACGGCATCAGAAGGCAAAACCTGTTGCAGCCGCTGCCTGTATTTCCGCGACGGTGCCGAATCCCCCTGCGGGGTGTGCGGCGCGGAACTGTACCGCCGACGGCCGAAAAGTCTGAGTATTTCGTCGGCGTTTCTGACGGCGGCGGTTATTTTGTATTTCCCTGCCAATATCCTGCCGATTATGATTTCATCCAATCCTGCCGCCACGGAGGCCAACACCATCCTTAGCGGCATCGCTTATATGTGGGACGAGGGCGACAGGCTGATTGCGGCGGTTATTTTCAGTGCGAGTATTTTGGTGCCGGTACTGAAGATTGCGGCAATGTCGGTTTTGATTGCGTCCGCCCGCTTCGCTTTGCCGACAGGCGCAAAGAAATTGTCGCACCTCTACCGCATTACCGAAGCGGTCGGCCGCTGGTCGATGATTGATATTTTTGTGATTATTATTTTGATGTGTTCGTTCCACACTTATGCCGCGCGCGTCATTCCGGGCAGTGCGGCAGTCTATTTCTGCCTGGTCGTGATTCTGACGATGCTGTCCGCCTATTATTTCGACCCGCGCCTGCTTTGGGACAAACGCGCTTCAGACGGCATTGCTTTCAACGAAACGGAAAAATATGACTGACAACAGCCCTCCTCCAAACGGACACGCCCAAGCACGCGTCCGCAAAAACAACACCTTGCTCTCCGCCGTCTGGCTGGTTCCGCTGATCGCGCTGATTGCCGGCGGCTGGCTTTGGGTTAAGGAAATCCGCAACAGGGGGCCTGTGGTTACGCTCTTGATGGACAGCGCGGAAGGCATTGAGGTCAACAATACGGTCATCAAAGTATTGAGCATCGATGTCGGACGCGTTACCCGAATCAAACTGCGCGACGACCAAAAAGGCGTGGAAGTAACCGCCCAACTCAATGCGGACGTATCCGGCCTCATCCGCAGCGATACCCAGTTTTGGGTGGTCAAGCCGCGTATCGACCAAAGCGGCGTAACCGGTTTGGGTACGCTGCTTTCGGGTTCGTACATCGCCTTTACACCCGGCAAAAGCGACGAGGCAAAAGACGTGTTCCAAGTGCAGGACATTCCGCCCGTTACCGCCATCGGGCAAAGCGGGCTGCGCTTGAATTTGATTGGTAAAAACGACCGCATCCTCAACGTCAACAGCCCTGTTTTGTATGAAAACTTTATGGTCGGGCAAGTCGAAAGCGCGCATTTCGACCCGTCCGACCAAAGCGTGCATTACACCATCTTCATCCAAAGCCCCAACGACAAACTGATTCATTCCGCCAGCCGTTTTTGGCTGGAAAGCGGCATCAATATCGAAACCACAGGCAGCGGCATCAAACTCAATTCCGCCCCTCTGCCTGCCCTGCTGTCGGGCGCGATTTCATTTGATTCGCCGAAAACCAAAAACAGTAAAAACGTCAAAAGCGAAGACAGCTTCACGCTTTACGACAGCCGCAGCGAAGTCGCCAACCTGCCTGACGACCGCTCGCTGTATTACACCGCGTTTTTCAAACAATCCGTGCGCGGACTGACCGTCGGTTCGCCCGTCGAGTACAAAGGGCTGAATGTCGGCGTGGTTTCCGATGTCCCTTATTTCGACCGCAACGACAGCCTGCATCTGTTTGAAAACGGTTGGATTCCCGTACGCATCCGCATCGAGCCTTCCCGTTTGGAAATCAATGCCGACGAGCAAAGCAAAGAACATTGGAAACAACAATTTCAGACGGCCTTAAACAAAGGCCTGACCGCCACCATCTCCAGCAACAACCTGCTGACCGGCAGCAAAATGATTGAGTTGAACGATCAGCCTTCGTCTTCGCCCAAGCTGCGACCGCATACCGTTTATGCAGGCGATACCGTTATCGCGACCCAGGGCGGCGGTTTGGACGATTTGCAGGTCAAATTGGCGGATTTGCTGGACAAGTTCGACAAACTGCCTTTAGATAAGACGGTTGCCGAATTGAACGGTTCGCTTGCCGAGCTCAAATCCACACTCAAATCTGCCAATGCCGCCCTAAGCTCCATCGACAAACTGGTCGGCAAACCGCAGACACAAAACATTCCGAACGAACTGAACCAAACCCTGAAAGAGTTGCGCACAACCCTGCAAGGCGTATCGCCTCAATCGCCTATCTACGGCGACGTACAAAATACGCTGCAAAGTTTGGACAAAACCTTAAAAGACGTTCAACCCGTCATTAACACTTTGAAAGAAAAACCCAACGCGCTGATTTTCAACAGCAGCAGCAAAGACCCTATCCCGAAAGGAAGCCGATAATGCGCCTCTTCCCCATCGCCGCCGCCCTGACGCTTGCCGCCTGCGGTACTGTGCAAAGCACACAATATTTCGTGTTGCCCGACAGCCGCTACATCCGCCCTGCAACACAAGGCGGCGAAACCGCCGTCGAAGTCCGTCTTGCCGAACCGCTCAAACGCGGCGGACTGGTCTATCAAACCGACCCCTACCGCCTCAACACCGCACAAAACCACGTTTGGGCAGACACCTTGGACGATATGCTCGAAGCGGCGTTGAGCAATGCATTCAACCGTTTGGACAACACACGCATCTTTGTTCCTGCCTCACGCAGCGGCAGTACCGAAAAATGGACGGTCTATATCGACGCATTCCAAGGCAGCTACACGGGCAAAACCCTCATCAGCGGCTACGCCGTCCTACCCGACGGTACGAACAGACCCTTCCATATCGAAACCGAACAGCAGGGTGACGGCTACGCCGCCATGACCGCCGCACTCGAACAGGGACTGAAACAGGCGGCGCAACAGATGGTCGAGTAAAACGTGAACTATTGCGAATTTGCCGCCTCACTTCCCGAAAACACCGACAACCCGAACAAACATTACCACGACACGCAATACGGTTTTCCGATTGAGGACGACAATGAATTGTTTGAGCGGCTGGTGTTGGAAATCAATCAGGCAGGATTAAGCTGGACACTGATGCTGAAGAAGCGGCAGGCATTTCAGACGGCATTTAAAGGTTTCGACATCGATACGGTCGCCGCATTTGGCGAAGCCGATATTGAACGGCTGCTTACCGATGCGGGCATCGTCCGCAACCGTCTGAAAATCGATGCCGCCATTTTCAATGCACGGCAAATCCAAGCATTGCAACAAGAATACGGCTCGTTCAAGAACTGGCTCGACGCGCACCATCCGCGAAGCAAAGACGAATGGGTCAAACTCTTTAAAAAACATTTCAAATTTGTCGGCGGCGAAATCGTCGGCGAATTTCTGATGAGTACCGGCTACCTCAAAGGCGCGCACGCCGAAAGCTGTCCGGTTTACCGCGAAACCCTGAAATACCACCCGAAATGGCTCGATGCCGTCTGAAAAACCAATGAACAGAAGAACCTTCCTCCTCGGCGCAGGCGCGTTGATTCTTACAGCCTGCGGCAGAAAATCCGCCCGAACCCACGCCAAAATTCCCGAAGGAAGCACCGTGCTTGCCTTGGGCGATTCGCTCACCTTCGGCTATGGCGCAAACCCCGGCGAATCTTATCCCGAGCAGTTGCACAAGCTGACAGGGTGGAATATTGTCAACGGCGGCGTATCGGGCGATACGTCCGCCCAAGCCCTCGCGCGGCTGCCCGAACTCCTGCAAAACCGCCCCAAACTCGTGATTATCGGCATAGGCGGCAACGACTTTCTGCGCAAAGTTCCCGAGGAGCAGACCCGCGCCAATATCGCGAAAATCATCGAAACCGTGCAAAAGGAAAACATCCCCGCCGTCCTCGTCGGCGTGCCGCACATCACACTGGGCGCGTTGTTCGGGCATTTGAGCGACCATCCGCTGTATGAGGATTTGTCCGAGGAATACGGCACTCCGCTGTTCGGTGGCGCGTGGGCGGAAATTTTGGGCGACAACGATTTAAAGTCCGACCAAATCCACGCCAACGGCAAAGGCTACCGCCGGTTTGCCGAAAAATTATCCGATTTCCTGCACACGCAGGGATTCCGATAAACGCGCGCCACTTCCGTTGAAACACATTATGATGAAACAAGGCAAACGCACAGACACTTCCCCGACAACCCGTCTGAAATGCACCGACTACGCCATACGCCCTCGGGAAATATCGGCCCTCCGGCTTTGGATACGCAAGTCGTTCCGCCGCTTCAGACGGCATATCCACGCAACACTATCTAAGGAGTAGGAATGAAACTATCTGAATTGTTCAACCCCAACGAATTTGCCGCGCGGCATTTGAGTTTCGGCGACGAAGCGGCGTTGCTTGCCGCTGTCGACGAGAAGAGCATGGACGAATTTGTCGGCAATACCGTGCCGCAAAGCATCCGTATGCCGTCCGAACTCGATTTGCCCGAGGCCTTGACCGAGGCGGACGCATTGGCGAAATTGAAAGGCATTGCGTCGAAAAACGTGATCAACAAGTCCTATATCGGCTTGGGTTATTATCCGACCCGCGTGCCGAACGTGATTTTGCGCAACGTATTGGAAAACCCGGGTTGGTACACCGCCTACACCCCGTATCAGGCGGAAATCGCACAGGGGCGTTTGGAAGCGTTGTTGAACTTCCAACAAGTGTGTATCGATTTGACCGGTTTCCCTGTGGCGGGCGCGTCTTTGTTGGACGAAGCGACCGCCGCCGCCGAAGCAATGGCGATGGCACACCGCGTAGGCAAGGTGAAATCCGAGCGTTTCTTTGTGGACGAGCGCGTGTATCCGCAAACTTTGGACGTAATGAAAACCCGCGCCAAATATTTCGGCTTTGAACTGGTGGTCGGCGATTTTGCCAAAGCGGATGAAGGCGAATACTTCGGCGCGCTGTTCCAATACGTCGGCAAAGACGGCGACGTGCAAGACTTGCAAAGCGTCATAGGTCGTCTGAAAGCCAAAGGCACGATTGTCGCCGTTGCCGCCGACATTATGAGCTTGGTTTTGCTGAAGTCTCCGGCTGAATTGGGTGCAGATATTGCTTTGGGCAACACCCAACGCTTCGGTGTACCGATGGGCTTCGGCGGGCCGCACGCCGCTTATTTCGCGTTTAAAGACGAGTTCAAACGTTCCGCTCCAGGCCGCATCATCGGCGTATCCAAAGACGCATCGGGCAAACCTGCCTTGCGCATGGCGTTGTCCACCCGCGAGCAACACATCCGCCGCGAAAAAGCGACATCCAATATTTGTACGGCACAAGCATTGCTGGCGAACTTGGCCGGTATGTATGCCGTTTACCACGGCCCTGAAGGCGTGAAACGCATCGCCAACCGCATTCACGCGCTGGCTTCTGCCTTTGCCGATGCGCTGGTTTCAGACGGCCTGAATGTGGTTCATAAGGTCTTCTTCGATACCGTTACCGTCGATTTCGGCAACAAAGAGAAAGCAGACCAAATGTTTGCCGCTGCTTTGGAGTCGGGTTACAACCTGCGCCGCGTCAACGATACTCAAGTCGCAGCAGCCTTCCATGAAACTTCGACACGCGAAGATTTGGTCGATTTGTACCGCGCGTTTACCGGCAAGGATGCGTTCGCATTTGCCGATGATGTCAAAGGCCGTCTGAACGCCGAATTGCTGCGTCAGGACGACATTCTGCAACATCCTGTGTTCAACCGTTACCACACCGAACACGAAATGCTGCGCTACCTGAAAAAACTCGAAGACCGCGATTTGGCGATGAACCACAGCATGATTTCATTGGGCAGCTGCACCATGAAACTCAACGCGACTGCGGAAATGTTGCCGATTACTTGGGCTGAGTTCTCCGACATCCATCCCTACGCTCCCGAAGCGCAAACCGCGGGCTACCGCGAATTGCTCGCCGATATGGAAAACAGCTTGAAAGCCATCACCGGCTTTGACGCGATTTCCTTCCAGCCCAACTCAGGCGCGCAGGGCGAATACAGCGGCATGCTCTCCATCCGCCGCTACCAAGAAGCCAACGGCGAGGGACACCGCAACATCTGCCTGATTCCCAAATCCGCCCACGGCACCAACCCTGCGACTGCGGCCATGCTGGGCTTGAAAGTCGTCGTTGTCGACACCGACGAACACGGCAACGTCAACATCGACGATTTGAAAGTCAAAGCCGAGCAACACCGCGACGCTTTGTCTGCCATCATGATTACCTATCCGTCCACCCACGGCGTGTACGAGGAAGGCATCCGCGACATCTGCCGCATCATCCATGAAAACGGCGGACAGGTTTATATGGACGGCGCCAACCTCAACGCCCAAATCGGCATCATGCAGCCCGCCGAAGTCGGCGCGGACGTGTTGCACATGAACCTGCACAAAACCTTCTGCATCCCGCACGGAGGCGGCGGCCCGGGTGTCGGCCCTATCGGTTTGAAAGCCCACCTTGCCCCGTTTGCACCGGGACACGCTTTAACCGACACCCACAGCGCAAGTGCCGGACAAACCGCCGTTGCTGCTGCGGCCTTCGGTTCTGCGTCCATCCTGCCGATTACTTGGATGTATATCGCCATGATGGGCAAACAAGGTATGGAACAGGCAACGCGCCGCGCATTGCTCAACGCCAACTACATCGCCAAAGCCTTGGGCGAGGATTATCCGATTCTCTACACAGGTAAAAACGGCCGCGTCGCGCACGAATGCATCGTCGATTTGCGTCCGCTCAAAGCCGAAAGCGGCATCACCGAAACCGACATCGCCAAACGCCTGATGGACTACGGCTTCCACGCCCCGACCGTCTCCTTCCCTGTTGCCGGTACGCTGATGATCGAGCCGACCGAGAGCGAAAGCAAAGCCGAACTCGACCGCTTCATCGCCGCCCTGAAATCCATTCGCCGCGAAGTGCAGAAAGTCATCGACGGCGAATGGCCGAAAGACGACAACCCACTGGTCAACGCGCCGCACACCGCCGCAGATATAACCGGCGAATGGGCGCATCCGTACTCTCGCGAAGAAGCCGTCTTTCCGTTGCCCTTCGTGCGCGAACACAAATTCTGGCCGAGCGTCAAACGGGTAGATGAAGTGTATGGCGACCGCAATCTGGTTTGCTCCTGCCTGCCGACAGAAAATTATGAAGACTGACTGTTGATATCTTAAAAAATGCCGTCTGAAACATTTTCAGACGGCATTTTCATCAACGGCAAACCGGTTGCACCAATACACGTATCTCGACTATAACTTTATAGTGGATTAAATTTAAATCAGGACAAGGCGACGAAGCCGCAGACAGTACAGATAGTACGGAAAGGCGAGGCAACGCTGTACTGGTTTAAATTTAATCCACTATAAAACAAATGGGTTAAACCAGTATCCATACACCAGCTTTTTTATCATCCTACTTTTTATTCATCCGATCGGGCAGACAGATTTTGAAGATAAAAAATCTATTCACACCCTTTAATGTCATTCCCACACGGGCAAACAAATAAATTCCCATAAAAAAACGGAGCAGATACCTGCCCCGTTTTTATTTAATCCGAAATTTTAATCCGAATCTAGAATTTCGCACCGGATTGGTTGGCCATATAGTCAACAGCCGCTTTGACTTCGTCATCACTCAAGCCAGCGTTGCCGCCTTTTGCAGGCATCGCGTTAAAGCCTTCAAGGGCATGTTTATGCAAGGTTTCTTTGCCTTTTTTAATGCGGGGAGCCCAATCATCTTTTTTACCTATGCCGGGGATACCTGGAATCGCTCCGCCATGGCATGCCTGACAGGTTGCTTCGAAAACTTTCTTGCCGTCTGCACCGGCTGCAGGTGCGGCAGCACCTTTGTCTTCTGCCTTCGCTTCTGCTGGGGCTGCATTATCGGCAGGAGCAGAAGCTGTTCCTGAAGCGGCACTGTCGACGGGCGCAGCTTCATCCGGATTCGGGAAAGAACCCCCGCTTTTATTTGCCATGTAGGTAATCGCCCGTTTGAGTTCCTGATCGGTCAGGTCTGCCGCACCGCCTTTGGCAGGCATGGCGTTAAAGCCGTTCAGCGCGTGTTGGAACAAAGTATCGAAGCCTTGCGCGATACGCGGTGCCCAGTCGCCGTTGTGTTCCAGTTTCGGAGCGTTCGGCACATTGCTGTCCGCCGCGTGGCATTGGATACAGATTTTATTGAAAATCTGTTCGCCCTGGCGTTCGCCAACAGGAATACCGTCGCCCATCGTCAATTGTCCGACGGGCTGGATACGGGTCTGCGTCGCCGCCTCCGTAGTGGCATCGACATCGCCGAACGAGCCGCTGCCCGCCAGCTTAATCAGGAAATAAAGAACTGCAATAACAATAACGATACCGCTCACAAGGGTAAACAGTGCAGAGCCTTGGGCTTTATTGTCGCGGAGTTGTTTCATTTGGTAGGCCTCGCCGTCAGGTTAGGTTGTGCTGTAAATTATAGTTTGGTATGTTAAACGCAATTAACAATATTTTGCTGGATTATACTGAATTCACAGGGTCTTTCCAATCACTATCATTGAAAATATGTAAAAAATCACAGGCAGCGTCTCTTTTAAGCAAATAATCCATTGAAAATACTTGCTTATCCCCAAACAAATATCCCTCATACCCCGCGCATCAGCCTGACGTCTCAAGATAAACTTTGCCAATTTGCAGAATTTACGTTAATCTTACGTTTTCCGCACCCATAGCTCAGTTGGAAGAGTGTCAGTTTCCGAAGCTGGAGGTCACAGGTTCGATCCCTGTTGGGTGCGCCAATTATAAAGAGGCCGTCTGAAAGATAAATATTTTTCAGACGGCCTTTTGATTTACTTCAAATTCTTATTTCAATACTTCGGCAAACGCATCGGCAACATAGGCGATATTCGAAGCATTCAGTCCGGCAACGCACATCCTGCCCGAATCCAGCAGGTAAACGGCAAATTCGTCGCGCAACCTGCGGACTTGTTCCACGCTCAACCCCGTGTAGCTGAACATGCCGCGCTGTTTGATGAAATAAGTGAAATCGCGATCGGGGATTTGCGCAGTTAAGACATCGTAAAGTTTCTGTCGCATGGCGCGGATGCGGTTGCGCATGACATAGACTTCGTTTTGCCACAAAGCGTAAAGTTCGGAGCTGTTCATCACATTGGCAGTGAGATACGCGCCGTGTGCGGGCGGGCTGGAGTAGATGCGGCGGACGATGAATTTGAGTTGTCCAAACACCAATTCCGCTTCCTCTTTATTCGGGCAAACCACGCTCAGGCCGCCAACGCGCTCGCCGTAGAGCGACAGGTTTTTTGAAAACGAATTGCTGACGAACAAGGGCAATTCCATTTCCACCGCTTTGCGGATGGCGTAGGCATCGCTGTCCAAATCGCCGCCGAATCCTTGGTAGGCAATGTCCATAAACGGAATCAGTTTGCGCCTTTTGATGATGTGCAACACTTCGTCCCATTGCTGTTCCGACATATCCACGCCGGTCGGGTTGTGGCAGCAGGGGTGTAGGATTAAGACGCTGTTTTCAGGCAGGGTGTTGAAAAACGCGGTCATTTCGTCGAATTTCACGCCGACGGTGGCAGGGTCGTAATAAGGATAAGTGCCGACCTCGAAACCTGCGCCTTCAAAAATGCCGCGATGGTTGTCCCAAGTCGGGTCGCTGACGTAGGCGCGCGCTTCGGGAAACCAGCGGTGCAGGAAATCCGCCCCGACTTTGAGCGCGCCTGAGCCGCCCAAGGTTTGTACGGTAACAATACGTCCTTGCGCGAGCGCGGGGTTGTCTTTGCCGAACAACAAATGCTGCACCGCGCTGCGGTAAGTGTCTAAGCCTTCCATCGGCAGGTAGGGCGACGGCGCAGGCGCGGCGGCACGGGCAGTTTCGGCGCGGCTCACGGATTCCAACACGGGCATTTTGCCTTCGTCGTCGAAATAAATGCCTATGCTCAAATTGACTTTTTCAGGTCGCGGGTCGTTTTTGAAGGTTTCGACCAAACTCAAAATCGGGTCGCCGGGGTAGTATTCGATGTGTCGGTACATAGTTCTTACCTTTTGCTTTTTCCAAGGATTTTCTTTTTCAACAGCACACCGCTTTCGATATGGTGCGTAAACGGGAATTGGTCGAACAAGGCGGCACGTTCGACCGTATGGGTTTCCGCCAAGGTGTCCAAATTGGCACGCAGCGTTTCAGGATTACAGGAAATGTAGATGATATTGTCAAACTGCGACACCAGCTTCAAAGTTTCCTCATCGATACCGGCACGCGGTGGATCAACGAAAATAGTGGAAAATGCATAATCCGTCAAAGCAATACCGCCCTCCTTAAGGCGTGCAAACTCACGTTTGCCGGTATAGGCTTCGGTAAATTCTTCGGCAGACAGGCGGGCGATTTTGATGTTGCCTATCCCGTTTGCCTCAATATTCCATTGCGCTGCGCCTACTGAAGTTTTGGAAATCTCGGTTGCCAAAACGCGTTCAAACTTTTCAGATAAGGGCAGCGTAAAATTGCCGTTTCCACAATATAGTTCGAGCAGGTCGCCGCCCAAGCCTTCCGCCGCGCGGCACGCCCATTCAAGCATTTTTTGACACACGGCAGCATTGGGTTGGGTAAAACCGCCTTCAATTTGCCGATAATGGAAATCCCGGTTGCCGACCTTCAAAGTTTCCGTTACATAGTCCTGTTTTAAGACTATTTTCTGCCCCCTGCTCCGCCCAATAACGGAAATATCCAACTGTTGCTGTAACGCTTGCGCCGCCTGCATCCACTCATCATCAAGCCTTTTGTGGTAAATCATAGTAACCAGCATTTCCCCGCTGAGCGTGGACAGAAATTCGACGGCATACCAACGGTTTCTCAGTTCGGCAGATTGGGCGGCAACGGCAATCAATTCGGGCATCAGGCAGTTGACTGCCTCTGAAGCAGCATCGAAGCGGTCGCAACGGATCAGGCTTGCCCCGCTAGCCTTTTGTCCTTTTTCAAACATGGCATAAAACATTTCCCCGCCTTCGTGCCAAATACGAAACTCGGCACGCATACGGTAATGTTTGTCCGGGGATTCATACACTTCCCACTCGGGAACATCCAAACCTGCAAAAAGGGTTTTAAGGCGGTCTTTTTTATCTTGAAGCTGCTGCGTGTAGTCGCTCATATCGCTATCCTGAAAAATCAGACCGGATTATAAGCCGATTCACTGCAAAACACGCAACTCCTTTACCGGCATATAACCCGTTTTCCTCCGGCTTTTATGCTAAAATCCGCTGTCTCCAACATACCGCCTACAGAGGGAAAATATGGCAGGCAACACTTTCGGACAACTCTTCACCGTGACCACCTTCGGCGAAAGCCACGGCGCGGGTTTGGGCTGCATCATCGACGGCTGCCCGCCCGGACTGGCATTGACCGAATCAGACATCCAAGCCGACCTCGACCGGCGCAAACCCGGCACCAGCCGCCACGTTACCCAACGCCGCGAAGCCGACCAAGTCGAAATCCTCTCCGGCGTCTTCGAAGGCAAAACCACCGGCACGCCCATCGCCCTCTTAATCCGCAACACCGACCAGCGCAGCAAAGACTACGGCAACATCGCCCAAAGTTTCCGCCCCGGCCACGCCGACTATACCTATTGGCACAAATACGGCACGCGCGACTACCGCGGCGGCGGCAGAAGCTCCGCCCGCGAAACCGCCGCCCGCGTTGCCGCAGGAGCCGTCGCAAAAAAATGGCTGAAAGAAAAATTCGGCACGGAAATCACCGCCTACGTTACCCAAGTCGGCGAAAAAGAAATCCGGTTTGAAGGCTGCGAGCACATTTCCCAAAATCCTTTTTTCGCCGCCAACCATAGCCAAATCGCCGAACTGGAACACTATATGGACGGCGTGCGCAAATCCTTGGATTCCGTCGGCGCGAAGCTGCATATCGAAGCCGCCAACGTCCCCGTCGGTTTGGGTGAACCCGTTTTCGACCGCCTCGATGCCGAAATTGCCTACGCGATGATGGGCATCAACGCCGTCAAAGGCGTAGAAATCGGCGCAGGCTTCGGCAGCGTTGTCCAACGCGGCAGCGAACACGGCGACGAACTCACCCCGCAAGGCTTCCTGTCCAACCACTCAGGCGGCATCCTCGGTGGCATCAGCACGGGGCAAGACATCCACGTCAATATCGCCATCAAACCCACCAGCTCCATTGCCACACCGCGCCGCAGTATCGACATCAACGGCGACCCCGTCGAACTCGCCACCCACGGCAGACACGACCCCTGCGTCGGACTGCGCGCCGCGCCGATTGCAGAAGCCATGCTCGCATTAGTCCTCATCGACCACGCCCTGCGCCATCGCGCGCAAAATGCCGACGTTCAGGTTAATACGCCCGACATTACCCTTTCAAACAAATAAAAATTTAGCCAAAACACAGACTTTATAATAGAATATCGAGCATTGCCGTGCAGCCTTGACGCACGGGTTTGTTTAGAGGAATGCAACTGAAATGATACAAGAAACCGCTTTGGGCGCAGCACTGAAATCTGCGGTCCAAACCATGAGCAAAAAGAAACAGACAGAAATGATTGCCGACCATATCTACGGCAAATACGATGTATTCAAACGATTTAAACCGTTGGCACTCGGTATCGACCAAGACTTGATTACCGCGCTGCCCCAATACGATCCTACACTTATTGCACGCGTCCTCGCCAACCACTGCCGCCGTCCGCGTTATCTGAAAGCCTTGGCGCGCGGCGGCAAACGTTTCGATTTGAACAACCGTTTCAAAGGCGAAGTTACCCCCGAAGAACAGGCGATCGCGCAAAACCATCCTTTCGTGCAGCAGGCTTTGCAACAACAGTCCGCCCAAGCTGCCGCCGAAACGCCGTCTGTTGAAGCCGAAGTAGCCGAATCTTCCGCAGCAGAATAAATCCCCAAACGAAATGCCGTCTGAAAGCCGATTTGGTTTCAGACGGCATTTTTTCGTATGCGGCAATCACGGTTCAAATATCGAGTTCCGCTGTATCGCCTTCGCGTTCCATCCAAGCGCGGCGGGCGGCGGCTTCGCCTTTGCCCATCAGTTTGACGAAGATGTCGCGTGTTTCGTCATCCGCTCCTTCGGGGATTTGCACCTGCAACAGGCGGCGGGTGTCGGGGTGCATGGTGGTGTCTTTGAGCTGGTCGGGATTCATCTCGCCCAAGCCTTTGAAACGGCTGATGGAATAGGCGGTTTCTCTAACGCCTTCTTTTTGCAGTCGCTCCAAAATGCTGTCGAGTTCGTTTTGGTCGAGAGCGTAGAATTTGCGGGCGGGTTTGCTTTTGCCTTGTGCGTTGACATCGACGCGGAACAGCGGCGGCTGGGCGACGTAGATGTGTCCGTCGGCAACCAGTTTGGGGAAGTGGCGGTAGAACAGGGTCAACAGCAAAACCTGAATATGCGAGCCGTCCACGTCGGCATCGGATAGGATGGCGATTTTGCCGTAGCGCAGGCCGCTTAAATCGGGATGGTCATTGATTCCATGTGGATCAACGCCGATGGCGACGGAAATATCATGGATTTCGGCGTTGCCGAAGAGTTGGTCGGGGTAGACTTCAAAGCTGTTGAGCACCTTACCGCGCAGAGGCAGGATGGCTTGGGTGGCTTTGTCGCGGGCGAGTTTGGCGGAGCCGCCAGCGGAATCGCCTTCGACGAGGAAGAGTTCGTTTTCGCGGATGTCTTCGCTTTCGCAGTCGGTCAGTTTACCGGGCAGGACGGCGACGCCGCTGCCTTTTTTCTTTTCAATCTTTTTAACCGAACGCATCCGTGCTTGTGCCTGACGGATAGCGAGTTCGGCGATTTTTTTGCCGAAATCCACGTTTTGGTTCAGCCACAATTCCAAAGGGTCGCCCGATACGGCGGCAACGAGTTTCAGCGCATCGCGGTTAGTCAGTTTGTCTTTGGTCTGACCTTGGAACTGCGGGTCGAGGACACGGGCAGAGAGGACAAAGGCAGTTTTGCCGAACACGTCGTCACTTTGTACTTTCACGCCGCGCGGCAAGAGGTTGTGCAGATTGATAAAGTTGTTGACGGCGTTGAACACGGCTTGTTTCAAACCTGCTTCGTGCGTGCCGCCCAGCGGGGTGGGGATGAGGTTGACATAGCTTTCGTTGGCGCACGAGCCTTCTTCCAGCCAAGTCAGGGCAAAGGCGGCGCCTTCGCCGATGCTGAAATCGCCGTTGTGATCGTCTGAAATATAGTTTTCGCAGGAGAAGATAGGCACGGCTTCCTGCGCGTCGGCAATCAGGTCGGTCAGATAGCTTTTCAGACCGTCGGGGTAATGCCAGGTTTGAGTGCGCGCTTCGTCTTCGCCTTTGACCGGACGGGTCAGGGAAACGCGCACGCCCGGCAGCAGCACGGCTTTGGCGCGCAGCAGGCGTTCGAGTTCGGGAATGCTGTAATTCGGGCTTTCAAAATATTTGCCGTCCGGCCAGACGCGCACTTCGGTGCCACTGTCTTTGACGGCGCATTTGCCCACTTCAGTCAATGGCTCAATGACATCGCCACCGGCAAACACGATGCGGTGGACTTTGCCTTCGCGTTTGACGGTGACCTCAAGGCGGGTGGAGAGGGCGTTGGTGACGGACACGCCCACGCCGTGCAGACCGCCAGAAAAGGCATACGCGCTGCCGCCGTCTTTTTTGTTGAACTTGCCGCCCGCGTGCAGACGGGTAAACACAAGTTCGACCACGGGTACGCCTTCGACAGGGTGCAGCCCGACGGGAATGCCGCGTCCGTTGTCGTGTACGGAAAGCGAACCGTCGTCGTGGATGCGCACGTCGATTTCAGTGGCGAAACCGCCCAACGCCTCGTCCGCCGCGTTGTCGATGACTTCTTGGCAGATGTGGGTCGGGCTGTCGGTGCGGGTGTACATGCCGGGTCGTTCTTTGACCGGCTCCAAGCCTTTGAGGACGGTGATGCTGGATTCGCTGTATTGTGTCTTTTTTGTCATAATTATGTTGTTTGCCAAATGGAATTTGAAGATTTGATTAATTAGTAAAATATTCCTTGTGACATACCATATTTCTTATTAGTAAAAAGCTTTAATATAATAAAAATCGAGTTTTGGCTATTTTCTTATGAGTTAGTCCAATTTTTAATTGCATTGACAATAGCTGGCGTAAAAGCAATAAGTTTTCCGTTTTCAGGTTGCATAATATCATCACAAACGGATTGTAATAACTCATCATCTTCCACTTCAATTGGATTTCCAAGTCCATGATTTATAAGCATGGAATTAATAGCTTGCTTTCTTGATTCGCATAATTTTTTATGATTTAATTGCAAAATATCAATTGCACTTCTTGCCCTTTCTGTTTTACCACTTACAGCACCATTTATTCTAAATTCAAATTCAGTTTCACATTCGTCCATCAAAGGCGTAAGTGGAAGGATTTTCGAATCTTTTGAATTGTCACAATGCCCTGTTTGATTGCAACTTGCTACAATATTATTAAAATCCATAGACAAATTGGGGTAATGATGGCGTGGCTGAATATGCTCATTCATGGTATCCACATTTGTTCCTGAAATTGCTTTGCAGCAATAAGCACATAAATAATATTGTTCTTCTGTGCATTTTTGCCGAATATCTTGGCGGACAATCTCATCATTTAAATCTTTGTATTGATGAGCAGGGTTGTCTTGTTTGTACCTGGCAAAACTGACAGGCTCATCAGCTTTTTGAATTTTTCTCATAACGGATTTCCTGTTTTTTGAGTAAAAGTTGAGCCTTGGCTAATTCTAAATTATTTTCAGGCAGATCTTGGCGTAATGTAGTTAACTTAATTTTTGCCTCATCCAATTGATTATCCTGAATTAAATCCAATAAATGATTCAATTTTTGGGTAACTTCTTCATTGCGAATAGCTGTTTCCATTACATTCAATAAAACCGTGTTTGCATCTTGCCCATATTGTGATGATACTTGTTGTATTTCTCCATTTTCTAATGAATAAACAATAATATCCTTACTATCGCTAATTACAAGCGGCGAATGTGTGCTTAATACAAATTGACAATTTGGAAAGGTTTTGGTCAATCGTTCAATTAATTGACGTTGCCATTGTGGATGTAGATGTAAATCGGCTTCATCGATAATTACAATACCATGTCCATTCAAGGGATTCTCCAAACTTGGGTTAAGCATTGCCAAACGACGAGCAATGTCGCCTATCAATGCCATTAGGGATTTTTCGCCTTGGGAGAGTTGGGAAACTTCAAATTCTAGATTATTTTTTTTTACAATCATGCGTAATTTAGGTTTTCTTTGAACCCTAATATTTTCAAAATTAGTAAAATTCTGTACTGCATCTTTAACTGTTTTTAATTGGATATCCAAATAATTTATTTTTTTTCTTAAAGCATCTTTTCCTATCGATGGCACAGCGTTTGTAAAAAATAAATCAGTCTGTGATTTTGTTTCAATAAATTTATTCATCAATTCAATTAACTGCTCAGAGAAATCAGCTATTTTTTCTAATTCATTATCATTTTTAGCTTTAACAAGCGCGTTCTCTTTTTTTTCAATATCTTTTCGTAAAGAAGCCATCTTATCAAAAGCATTAAACAAGCTGTCCATGTTTGAATCCAGCTCACCTAGCCCATTGATTATTTGACCTATTTCTGAAAATGCATTTTCTTCATTTTCAATATCCTCCCTTTCACGAAACCACTCAAAAAATCGTCTAAAATCAACGCCCATTTCCAACGCATTATCATAACCGTTAAGTTGTTCAAAAGAATGTTTTTCTCTAATTTTTAACGGAATATCTAATACGCTGCGTTCAACAGGATAAAAAGCTAATATCGGCAAATCAGCTTGTTCATTTTCGGTTAAATTAGTGCGATGAATATCTGCTAATTCATTAATATCTTTCAAATCAGTAGAAAACTGATTTTTCCTGCCCTTTTGAGCTTTGCTAAGCTGCCATGTAAATGATTTTTTGGTATTTTCAATACTCAGCACCACCATTCCTGAAGACCGTCCATTCATAATCACTTCTTCGGGAATATCCAAACCTCGCCCACGTTCGCTACGAATACGCGCAGGCAGCCAACTCAACGCCGTAACCAACGATTTCAAAACTGTTGTTTTTCCTGAGCCGTTATTCCCAATAAAAACAGCAACCTTAGGTGCATTTTCAGTTAAAGGCGCGAGTGGAATGGTTAATTCTTTGAATTGTCCAATATTATGTAGAGTTATTGATTTTACTTGCATTTTATTACTTTCTGCTTCATGGGAGCATTTGCTGGTGTCAGAAAAATATGATTTTACAGTCTGTATAATTTGAATGCCATGCCGTCTGAAAGGATGAAAAACAACGCTTTCAGACGGCCTGAAAGCGTTTGGATTATAGGTTTTCTATTGGATTGCGACGGATAAAGTCTTCGTAGCTTTCCATGCCGCGCAGGAAGCGGGAAGAGAGTTCTTCCAATGCCCCCAAGTAAACGTCTCGTTTGAAATCAATTACTTCGTCAACGGGTGCCCAATATTGGTGCCAACGCCAGCCGTCAAATTCGGGATGGTGGCAGGCGCGGAGGTTGACATCGCTGTCACGGCCGACCAAACGCAAAAGATACCAAATCTGTTTTTGTCCGCGATAGGATCCGCGCCATTCGCGGCGCACCCAGTTGTTCGGCACGTCGTAACGCAGCCAGTCGCGCGTCCGCCCGACGATTTTGACGTGTTGCGGCAGAAGTCCGACTTCTTCGTAAAGCTCGCGGTACATCGCGGTTTCGGGGCTTTCGCCCGGCTTGATGCCGCCTTGCGGAAACTGCCAAGAATGTTCGCGCACACGCTTGCCCCAAAAGACCTCGTTGCGGTTGTTGATTAAGATGATACCGACATTGGGGCGATAGCCTTCTCTGTCCAACACGGTGTCGCCCTCCGTTAAATTCAATCTTGAGATTTTCCCACAAATCGAACGGTTTTGACAAATCGGACGATAGGGTTCAAGCATGTCGAAACACAGACGGATTCGGGAAAATATCTTAAATTTGGTTTACAATAATACGTTTCAAATTAATTCGGGAATCAGACCATGTTAGACATCCAATTGCTCCGCAGCAACACCGCCGCTGTGGCAGAACGCTTGGCGGCGCGCGGTTACGAGTTTGATGCCGCGCGTTTCAATGCGCTGGAAGAGCAGCGAAAAGCCGTTCAGGTGAAAACCGAAGAACTACAAGCCTCGCGCAACAGCATTTCCAAACAAATCGGCGCACTGAAAGGTCAGGGCAAACATGAAGAGGCGCAGGCGGCCATGGATCAAGTCGCTCAAATCAAAACCGATTTGGAACAGGCTGCCGCCGATTTGGATGCCGTACAAAAAGAATTGGACGCATGGTTGTTGAGCATACCCAACCTGCCGCACGAAAGCGTACCCACCGGTAAAGACGAAACCGAAAACGTCGAAGTCCGCAAAGTCGGTACGCCGCGCGAATTTGACTTTGAAATCAAAGACCATGTCGATTTGGGCGAGCCTTTGGGCTTGGATTTTGAAGGCGGCGCGAAGCTGTCCGGCGCACGCTTTACCGTGATGCGCGGACAAATCGCCCGTCTGCACCGCGCGCTGGCACAATTCATGCTCGATACGCACACGCTGAAACACGGCTATACCGAGCATTACACGCCCTATATCGTGGACGACACCACCCTGCAAGGCACGGGCCAGCTGCCGAAGTTTGCGGAAGATCTGTTCCACGTTACCCGTGGCGGCGACGAAACCAAAACCACGCAATATCTGATTCCGACAGCCGAAGTTACCCTGACCAATACCGTTGCCGACAGCATTTTGGACGAAGGCGGACTGCCGCTGAAACTGACCGCGCATTCGCCCTGCTTCCGCAGCGAGGCGGGTTCATACGGCAAAGACACGCGCGGCCTGATCCGCCAGCACCAGTTCGACAAAGTGGAAATGGTACAAATCGTTCATCCCGAAAAATCATACGACGCACTGGAAGAAATGGTCGGTCATGCCGAAAACATCCTGAAAGCCTTGGAACTGCCCTACCGCGTGATTACCCTGTGTACCGGCGATATGGGTTTCGGCGCGGCAAAAACGTATGACTTGGAAGTTTGGGTGCCGGCGCAAAACACCTACCGCGAAATCTCAAGCTGTTCCAACTGCGAAGATTTCCAAGCACGCCGCATGAAGGCGCGTTTCAAAGACGAAAACGGCAAAAACCGCTTGGTACATACCTTGAACGGCTCCGGTTTGGCAGTCGGCAGAACGCTGGTCGCCGTATTGGAAAACCATCAAAACGCCGACGGCAGCATCAATATCCCTGCCGCTTTGCAGCCTTATATGGGCGGTGTTGCCAAGTTGGAAGTGAAATAAGCCTTAACCCTGAACGTCAAATGCCGTCTGAAACCTGTTTCAGACGGCATTTCCTTTAAACTTTTAAAACACGTCAACCGTCGGCACAAACCGCATTGCCGCAATCGCCGGTCTGTCCGACCTCGCGGATATTGGACAGCGTAACTTCCGAAATATTACCCAACGCCTCTTCCGTCAAAAATGCCTGATGTCCGGTAAACAGCACGTTATGGCAGGACGACAGGCGGCGGAACACGTCGTCGGTAATCACATCGTTGGATTTGTCTTCAAAAAACAGCTCGCGCTCGTTCTCGTACACATCCATACCCAATGCGCCGATTTTCCGGCGTTTCAACGCCTCAATGGCGGCAGAACTGTCAATCAGGCCGCCACGGCTGGTGTTGATAATCATCACACCGTCTTTCATTTTGTCGAACGCCGCTTCGTTCAGCATATAGTGGTTCTCCGGAGTGGCGGGGCAATGCAGCGTGATGATGTCCGACCGGGCATACAGCTCGTCCAACTCCACATATCTTCCGCCGAGTTTTTCCACTTCGGGGTTGCAAAACGGATCGTAAGCCAGCAGGTTCATACCGAAACCCTTTAAAATCCGCATCGTTGCGATACCGATTTTCCCCATGCCGATAACACCCGCCGTTTTGCCGTACATATTGAAACCGGTCAGACCTTCCAGCGAAAAATTCGCATCGCGGGTACGCTGATAAGCTTTGTGGATACGGCGGTTCAAAGTCAGCATCAGACCGACCGTATGTTCCGCAACCGATTCGGGCGAATAGGCGGGCACGCGCACGACTTTCAAGCCCAACTCTTCAGCCGCCTTCAAATCCACATTATTAAAGCCGGCACAACGCAACGCCACAGTTTTCACGCCAATTTGCGCCAATTTTTCCAACACGGGCCGGCTGCCGTCGTCGTTTACAAAAATACAGACCGCTTCCGCGCCTTCCGCCATTTTCGCCGTTTTCGCATCCAGCATGAAATCAAAAAACTCCAGCTCGAAGCCGAAATGCCGGTTGGCGCGGGTAAAATGTTCGCGGTCATAGCTTTTCGTACCGTAAATCGCAATCTTCATCAATATGTCCAGTTGTCGCCTATGGTTGAGAAACGGCATAATACACTGAATTCAAACAAATCAGTAGAATATGGCGGATTAAAATTGATTGCATGCACGGCAGACGCAAAATGCCGTCTGAAACTTGGATTTCAGACGGCATTTCCATTTCAAAACACAAAACTCAATCGCCCATCGCCGCCAGAAGCTCCGCCTGATGCTCAGCAATCAGGGCATCGGTGATTTCTTCCAAATCGCCGTCCATCACGAAATCCAGCTTGTGCAGGGTAAGGTTGATGCGGTGGTCTGTTACCCTGCCTTGGGGATAGTTGTAGGTGCGGATGCGTTCGCTGCGGTCGCCGCTGCCGATGAGGGATTTGCGCTCGGCGGCTTCTTTGGCTTGGGCTTCGCGTTTTTGCGCGTCGTTCAGGCGGGCGGCGAGGACTTTCATTGCCTGCGCTTTGTTGGCGTGTTGGCTGCGTCCGTCTTGGCATTCGACCACCATGCCGGTGGGCAGGTGGGTAATGCGGACGGCGGAGTCGGTTTTGTTGATGTGCTGACCGCCCGCACCGGATGCACGGAAGGTGTCGATACGAAGGTCGACGGGATTCAACTCGATATCTTCGAGTTCGTCCGCTTCGGGCATGACGGCGACGGTACAGGCTGAAGTGTGGATACGGCCTTGGCTTTCGGTTGCAGGGACGCGTTGCACACGGTGACCGCCCGATTCGAATTTCAGACGGCTGTACGCGCCCAAACCGACAATACGGGCGATGACTTCTTTATAGCCGCCCAATTCGCTTTCGTTGGCGGACACGATTTCAACCTGCCAGCGGTTGCGTTCGGCGTAGCGGCTGTACATACGCAGCAAATCACCTGCAAACAGCGCGGCTTCGTCGCCACCGGTACCGGCGCGTACTTCGATAAAGATGTTTTTGTCGTCGTCGGCATCTTTGGGCAGCAGCAGTTTTTGCAGTTCGGTATCGAGCGTGTTGATTTTGGCTTTTGCCGCTTCGATTTCTTCGGCGGCAAAGTCTTTCATTTCGGGGTCGGACAGCATTTCTTCGGCATCCGCCAAGTCGCTTTGCGCCAGTTGATAGTTTTGAAATACTTCGACCACGGGCGTCAATTCGGCGTGTTCACGCGTGAGCTTGCGGTAGTTGTCCATGTCTGCCGTGGCTTCGGGTTGCCCTAAAAGGTGGGTAACTTCTTCCAACCGGTCGCCGAGTTGTTGCAGTTTTTCTAAAATAGACGGCTTCATAATTCTTCCATAACAAACGCCGCCTGAATGTTCAGACGGCATCAAAACGCGGTCATTATAATATATTTTCTGAATATTCAAAAAGATAATCTAGGGACGGAGCAGGCTGTCGGCATTGCGTTCCGTTATCGCGGCGATGTCCGCCGCGCCGACACCGCGTATCTGCGCGGCAATTTCGGCAATCCGAAGAATATTGGCAGGCGTATTGACGGTGTTTTTCAACATGAACGGGCTATCCGTTTCCAATACGAAATCCCCGTCGTTCAAGGCTTTAAGCGTATCGCGCACTTTACGCGCGTTCGGGTTGAGCAACAACGAACCGATGCCGATTTTGAAACCCAGTTTCGTCAACACGCGCGCTTCTTCCGCGCTGCCTGAGAAGGCGTGAACGATGCCGCCTTGGGCAAAGCCTGTCTGTTTGACGGCGGCGGCGATGTCGGCGGTGGCTTTGAGATTATGGATAATCACGCGGCGGCGCAGGGTTTGCGCGATGGCAAGCTGGCGGCTGAAGACTTGAATTTGCCGTTCGCGCTGTGGCGGCGTTTGGGTTTTGTCGTAAAAATCCAAGCCGATTTCGCCGACCCATGCCGTCGAACGCGCCTGCAATGCTTGTTCCAAACGCTGGAAATCCGGTTCGGAAACGTCGTCTGAAAACCAAGGATGGATGCCGAGCGCGATATGGATATTACCCCAAAGCGGATTTTCAGACGCCCTTTCCGCCAAATCCGCCACGTCCTGCCAATCCTGCGGCCGAGTCGCGGGAACGATAAACCGCCCTACTCCAGCCTCCCGCGCTGCGGTCAAAACATGCGTCAGGTTTTCACGTAAGGCGGGATCGGCGAGGTGGCAATGGGTGTCGGTAAGGTTCATTTCGATTTCACACTAACTTTAGTCTTACCAATTCTTTTTCTACATCTTCCACACCCCAGCCTTGCGATACGGCGAGGGTCATGAGCGCGGTGGCGGTTTCGAGGTTGCATTTACCGCCGTTGATGATGCCCGAGTTGCGGAACACATTGCCTTGCGCGTAAACGGCGGCAGTTCTGCCTTGTCGGACTTGGCTGATGTTGAGCAACAATTTGCCTTGCTGTGTAAAGTCTTGCACGGCGCGGATGAAACCTTCGTCTGCGGGGGTGTTGCCGTGTCCGTAGCTTTGCAGGATAAGGGCGTGGGCGGGAAGCTGTCCGAGTCCGTCCGCAAGTTCTTGGACAGCAAAGCCGGGGATAAGCGTGCGGACGGCGATTTTTGCCTGAGGATCGGGATAGCGGATTTTGAGGCCGTCTGAAACGGCTGCTGCGTCTTGGGACGGGAGGCGAAGATTGTGCCAACCCCGGGTTTCGTCCCATTCGGCAAGCGTGCCGAAATGCGGATTGTCGAAGCCTGCAGCAGTTTCGGTGCTGACTTTGCTGCTGCCGACGGCGGGATACAGTTTGCCGTCAAACGCGATGACGGTTTGTTTGAGCTTGAGGCTGAGGGCGGCAACGGCGGTGGAGAGGTTGCGCGGGGCATCGCTGTTTTCGGCGGCGTAAGGCCATTGGGAACCAGTCAGGACAATCGGTTTGCCCAAACCTTGCAGGGCGAGCGCGAGGAGATTGGCGGTGTACGCCATGCTGTCCGTGCCGTGCAGTATCAGGATGCCGTCGCATGAAGGGAGTTTGTCGGCAATGATGTCCAGCCAATCGCGCCAGTGTTGCAGCGTAACGGAGGAGGAATCAATCAAGGGATTGCAGACGTGCCACTCGAAATCGAGGCCGTCTGAAAAGGGGGAAAGGGCTTGGCTGACCAGTGCGGTATCGGGGCGCAGGCCTTCGCTGCTTTGGGTCATGCCTATGGTGCCGCCTGTGTAGAGAACGAAGATTTTTTGTTTCATGGACATCATCGGGTCGTCTGAAAATAATAATACGGCTTATTTAACTATATTTCGGACAGGCTGGCAATTTGGCAGCGCGGACGGTTTTCAGACGGCCTTCAAATGAAAAAGCACCCAAGGGCTGTCGATATTTGATTTTCCAAGTGGATTTTTATAGTGGATTAACAAAAACCAGTACAGCGTTGCCTCGCCTTAGCTCAAAGAGAACGATTCTCTAAGGTGCTGAAGCACCAAGTGAATCGGTTCCGTACTATTTGTACTGTCTGCGGCTTCGTCGCCTTGTCCTGATTTTTGTTAATCCACTATATTCACAAAGCGTGAGACTCAGAACGGAAACCGCAACAAGGTCAGAGACCTTGCGAGAATTTCCAACGCATGAGATACCGCTTTGTGGATGAAAAAACACGGAAACTATTGAATATCGGCAACCTATTTAGGTGCTTGATTTTATTGTTTGCTTTGCGCGGCTTTTTTGGCTGCCTTGGCGGCTTTGCGTTGCGCCCGCTTTTCTTTCAATTTGCTGCGGTAAAACTGGATACGTTGGCGTTTTTTCCACCAGATCCAAGCAACGACGGCCGCACCTATACCCAAGATAACAAAAATACCCGATTGCAGGCTGTGCATTTTCGCCATCAGCCAATCGATGTTGTGCGCACCGTATTCGCCCAGATAAATCCAAATAGGGACGGAAATCAGTGCGGCCAGTCCATCCATAATGATAAAACGCAGGTATGAAACCTTGCGGCTGATACCGGCTGTAACAAATACGGCCGTTCTCAAACCGGGCAGGAAACGGGCGACAAATAAGACCCAGTTACCGTATTTGTCGAATTTTTCCTGAACCTGCTCATAACGTTTCGGCGTCATGATACGCGCAATAGGTTTGAACCTTAGGATTTTCTGCCCCCAAATTCGTCCGGCGGCAAACATGATGCCGTCCCCAACCAATACGCCGAGCATACCGACTGCAAACATAATATGCGGATTGGTATAACCCATACCCGAAATCACGCCGCCTGTTACCAAGGTCAAATCCTCGGGAATCGGCACGCCGAAACCGCAAATGACCAATACAAAAAAAACAGCCGCATAACCGTATTCGACAAAAAAGGCTTCTAAAAAAGCAAACATGGCGGATATTCCATTGTCGGAGATAAAAAGTCAGAACAAACCGAAACATTTTCTACATGAAGCAGGCATTCTATCAAAGATTATGCCGTCTGAAAGCGATTGCACGGAAACACTCACGCCCGTATCGTGTTCAGACGGCATTTAAACAGGAAAACCGCCGCTGTTGAAACGGTTTTTCCTGATTTTGCCTAAAGGCTGCCGATGGCGGAAGCAATACGTTCCGCCCCTTCGCGCGCCCAATCGGCCTGTCGTGCCTCAACCATCACTCGCACGACGGGTTCGGTTCCCGAAGCGCGCAACACAACCCTTCCTTTGCCTTCGAGTTCTTTTTCCACTTCGGCCAACACGTCTTTCGAAGCTTCCTGCCATTTCTGACCTTTTTGGATGCGTACGTTAATCATAGTTTGCGGATACGGCTGCCAGTCGGCGCAAACGGTGGCGAGGTCTTGGTTCAGGATTTGCAGCGCCGCCAAAACTTGCAGCGCGGAAATAATGCCGTCGCCGGTGTTGTGTTTGTCCATGCACAAAATATGGCCGCTGGCTTCGCCACCGATGAGCCAGCCGCGTTGGTTCAGCTGTTCCAACACATAGCGGTCGCCGACTTTGGCGCGGCAGAAATCGACGCCCTGCTCTTTCAGGGCGATTTCCATCGCCATATTGGTCATGACCGTGCCGACCACGCCGCCGATGTTGATACCTTCTCGGGCTCGGGCTTTGGCGATGACGTAAATCAGGCTGTCGCCGTCGTAAACCTTACCGTTTTTATCGACCATCATCAGGCGGTCGCCGTCGCCGTCTAAGGCGATGCCGTAGTCGGCTTCATACTGTAAAACGGCTGCCTGGAGTGTCTTGGTATAAGTCGCACCGCATTTTTCGTTGATGTTGTAGCCGTTGGGTTCGTCGCCGATACTGACGACCTGTGCGCCCAGTTCGTGAAACACCTTGGGTGCGACACCGTACCCCGCGCCGTTGGCGGTATCGATAACCAACTTCAAACCCCGAAGGTCGGAATGGCTGGGAAAGGTGGATTTGCAAAATTCGATATAGCGGTCGTCCGCACCGCTGATGCGGCGTGCGCGCCCGAGGCGTGCAGAAGGCTGGGTTTTCATTTCTTCGTCGATTTTGGCTTCGATTTCCAACTCGATTTCATCGGAAAGCTTCACGCCGCCTTCGGCAAAGAATTTGATGCCGTTGTCGGAATAGGCATTGTGCGACGCGGAAATCATCACACCAGCGGACAAACGCAGCGCACGGGTCAGATAAGCCACGCCGGGCGTAGGCAGCGGTCCGGTTTGAATAACGTTGACACCTGCGGCGGTAAAACCTGCCACCAAAGCGGCTTCCAGCATATAACCGGAAATACGCGTATCCTTGCCGATTAAAACGGTCGGTTTCTGGTCGGTGTCGTGCTGAACCAAAACCTGACCCGCCGCATAGCCGAGTTTCAATACAAAATCGGGCGTAATCGGAAACTGCCCGACTTCGCCGCGTACGCCGTCCGTGCCGAAATATTTTTTTGCCATGTGTTGCTCCGAGAATGTGAACCGTTGTCCGAGATTATACAGTCAGTTTATGCCTTGCTGTCTGCACCGTTAATGCCGTCTGAAGCCGCACCGTCCTTTTCAGACGGCATGAAGTATGTGAACCACTGTTTACAGATTGATGCCCAACGCTTCCCACGCCTTCAAAGCATCCGCCGTCGCCTTCACATCATGCACCCGCACGATTTGCGCGCCGCGCGCCACGGAAGCCAGCGCCGCCGCCACGCTGCCGTGTACGCGCGCCGCCGCGTCTGCCTCGCCGGTCAGCTCGCCTATCGTGCTCTTGCGCGATATGCCGATCAGCAGCGGAAAGCCTGTTTCCGCCATCAATTCGGGTAAATGCCGCATCAGTGCGATATTGTGTTGCAAGGTTTTGCCGAAGCCGGAGCCGAAACCGGGGTCGAGTGTGATGCGTTGCGGTGCGATGCCTGCCGCGACACATTCCGCCGCCCGCGCCTTCAAATACCTTGCCACTTCGCCGACAACATCCTGATATTTCGGATTAATCTGCATGTTTTCCGGCAAACCCTGCATGTGCATCAGGCAAATGCCCGTATCCGCCTGACTCGCCAGCAATTCGAGCGCGCCTTCGTCGGTCAACGCCGCCACATCATTAATAATATCGATGCCGCCGAGTGCCAACGCTTTTTCCATAACCACCGTGCGGCGCGTGTCCAAACTGACGGGAACGCCCCACCCCGCCACTTCCGCCAAAACAGGCGCAACCCGCGCCCATTCTTCTTCAGGCGAAACATAATCCGCACCCAGCCGCGTCGATTCGCCGCCGATGTCGAGAATGTCCGCACCCTCTTTCAAAAGCCGTTCGGCATGCGCCAAAGCTGTTTGGGCGTTTTGCGAATACGCGCCGCCGTCGGAAAAAGAATCGGGCGTGAGATTCACGATGCCCATGATTTTCGGTTTGTCCAAACCGATTTCAAACCGTCCTGCCTGCCAAACGCATCCGACCATATCCGTGCCTCCGGAATAAAAAGCAAATTATATACCGTCTGAACAAAACTTGTCCGTTTCAGACGGCATCGGTATTTCAAAAAAGCATCTTGCAGAATCCGCCGCCGTATGAAACATACACTGCCCCTGCAAACGCGGCAACACCCTCGATACCTGATCCGGCGGTATGCCTGCTTATGGGCATTACCCCTTTATACAAGATAATCTGCCCGCACAAAATAGGATTTCTACAAGCCGTGTTATACTGTGGCGTGTTTTACAGACTTTTCAGGCTATGGATTTATTATCGGTCTTCCACAAATACCGTCTGAAATATGCGGTAGCCGTGCTGACGATACTGCTTTTGGCAGCAATCGGGCTGCACGCTTCCGTATATCGCATCTTCACACCCGAAAACATCCGAAGCCGCCTCCAACAAAGCATTGCCCATACGCACCGGAAAATCTCGTTTGATGCGGATATACAGCGCAGGCTTCTGCCCCGGCCGACCGTCATCCTGAAAAACCTGACCATTACCGAACCCGGCGGCGACCGGACTGCCATTTCCATCAAAGAAACCAAAATCGGATTGAGCTGGAAAAATCTGTGGTCGGATCAGATACAGGTTGAAAAATGGGTGGTTTCGGGTGCGGAACTTGCCCTGACGCGCGACGGGAAAGGCGTTTGGAACATCCAAGACCTTATCGACAACCCAAAACGCAAAGCCTCGATAAACCGCATCATCATCGAAAACAGTACCGTCCGCCTCGACTTGCCGCAAGACCGGCTTACCCTGAAGGAAGTCAGCCTCAACCTGCAATCCCCCGATTCGGCGGGGCAGCCGTTTGAAAGTTCGGGCATACTGGTTTGGGGGAAGCTGTCCGTCCCGTGGAAAAGCAGGGGGCTGTTCCTTTCAGACGGCATCGGCACGCCCGAAATCTCACCGTTCCATTTCGAAGCCGAGACCGCCCTAAACGGGCACGGCATTACCGTTTCCACCACCGGCAACCCCACTATCCGTTTTAACGCCGACGGACCGGATGCGGCCAACCTCAGCCTGCGTGCCGACACCGCCTTCCACAACCTCCACCTAACCGCCCAAATCCCTACGCTGGCACTCAGGAACAACAGCATCAAAATTGAAACCGTCAACGGGACATTTACCGCTACCGCCGACGGCGGGAATTCCCAATGGGGCGGATCGTTCAAACTCGATAAGGCCAAACTTCACCCCGGTATCGGCAACATCGGCAACGCCGAAATCTCCGGCAACGTCAAAACACCCCGCCTTCAAACCAACTTTTCCCTCGGCTCGCCATTGGTTTGGAACCGGAACAACGGTCTGGAGGCACCGCGCCTGCATGTATCAACCCTTCAGGATACCGTCAACCGCCTGCCGCAACCCCGTTTCATCAGCCAGCTCGACGGTTCGATGTCCATAAAAAACCTTCATCAGTGGCATGCCGAACTCAACGGTTCGTTCGATCGCCAAACCGTTGCCGCGAAATTCAGATACACACATGAAGACGCACCGCACCTGGAAGCCGCCGTCGCACTGCAAAAATTGAACCTGACCCCCTATCTTGACGACGTGCGGCAACAAAACGGCAAAATATTTCCCGACACCCTCGGCAGGCTGTCCGGAGATATCGAGACCCACCTTAAAATCGGCAATGTCCAACTTCCCGGCCTGCAACTGGACGATATGGAAACCTACCTCCACGCCGACAAAGGCCATATCGCGCTCAGCCGTTTCAAGTCAGGGCTTTACGGCGGCCATACCGAAGGCGGCATCAGCATCGCCAACACCCGTCCCGCCACTTACCGCCTGCAACAAAATGCAAGCAACATCCAAATCCAACCGCTGCTGCAAGACCTGTTCGGCTTCCACAGCTTCAGCGGCAACGGCGATGCGGTCATCGACCTGACCGCGAGCGGCGAAACCCGAAAAGAGCTTATCCGCTCGCTTCAAGGCAGCCTGTCGCTGAATATTTCCAACGGCGCATGGCACGGTATCGACATGGACAATATCCTGAAAAACGGCATTTCGGGCAAAACTGCCGACAATGCCGTACCCAGCACACCCTTCCACCGATTCACGCTCAACAGCGAAATTTCAGACGGCATCAGCCGCCACATCGATACCGAACTCTTCTCAGACAGCCTCTATGTTACCAGCAACGGCTATACCAATCTGGATACGCAGGAATTGTCTGAAGATGTCCTTATCCGCAACGCCGTCCATCCGAAAAACAAACCGATTCCCCTGAAAATCACCGGTACGGTGGACAAACCATCCATTACCGTCGATTACGGCAGGCTGACCGGCGGCATCAATTCGCGCAAAGAGAAACAGAAAATCCTCGAAGACACCCTGCTGGAACAATGGCAGTGGCTCAAACCTAAAGAACCGTAAATACCCTGCGTACAAAAATGCCGTCTGAAACGCCCCCGCGCTTCAGACGGCATTACCGTAAAACCTACAACCCCAATTCCCCCCAAATCTCATCAATCTTAGCCGTAACCGCAGGGTCTTTTTTGATTACTCGTCCCCATTCGCGGTCGGTTTCGCCCGGCCACTTGTTGGTTGCATCCAAACCCATTTTGCCGCCGAGTCCGCTGACGGGGCTGGCGAAGTCGAGGTAGTCGATGGGCGTGTTTTCCACCAAAACGGTATCGCGTACAGGGTCCATGCGCGTGGTTACTGCCCAGATGACTTCTTTCCAGTCGCGTACGTTCACATCGTCATCCACCACGATGATGAATTTGGTGTACATAAACTGGCGCAGGAACGACCAGCAGCCCATCATCACGCGCTTGGCGTGGCCGGCGTACTGTTTTTTCATACTGACCACCGCCATGCGGTAGGAGCAGCCTTCGGGCGGCAGGTAAAAATCGGTGATTTCTGGGAACTGCTTTTGCAAGAGCGGTACGAACACTTCGTTCAATGCCACGCCCAAAACGGCGGGTTCATCAGGCGGTTTGCCTGTGTAGGTGGAATGGTAAATCGGGTTTTCACGCATGGTGATGCGTTCAACCGTAAACACAGGGAAATGATCCTGCTCGTTGTAATAGCCCGTGTGGTCGCCGTATGGACCTTCCAACGCGGTTTCGTTCGGATGGATGACGCCTTCCAACACGATTTCTGCGCGGGCAGGCACTTGCAAATCGTTGCCGATACATTTCACCAGCTCCGTCCGCGAACCGCGCAGCAGTCCGGCAAACTGGTATTCGCTCAAGGTATCGGGAACAGGCGTTACCGCGCCCAAAATGGTGGCGGGGTCGCAGCCGAGTACGACGGCGACGGGATACGGAGTATCGGGATTGAGTTTGCGGAATTCCTGATAATCCAACGCGCCACCACGATGCGACAACCAGCGCATAATCAGCTTGTTTTTGCCGATTAATTGTTGGCGGTAAATGCCGAGATTTTGGCGTTTTTTGTACGGGCCGCGCGTGACGGTCAAGCCCCATGTAACCAGCGGCGCAACGTCTTCCGGCCAGCAATGCTGAATCGGAAGTTTATATAAATCAACGTCTTCGCCTTCCCATACGATTTCCTGACACGGCGCGTTTTTCACCACGTTCGGCGCCATGCTCCAAATATCTTTCAGCAACGGCAGTTTGGAAAACGCGTCTTTAATGCCTTTGGGCGGTTCCGGTTCTTTCAGATACGCCAGCGTCTGCCCGATTTCGCGCAGCTTGGACACGCTATCCGCGCCCATGCCCATCGCCACACGTTCGGGCGTGCCGAACAGGTTTGCCAACACGGGATAATCGTAGCGCGTGCCGTCGGGCTTAACTGGGTTTTCAAACAACAATGCCGACCCTTCGGCGCGCAGCACGCGGTCGGCGATTTCGGTCATTTCCAAATGCGGGGAAACAGGATGCGCGACGCGCTTGAGTTTGCCCTGTTGCTCGAGCATAGCGATGAAGTCGCGCAGGTCTTTGTATTTCATATTTATCCTTTTTGTCCTTTTATCCTGAACAATCCGATTCGGATACCGCTCCTATCCTTGCCTGTGCCTCGGCATATTCTATGCCGTGATAAAAGTCGCGTACCAGCGGATGTCCGCCGCTTTGATGAAGTTGCAGCAAAGGACGTTGGCCATCGGGTTGGGTAACAACATTGCAGTGCAGACCGAAAGTGTCGGATTTGTAAGGGGGCAGCCAGTTGCAGATCATGCCGAAATAAACGACGTTTTCCGGATTGTCGTAAAAGCGGCTTTGATAGTCGTTAAAACTCTTTTCGCTGACGGACACCCACACGCCGTATTCCAGCGTTTCCTGATGCCCGATAATCGGAATAGGCAGCACCGCGCGGATAAAGCGGTCGGTTTGGTCGGGATAGCGGATGATGCAGAAATCAGAATCGCATTCCGCTTGATAAGCAATGCGTTCTTCTTCACTGAGTTGATTATAGGGATAGGGGGCGGTAAAGCCGATTGCGGGCATTTCTTCGTGGTTTTCGCCGCAGGAAGTGCAAGTGTGCATAAGGTTTCAGACTTTCAAAACGAGTTTGCGGTAAAGCCATTCGCCGGCAAACAGCATCCCCATCAATACATAGGCAATCACGCCGGTATAAACCGCCCACCAATCATATCGCCCCAACCGTGCCAACAAAGCGGCAAGCGTCCCGTTGATTATAAAAAATACGCACCAAACCTGCGTTACCCGGCGGGTATAGCGCACGGCTTTTTCAGGCAGGTCGGGCTGTTGCAGCCGCGCAAGTTTTTCAATCACCGTCTGCCCGGCAAACAGGCTTCCCCCGAACACCGCCAACATCATCAGATTGACGAGGACGGGATACCAATACATCGAATCATGCCGCCCGAACACCAATACTGCGGCAAAAAACAGCGTGGCGGCTAAAGCCGTATAACGCTGTTGGGGCAATTTGGCAGTCAGGGCGCGCAGCAGCCACAACCCGCACATCGCCGCCGCCAGCCAGACAAACCACCCCGCCTCCCTGCCGTAATACCACAAAGCCGGATAGGCAATGCTTAATATGGTCAGAAAAATATGTCCGAAAAAACCGGGTTTCATTTTGAATCCGCACAAATGTTTTCAGACGGCATCCGATAACAATATGCCGTCTGAAAAATAATCAGAGATGCCGCCTACCCCGCCTGAATTTTCAATACCGCCTGTACCACGTCGTTGACGGTGCGGACATTGCGGAAATCTTCAGCCTGCAGCTTGTGGCCGGTTTCACGTTTGATGCGGTCGATCAGGTCGATGGCATCGATGCTGTCGATTTCCAAATCTTCGTAAAGGTTGGTATCGGGCGTAACCCGTTCTGGTTCGATTTCAAACAACTCGGTCAGGGTATCGCGCAACAACCGGTAGATTTCTTGTTCGGTCATATGTTTCATCCTTATGCTTGGCGGCTTTTGACAAAGGCGGCGAGTGTTTTGACATTGGCAAAATGTTCGCGCAAGTTCTCCTGCTCGCCGTCCAATCGGAAACCGAAATGTTTTTGCACCGCCAAGCCCAATTCCAGCGCATCGACGGAATCCAGCCCCAGCCCTCCGTCGCCGAACAGCGCGTCTTCGCTGCCGATGTCGGCGGCGGTTATATCCTCCAAAGCCAAACTGTCGATAATCAGTTGCTTGATTTGGTTTTCCAAGTCGTTCATATGGTTTTCCTTGTAAAATAGTCCTGCAGATATTCATTCAGCCGCCGCGCCGCAATCGGCAACGGTTTCTCGGCGAGCCAGTCTTGGGGGAGGATGTCGTCTCCGACCGTAATTTCATACCGTATCCTTTTCGGGGGGATGCGGTACCACGGCTGCCCCTTTTTAAAATTGGGCGGATTCATTTTGATACATACGGGCGTAATCACTTCGGCATAGCGCAGTCCCAAAGAAACCGCGCCCCGGTGCATTTTTACCCGTCCGTCCCAGCCCGTCCTCGTTCCTTCGGGGAACACCAGCAGGCTCTGCCCGCTGTCAAAAACCGCCTTTACCGTTTCCAGCATTGCTTCCGACTCTTCGTTCGGAATATAGCCCGCACCTTTAATCTGGCTGCTCATTGCCGGATTGTGCTGCAAATCTTTTTTCACAATGCAGTTCATTTCGGGCACATGACCGACAAGCAGCACCACATCCAGCAAAGACGGATGGTTTGCCAAAATCAACTGTCCCGGGCGGTTGAGTTTTTCAACACCCTTGAACGATACCTCCAACACGCCCGACCATTTCAGATAAGCAACGAACAAACGCCAAGATGTTCCGATAATCCGGCGCGCCGCCAATTGGCGGGCGACAGACCTTGAAGTGCCGTTTAAAGTGTAAGGCAGCAAAACCAATTTCATCATAATGCCGCCGACACCGAAAATCACAAATCCTAACCAAGTCGCCAAAAAACGGCGGCAATAATCCAATTTACCCATTCCGCTGCCACAGCCATTCACGATTGCGATATACCCGGCGGCATTCCCGACTGCCGTTCAACAGAAAACGCACCCATTCCAAACCGCTCCAATATGCCTCGGACAGCATACCGGTTTCAGACGGCATATCGTCCGAAGCAGATAAAGTCAGGCTGTAACGCGTCCCTTTGGTCAGAACCATCGCCAAAGCATAAGCAAACGGCGCGCGCGTTGCCGATACGGCATATCCTTCCGGCAGCGGATCGTCCGCCACCAAAACCAAAACCGACCCGCATCCCTCTTTCAACAGTGATGCCGCTTCCGCCAAAGCCGTCTCCACACCGTCGGCACACACGGCCAATGCCGTCTGCTCGCCCATATCCTGACGCAATATCGACCACTGCCCCGCCGTTGCATTGTGCACCGACAAACCGAACGAAGTCGGCGACACGGTATGCGATTTCAACAGTTCCAACCACAAATCGAAACTGCGCGCCATTTCCCCGTCGTGCGAGGCATAAACTACCGGACTGCCGGGATGGGCGGAGGCAATGTCCCAAGCCGCGTCGCATACCAAACGCGCCGCCTTACTCAAACGGCGGCGCTGCATAGCGGGCAGGAACGGCAATTCCGGCCTGACATCGGGCAAACCGTCGGCAAAATCCGGACATTCCGCCCATTTTGCCCACTGCGCCATATCGCGCATTTTGCTGCCCGAAACCCGCCAGTCGGCGATGTCGAAGTGGAACCGGCAAATAATCGGCGGCATAGTTTCTTTCAAAAATTTACACTGTGCCGCATTCTAACCAAAGCCTATCCCCCTGACAATGCCGAAATTCAAACGCATTTCTGCCCCCTTTCTCCGACAACGCCGCCCCTCGGCAAACCGCCAGAATTAGCCTGAATTTACATTTATCATTATAATGCCCGTATTTGTCAGCCTGCCGCCGCAATATATGGACACACTGCCAGAATGCCCGATTACCGACACCGCCTCCCTGCTGCCGCACAGCGGGCGTATGGTTCTGATAGACCGCATTACCCGATACGGCGATGATTTTGTCGAAGCAGGGGCGCAGATAAAACCCGACCACATCCTGCTGGTCGGCGGCATACTGCCCTACACGGCATTTATCGAACTGATGGCGCAGGCTGTCGGCGCATATGCCGGCCTCCAAGCCCGAAAAAACGCACGGCCGGTCCGGCTCGGCTTCCTGCTCGGCACGCGCAAACTTGAAATCTTCGCCCAATCCGTCCCTGTCGGCACGCATCTGCTGGCAACGGCGCATATGTCTATTCAAGATGCCGGGGGAATGGGCGTGTTCGACTGCGAACTGCGTTGGACAGACGCGCCGGAAACTTCGTCCAGAACACTCCCTTCAGACGGCATTTTGGCGCGCGCCTCACTCAACGTGTACAGCCCCGAACACCCTGTCGAAACAACTTAATGCCGTCTGAACAGGCACACACATACGGAGAACAACGATGACCGAAACCGTCCTGATTACCGGCTCCAACAGGGGCATAGGCAAAGCCGCCGCACTCGGTTTGGCGGAAGACGGCTTTGATATCGCCGTCCACTGCCGCAGCCGCCGCGACGAAGCCGAAGCCGTGGCGGAAGAAATCCGCGCTTTGGGCAGAAATGCGCGCGTGTTGCAGTTTGACGTGTCCGACCGCGAAGCCTGCCGCGAGATTCTGACCGCCGACATCGAAGCGAACGGCGCGTATTACGGCGTGGTGTTGAACGCCGGACTGACGCGCGACAACGCCTTCCCCGCGTTTTCAGACAACGATTGGGATGTGGTGCTGCGGACTAATTTGGACGGTTTTTACAATGTATTGCATCCGCTGGTTATGCCGATGATACGCCGCCGCAAAGCCGGACGGATTGTGTGCATGGCATCGGTATCCGGCCTGACGGGCAACCGCGGGCAGGTCAATTACAGCGCGTCAAAAGCGGGCATTATCGGCGCGGCAAAAGCTTTGGCGGTTGAGTTGGCAAAACGCAAAATTACCGTCAACTGCGTGGCACCAGGTTTAATCGATACAGAGATTGTCGATGAAAATGTACCCGTCGAAGAAATCTTAAAGGCTGTCCCCGCCGCGCGTATGGGGCTGCCGGAAGAAGTGGCGCACGCGGTGCGTTTCCTGATGGATGAAAAAGCGGCGTACATCACGCGCCAGGTGATTGCGGTGAACGGAGGTTTGTGTTGAATACCAGAAGGGTCGCAGTAACGGGCATAGGCGGCATTACCGCCTTCGGCCGGGATTGGCAAAGCATACAGGCAGCATTCAAAGCCGAAAAAAACGCCGTCAAATATATGGATTGGCACGAACGTTTCCCCGAATTGGAAGCGCAACTGGGTGCGCCGATTGAAAATTACGCGCCGCCGAAACATTGGACGCGCAAGCAGCTCAGAAGTATGGGGCGCGTGTCGTACCTGTGCGTCGATGCGGCGGAGCAGGCTTTGACAGATGCCGGTTTGCTCGGGGACGAAAGCATTACCGACGGACGGATGGGCGTTGCCTGCGGCTCTTCCAGCGGCAGCACCAAAGACATCGGCGATGTTGGCGAATTGTTGCTGACCGGCACGTCGCGCAACTTCAGTGCCAACACCTATGTGCGTATGATGCCGCACACCACCGCCGCCAATATCGGCATCTTTTTCGGGCTGAAAGGGCGCATCATCCCGACATCGAGCGCGTGTTCGTCCGGCAGCCAAGGCATAGGTTATGCCTACGAAGCCATCAAATACGGGCTGACCGATATGATGCTGGCGGGCGGAGGCGAAGAATTTTGCCCGTCCGAAGTGTATGTTTTCGACTCGCTTTATGCCGCCAGCCGCCGCAACGGCGAACCGGAAAAAACCCCGCGCCCATACGACGTGAACCGCGACGGGCTGGTCATTGGAGAAGGCGCGGGGATTTTCGTGTTGGAAGAATTGGAACACGCCAAACGGCGCGATGCGAAAATTTACGCCGAACTCGTCGGCTACGGCGCCAACAGCGACGGCAGCCACGTTACCCAGCCGCAAAAAGACACGATGCAGAAATGTATGGAACTCGCGCTGCAAGACGCGGGCATCACGCCCGACAAAATCGGCTATGTGAACGGGCACGGCACGGCAACCGAAAAAGGCGACATCGCCGAAACGCTGGCGACTGAAGCTGTATTCGGATTTGTGCCGATGAGTTCGCAAAAAAGCTATTTGGGACACACGCTTGGCGCGTGCGGCGCGCTGGAAGCGTGGTTCTCGATTGAAATGATGAACGGCGGCTGGTTCGCCCCGACCCTGAACTTGAACGACATCGATCCGCGCTGCGGCAAGGCGGACTATATTTTAAGCGGCGGACGTGAAATCCAAACCGATTACGTGATGAGCAACAATTTCGCCTTCGGCGGCGTGAACACTTCGCTGGTGTTCAAACGTTGGAAGGACGGATAAAGCCGCATAATCCGATTACATCATATTGATTTAAAACGGAATAAAACAACAAACTGCCCTTTCAGACTTCCTTGCCGCCTATCCGCTCGATATGGCAAACCGTCCGGACGGCATCCGTTCCGCAATATTGCCACGCCAATTCGGCAGCTCCGCGCCACACGCAGGCGACAACCGCGTCGCCGCACCAGATTGCGCTGACGGCGTGCCAACCGGTCCCGCCATCCGCACGTAAACCGTAAACCGCCGAACCGTCGGTCAGATAACCGACTTTCGCCATATCTTGCGGAAAACCCAAACCGCAGGCTTTAAGCAGTGCTTCCTTGATGCACCACAGGCGGTAAAAAGCCTCTGCCTGCCAACCGGAACGTGCCAAAAAAACCCGTTCTTCAGGGGAACAAACCCATTCGGCAAGTGCCTGAAAATTGCGCGGACGGATCGTTTCAATATCGACACCGCAAACCGTGCCGCCGCCGCAGACCAAAACCGCCGCCCGCCCTTTGCTGTGCGAAAGCGACCGTACCTTGCCTCCTTGTTGCTTTAAAAACCGGCTGACCCGCCAATCCGTCCGCCCTGCCAATTCCGGCGCGCGCAGCAGGCGCGCCCTGTCCGCATCGTCCAGACAGGATTCCCGATAAGCAGCGGCGGCCGACGCATCGGCAAGGCGGCACTGCAATACTGTTTTTTTATCCGGCACGACACCCTCCGTTCTGCCATTTGGAATATATGACCCGAATGTTTGACATCAACTTCTCCGACAATACGCCGATTGCCCTCGACCCGCTGTGGACCCGCGCCGATTTTATACGCACGGTACACGCCCTGTCGTTAAAATTAACGCAAAACAACATCCGTTCGGCGGCATTGTGGTTTGACGATGCCGCGCTGTTCGCAGCCGCATTGCTTGCCGTTTGGAATAGCGGCGGCAAAGCCCTGCTGCTGCCGAATACCGCACCCGGAAACCTGACTTGGGCGAAATCCGCACAAATCCTGCTGAGCGACACCGATATTGTTTCAGACGGCATCAGCGTTTGGCAAATACCAACCCCTTGCGGCGGTATGCCGTCTGAAAGCCGCATACCGCAAGCATTGGACATCCCGCCCGAATCAGAAGTGCATTTGCGTACATCAGGCTCCGGCGGGGAAGCCAAAACAATCGTCAAAACCGCCGCACAAATCGAATCGGAAGCCCGCACGCTGGCTTCGGCAATCCCGTTCGGACGCGGCAAAACCGCCGTCCTCGGCAGCGTATCGCCGCAACATATGTACGGACTGACCTTCCGCTTCGCGCTTCCGCTGCTGATGGGGTGGACGATGATCCGCAGGCAAAATGCCTATCCCGAACTGCTGCTGTCGGCAAGCCTGAACGTGCCGTCCGATTATCAAAATGTCTGGATTGCCAGCCCCGCCCTGCTCAACCGTTTCGGCGAAAATCGGGATTGGGCGGCGTTAAACGGAAGGATAGCCGGCATCGTTTCCGCAGGCGGGGAACTCCCACCGGAAACCGCCGCCCTGTTGGAACAATATACAGTCCGCCCTTATGAAGTTTACGGCAGTACGGAAACCGGCATCATCGCCTCCCGCCAAAAACAGACCTTGTGGCAACCGTTCCCCAACGTCTCCGTCCGCAATACTGGCAAATCGGCGGAAATCTCTTCGCCGTGGACAAACGGCGTGCAATACATTGCCGATTGCATCGAAACCCACGAAGACGGTTTTGCCCTGCTGGGCAGGCAGGATAGGATAATCAAACTGGCAGACAAACGCATTTCGCTCAACCAAATCGAACACGAATTGCTGAAACACCCTTGGATTGCCGACGCACATTGCGCCCTGCATCCGGAACACGGACGCATTGCCGTTTGGGCGGCACTCGATACGGAAGGCATTACGGCGTGGCTGGAACAGGGGCGCACCGCCGTTATCGCCGCACTCAAGCAACACCTTGCCCAAACGCAAGACACGGCTGCCCTGCCGCGCTACTGGCGTTTTACAGACCGTCTGCCGCGCAACGGACAAGGGAAAATTACCGCAGCGGACTTTCAGACGGCATTGGCAGAACCCGCCGCGCCGCAATGGCACACCTTGCCGCCCGAAGGAAACCGGTTGCGCTATCAAACCCGCGTACCGCTGGATTTACCCTATTTCGGCGGACATTTTTCCACCTTCCCACTCGTCCCCGGCGCAGTCGAATTGGAATGGGTACGCCGGCTTGCCGCACGGCACCCCTTCGGCAGGCAAAACGTCATCCGTATCGAAAACCTGAAATACCAACAGTTTATCCGCCCGTATGACGACATTTCCGTAGAACTCGGATACGATGCCGATAAAAACAAACTGTCGTTTAAAATCCAAAAACAGGATGCCGCCTGCGCCTCGGGGAGGCTGGTATTCGACACGCCGCAGGACAGCCCCAACCCAACCGCAAGAGAAGAACGATGAACCGCCTTCGCACAGGCAAATAAGATTACAGCCTTACCTTTAAATATGAACATCCTCGCCCTCATCCCCCATTACAACCACCCGGCAACCGTCGGCACGGTCGCGCACGGCCTGCGCGCCTGCGGTTTGGACGTGTTGGTCGTGGACGACTGCTCGCGTCCCGACTGCATACCCGTTTTAGAAAATCTGGCTTCAGACGGCATCCGCGTCATCCGCCGCACAAGCAACGGCGGCAAAGGCGCGGCAGTGCGCACGGGTTTCGAGGCGGCGGCGGAGCTGGGATACAGCCACGTCCTGCAAATCGACGCCGACGGCCAACACTGTTTGGACGATGTGCCGAAGTTCGTCCGTGCCGCGCAACTCAATCCCGAAGCCCTCGTCTGCGGTCAGCCGCAATACGGCGGCGACGCGCCCAAATCCCGATTGTACGGGCGCAAGATTACCGACTTTTGGAATATGGTTCACACCTGGTCGTCCGATATTAAAGACGGTATGTGCGGCTTCCGCCTTTATCCGTTGCCGCCTGCGTTGGCGGTCATACGCGGAGAATACATCGGCAACCGTATGGACTTCGACATCGAAATCCTAATCCGGCTATATTGGCGCGGCATCAAAACCGTGTGGATACCCACGCCCGTCCGTTACGCCGCAGACGGCATTTCCCACTTCCGCGCCCTTGCCGACAACATCCTTATCAGCCAGATGCACACACGGCTGTTTTTCGGTATGCTCAAATGGCGTTGGCGCATCTTGAAAGGCATATTCCGATGAACGGCGCATCCCGACACTGGGCGGAACAAAACGAACGCGGCAACCGCCTATTCCTCAAGCTGACGGCGGTAATTGTCCGTTATCTGCCCCCTTTTTTAATGAAACCGTGTATTTGGTTTGTCGTCCTATATTTTTACCTGACCTCGCCTCGGGCGCGGAAAAACCTCCATACCTACCAAAACCGCCTGCGGCATACCTTTCCCGACGCTATGCCGTCTGAAAACCGCATATTCGCGCAGTTTTTGGCATTCGGCGAAGCCGTTTGCGACCGGTTTGCCGTATGGCAGCGCAAAATACGTTACGAAGACCTGATTATCGAAGACCCCGACAACCTGACCGCCGCTATGTATCAAAACGGGCGCGGACAGATTTTTGCCTGTTCGCACCTGGGCAATACGGAAATCTGCCGCGCACTGGTTTCCCACCACCGGAATTTCAAACTCAACGTCCTCGTACACAGCCGCCACGCGCAAATGTTCAACGAAGCCCTGCAACAGGCGGGCGCGGACAAAATCCAACTGATACAGGTAAGCGACTTGGACGCATCGCTGATGATGACGCTTAACCGGCGCATTGAAGCAGGGGAATGGTTGGCAATCGCCGCCGACCGCATTCCCGTCCGGGGCGAAAAAACCGTAACCGTCGATTTTTTGCAACACCGTACCGAAATACCCCAAGGGGCGTGGATTCTGGCATCGCTGCTGAAAACCAAGGTCAACGCGCTGTTTTGCATCAAACAGGACGGACGCTACCGCCTGAAACTTCGCCCTATGACCGACACATCGGATTGGACGCGGGCGGAGCGCACGCAAAAAATCAAAGAATCCGCGCAACATTTCGCCCGCATTTTAGAAGAAGAATGCCGTCTGAATCCGCTGCAATGGTTCAATTTTTACGACTTTTGGCACACGGAGCACCATCCCAGATGAACAAAAAACACATTTTCTGCCGCCACAGCCACACCGTCCGAGTCCCGTTTTTCGATGTCGATCCGATGCAGATCGTCTGGCACGGCAACTACGTCAAATACCTCGAAGTCGCACGCTGCGCCTTCCTTGAAAGCATAGGCTACGGCTACGGTGAAATGGGCAGGCGGGGCTTCGGCTGGCCCATCGTCAAAATGGACTTGAAATACATACGCCCCGCACGGTTCGGACAAACCATACGCATCGATATGGCAATCGTCGAAATCGACACTTGCCTGCGTATCGACTACACTTTGTCCGATGAGCAAACCGGCGAAAAACTGACCCGCGCATCGACCACGCAGGCGGCAGTATCCCTAAAAACCGGAGAAACACAGTTCCAAACGCCGGAAAGCTGGCTCGAAGCCGTACGGAGTCATCCGACTTTTCAAGCCGCATAAGCCCTGCCGTCCGCTTTCAGACGGCATTTTCCGCCCCATTATTACCACACCGACAGACAACTATGAAAAAATACCTGCTTGCCGCGCTCCTTGCCGCAAACGCCCTTTCCGCCTCGGCATTTTCCACTGCCGAACTGACCCGGATACTGCAAAAACCCGACAACATCCAAGGCAGCTTTATCCAATACCGCCATCTGAAATCCCTATCCAAACCGATGGCTGCAACCGGAAAATTCGTACTGATGCCCAAACGCGGACTGCTCTGGCAGATGCAAAAACCGTTTGCCGCCACCCTGCGCGTCCGTTCAGACGGCATCAGCCAATGGAACGGCAAAGGCTGGATAATGCCCGATACCGGAAAAATGCCCGGACAAAGCAGGCAAATCAAACTCTTTCTCGACCTGATCGGCGGCGATACGCAAGGGCTGGAAAAACAGTTCGATCTGAAACTCGAAGGCTCGGCGCAAAAATGGACGCTGCAACTCACACCGAAAACACTGGTGATGAAACAAATCTTCAACCATATCGACATCAGCGGGGACAGCGTCGTGCGCCGCATCGAACTGCACGAAAAACAAGGGGACAAAACCGATATGCGGTTTGACGGCATCAGCGTCGGCAACCCGCCGGACAAGTTTGCCGAACAATCACTCTGACACCGTCCGAACCGCTATGACCCGCCTGATTTACACCCTGCTGATGTCGGCACTTGCCGCCTTTGCCTGTTACAACATCACAACGCGCGATTGGCTGCAAACCGATTTGACCGAGCTGCTGCCCAAGAGCAGCCAAGATGCCGTTTTGCAGGCGGCGGAACGCGCCGGCGACGCGCAAATCAACAGTCAAATCATCCTGCTGGCGGGCAGCCCCCGACCCGAAACCGCATTTCAGACGGCATCGGAAATCGCCGGCTTGTGGCGGCAAAGCGGGATATTTTCCGAAGTAAACAGCCAAATCAGCCCCGACCTTGCACAAATCCGCCAAGACATCGGCAGAATCAGCTTGGCCGTCTTACCCGAAGCCCAACGGCGTTTGCTGACCGAAAAACCCGCCGACTATTTCCGCCAACGCGCCGAAGATGCCGCCAACCCGTTTGCCGTACCCCCCCTGCCCTTAGACGAGGACTGGCTGGGTTTCGGGCGTTTCGTTGCCGGCAAAATCAATCCCCAAACCCGTCTGCAATGGCACCCCGAAAACGGTATGCTGTTCAACGAAGACAACGGGAAAACCTGGGTTTGGATACGCGCCAAGCTGCCCGATAACGCCCTTCCTCAAGATGCCTTGGCAAACCTGCTCCAAAAAACACAGACATTGGCATCCGGCAGGCACGCCGAAATCCTGACCGGGGGCGGCGCACTTTTTGCAGCAGCCGCCAAAGCCGATGCAGAAAAAGAAAGCCGGATAATGGGTTTTGCCGGCACCGTCCTGACCGTCGCCCTCATCTTGTGGGTTTTCCGCAGCGCGCGCACTTTCTGGCTGCTGCTGCCGTCTGCCGCAGGCATGCTGGCGGGCTTGGCGGCGGCTCTGGCGGTATTCGGACATATTCACGCCCTGACGCTGGTTATCGGTACGAGCCTGATCGGGATGCTGGTCGATTTCCCGCTGCACTGGCTGACCCCGTCGGTATTCTCATCATGGCAGGCGAAACCGGCGATGGAACAGGTATTGCCCACCTTTGCAGTCAGTCTGCTGATTACCGTTTCGGGATACGCGCTGCTCTGGTTCACACCTTTACCGGTTTTACAACAAACTGCCGTTTTCTCCGGATTCTCGCTACTTGGCGCATTCGGCGCGACTATCTGCTGGCTACCGCCCCTGTTTGCCCGTTATCAAGCAAAACCCGTACCTTTTGCCGCCTTAAGTACCATACTGGGCAGACATATCAAGAAACAGCTCCCCCCGTCCTTCCGTTATCCCGCAGCAGTTTTCCTGATGGTTTTCGCCGCCGTCGGACTGTGGCGCAGCAACTGGCGCGACGACATTCGCCAATGGGTGAATATGCCGCCCGGACTGTTGTCGCAAATACAAAAAATCGGCACATTGGGCGGAACCGATTTCAGCGGTCAATATCTGGTTGCCGAAGCCGCAAGCGAAGACGCGCTGCTGTTAAAAAATGCCGAACTGCGCCGCACCCTCGCCCCTCTGATTCGACAAGGCAAACTGAAAGGCATCCAATCGCTGGATCAATTCATTCTGCCAGCCGCCGAACAAAACCGCCTGAAACAATATTTGCGCGCGATTGCAGACAAACCTGGCAACTACCGCGCCCTGCACGAACTGGGCATTCCCGAAGACACGCTGAAATCCGCCCTGCTGCAAGCGGCCGGCACGCCCGCCATCACGCTTTCAGACGGCATCGTCCTGCCTCTGGCGCAGGCTTGGAAACCCCTGTATCTCGGCGAAGTCGAACCGCATCGTTATGCCTCGGTTATCCGCCTGAACGGTATGACCGAACCGGAAACCGTCCGCAAAACGGCGGAAACCGTCCCGGGAATCAAATGGGCGGACAAGCGCGGCAGGCTCAACGAACTGTTCCGCCATACACGCAATCAGGCGGCTTGGCTGAAATTGTCGTCTTACCTGCTGGCCTGGCTGCTGCTGTGGCGGCTGTTTGGCGCGCGGCAGGGTGGGAAAATCCTCGCCGTCCCCATTGTTGCCGCCATCGGCACTGTTGCCGTATTGGGTTGGCTGGGCATACCCGTCAGCCTGTTTGCCATGTTCGGATTGCTGTTGGTTTCCGCCATTGGCATTGACTATGCCGTTTACGTACTCAATGCCGGACACAGTACCGATGCGCGGCTGGGCGGTATGCTGCTTGCCGCGCTCACGACCGGTATCTCCTTCGCCATACTTGCCTTCAGCGGCACACCGGCCGTCGCCGCATTCGGCATTACCGTCGGCATCGGGGTCATATTGAACCTGTGGCTGGCGGCACGGCTGATGTACTCCGCCCCCGATACGCAGCATCCCGACCGTCAGCCGCCCTGCCGCCGTTTCCGCTTCAGACGGCATTTTTGAAAGGAACTTATGCGCCTGACCACAACCCTGCTTGCCCTATTAACCGCAAAGCTGCTTGCCGCCTGCTCCTCATACACCCTACCCATCCCCCAAACCCGGCCGCGCCTTGCCCAAGACGTACAATGGTTCAAATGGGAACGCTACAATAAGGGGCAAGAACCCGTACAAACCGGCATACTGGCGGCCGAACAGCTTGAGGACGGCATCCGGTTTGTACAAACCGACATATTGGGCGCACCGGTTTCACGCCAGACCATCAGCGGCGGCGGCTGGAAAAACGACGGGTTCGTGATGCCCAATATGCCGTCCCGCCGCCTGTTTGCCGCACTGCTCCCGCTGATAACCGCCGAGAATGCCGCACCCCTCTATCCCGAATCCAAACGGACAAACGCCGACACATCCTTCTGCAGCAAGGGGGCATTGTTCCGTTACCGCAATCGGGACATATGGTGCGTCAACCATACCGGCGGGCAATTTTTGATTACCCTACCCGACCAAACCCGCTGGTCGGTTACACCGATTGAACCATTATGAACATACCTGTTTACCTCGGAAGCCCTGCACTCACCAGCGCATTGGGCAGCGGACTGCACACCCACATCGATGCCCTGCTGTCCCCTTCTTCCAAACCGGCACTGACATTTTCATCCGACTGGGTTGACGGCAAAAATCTTGCCTTCGGTATGGTAAAAGAAACCCTGCGCCCCTTTTCAGACGGCACGCCCGCACACTGCCGCAGCCGCACCAACCGGCTGCTTTGGCACACGCTCGAACAAATCGAACCGCAAATCCGCGCCGCCATACGGCGATACGGCGCAAACCGGATTGCCGTCGTTATCGGCACATCCACCGGCGGCGCGGACGAAAACATCCCGATGTTCGAACAGGCAGTACAGGGAAAAGCCTGGCAAGACCTCACGTTCAACCAATGCCAACACCTTATGAACGCGCCTGCCGATTTCATTGCCGATGCTTACGGGCTGAACGGCCTGCGTTACGTCGTTTCCACCGCCTGCACTTCCGGCGCGCGCACATTAATCAGTGCCGCCCGCCTGCTTCGCGCCGGTATGTGCGATGCCGTCATCTGCGGCGGCGCGGACACACTCTCGCCGCTGACCGTCAACGGATTCGCCTCATTGGAAGTCTTGTCCCCGAACATTGCCAACCCCTTCTCCGCCAACCGCGACGGCATCAATATCGGCGAAGGCGCAGCCGTATTCATCATGACGCGCGATGCGGATTTTTCCGGCGGTATGCGGCTTCTGGGTTATGGCGCAAGCAGCGATGCCTACCATATTTCCACGCCGCGCCCCGACGCTCAAGGCGCAATCCTCGCCTTTCAGACGGCATTGCGGCACGCCGGACTTGCGCCCGAAGACATCGGCTGGATCAATCTGCACGGCACCGGGACGCACCACAACGACAGTATGGAAAGCCGCGCCGTTGCAGAAGTATTCGGCAACAACACGCCCTGCACGTCCACCAAGCCGCAAACCGGGCATACTTTAGGCGCGGCGGGTGCAATCGAAGCCGCGTTCGCGTGGGGCATTGCCGACCGGCAAAGCAATCCCGAAGGGAAACTTCCTCCCCAGCTTTGGGACGGACAGAACGACCCCGACCTGCCCGCCATCAACCTGACCGGCAGCGGCAGCCGCTGGGAAACCGAAAAACGCATTGCCGCCAGCTCATCGTTTGCCTTCGGGGGAAGCAACTGCGTTTTACTCATCGGATGAAATAAGTTTGTCAATCCCACCGCTATGCTATACAATACGCGCCTACTCTTGACGGGTCTGTAGCTCAGGGGTTAGAGCAGGGGACTCATAATCCCTTGGTCGTGGGTTCGAACCCCACCGGACCCACCAATTCCCAAGCCCGGACATATGTTTGGGCTTTTTTGCCATTTATTGCGGCATATTCAGACCAGGGCAATACAGCTTTTCCACACACCTACCTTTTGTCGGACGACCTCATTATGAACCCGAAAATTCCCGCCACCGCAGCCATATTGGTTAAAAACTCAGAACGCTATTTAAATGAAGTTTTAACCGCGCTTCAAGACTTCGACGAAGTTTTGCTGCTCGACAACGGCTCGACCGACCGCACCTTTGAAATCGCCGGACGCTTTGCCAACATCAGTTATCACAAACACAATTTCATCGGCTTCGGCCCGATGAAAAACCTTGCTGCAAAACTTGCGCGAAATGATTGGATATTCAGCATAGACAGCGACGAAGTGGCAGATGATGAACTGATTGCCGCCATCCGCAAAGCCGTGGTGGAAAACAAAGAACAAAACATCTTCTCCCTCTCGCGCCTGAACCATTACAACGCCCGCCTGATCAAAGCCTGCGGCTGGTATCCCGACATTATTCCACGCCTTTACCACCGACGCTTTACCCGTTTTTCCGACCGTCAGGTGCATGAATCACTGATTTTGCCGCCCGATGCAAACGTCCGTCCGCTCGAAGGCCGTCTGAAACACTATTCCTTTGAAAACGCCGAAGGGCTGATTCAGAAAATGCAGCAATACAGCTCGCTCTACGCCGAAGAAAACCGCTACAAAAAAGACAGTTCCCCCTTCAAAGCCCTGTTGCACGGCAGCGTATCGTTTGTCAAAAACTACCTGCTCAAACGCGGTTTCGCCTACGGCGCGGACGGTTTGACCATTTCCATTGCCAATGCCCAGGGTTCATACTACAAATACGTCAAACTTTACGAACGAAACCGCAACATCAGCGTCGCCCTTATTGTGACCACCTACAACCGACCCGACGCGCTGGAGCTGGTTTTGAAATCCGCGCTCGCGCAAACCCGCCTGCCCGACGAAATCATTGTCGCCGACGACGGTTCACGCCAAGACACCGCCTCAGTCGTCGAGTCCATCCGCAGCCGCACCGACATCCCCGTCAAACATTCTTGGCGGACGGACGACGGCTTCCGCGCCGCCGAATCGCGCAACCGCGCGCTGGCGCAGGCAAAAAGCGACTACATCATCCTCATCGACGGCGATATGATACTCGACCCGTCCTTCATCGCCGACCACCTCAAACTTGCACGCAAAGGCAGGCTGATACAAGGTTCGCGCGTCATCCTAACCCAAGAACGCACCCAAGAAATTTTAGATTCCGGCGAATTGCCCGATTTGTCCGCATTCAGCCAAGGCATAGAAAAACGCCTATCCGCCCTGCGCTGCCGCACCCTGTCCGACCTGATTGGCAGACAAAGCAGCCGCAAACACAAAGGCATCAAAACCTGCAATATGGGCTTTTTCCGCAGCGATGCGCTTGCCGTCAACGGTTTCGATAACCGCTTTGTCGGCTGGGGGCGCGAAGACAGTGAGTTCGTCGCCCGCCTCTTCCATAAGGGCATAAAACGCCACAACCTCAAATTTGCCGGCATCGCCTACCATCTTTGGCACAATGAAGCCGAACGCAATACCTTACCGCAAAACGACGCATTGCTTCGAGCCACACTATCCGAACGAAAAATCCGATGTGAAGACGGTTTGGACCGCTTCTTGCCATAAATTCAAATAAAAGCACCTATTTCCTTATTTCTGCCATCACCCCCGCGCAGGCAGAAATCCGGTTTTTTGAATTTCGGTTATTTTAAATAAATTCTGAAACTTTAATCTCGTCATTCTCGCGAAAGCGGGAATCCAGTCCGTTCGGTTTCAGTTTTTTTGTGTTTCGGATAACTTCCTATGATTTTTCGTTACTGGATTCCCACCTGCGTGGGAATGACGACGAAAAGACGGTTGTTGTTTCGGATAAATACCGTAGCATTAAAAATCCCGTATTCCCACTCTCGCGAAAATGACGATATGCGTATTCTCTATTTAATCCACAATAAAAACTTCAGACGGCATATGCCGTCTGAAAGCCCTTAATGCAACAAACCGCCAAATTATATTCGTTCATTGGAAAGAAACACCCCGAACTCATCCTTCAAAATAAGAAAATCCCAATATCCCCCGATATTACGCAGCCTATTGGCAAAGTTTTGCAGCGTCTTCCCCGGTTTGTGCCGCCGCACCAAGTGCTTTGTTACAATGCACTGTCTTCACATTTCTTAATAAATTTTATGAGCAACCATACTTCTTGGTCGTCCAAAATCGGTTTCGTCCTTGCTGCGGCAGGTTCGGCCATCGGTTTGGGCGCGATTTGGAAATTTCCTTATACGGCGGGCACCAACGGCGGCGCGGTGTTTTTCCTGCTGTTTTTGATATTCACCATTTTGGTTGCCCTGCCCGTCCAGCTTGCCGAGTTTTATATCGGGCGAACGGGCGGACAAAACGCCGTCGGTTCCTTCAAAACCCTGCGTCCGGGTACGCGGTGGTTTTGGATCGGACGGATGGGCGTTGCCGCCTGCTTTGTTTTGCTGTCTTTTTACAGCGTGGTCGGCGGATGGGTATTGAATTATGTCGTCCACAGTTTCACGGGGGCGGTTCATACCGGCGCGGACTTTGAAGCCTTGTTCGGCGCGACGATTTCCAATCCGGCAGGTTCGCTGTTTTATCAGGCGCTGTTTATGCTGATTACGGTTTGGGTGGTCAAAGGCGGGATTTCAGACGGCATCGAAAAGGCAAACCGTTATCTGATGCCGGGGCTGTTTATCCTCTTTATTGCGCTGGCTATCCGTTCGCTGACGCTGCCGGGTGCGATGGAGGGCGTGTCTTTCCTGCTCAAACCGAATTGGTCGTACTTTAAAGCCGATACGATGATTACGGCTTTGGGACAGGCGTTTTTTGCCTTGAGCATCGGCGTTTCCGCTATGATTACCTATGCTTCGTATTTGGGAAAAGATCAGGATATGTTCCGCTCGGGACATACGATTATGTGGATGAACCTCTTGGTTTCGCTGCTTGCCGGCCTGGTGATTTTCCCGGCGGTGTTCGCCTTCGGTTTTGAACCCAGCCAGGGGCCGGGATTGATTTTTATCGTATTGCCGGCGGTGTTTATGAAAATGCCGTTCGGTACGGTTTTGTTTGCGGTATTTATGCTCTTGGTTGTTTTCGCCACGCTGACTTCGGCGTTTTCGATGTTGGAAACGGTCATTGCCGCAACCATCCGCCAAGACGAGCGCAAACGCAAAAAACATACTTGGCTTATCGGCACGGCCATTTTTATTGTCGGCATCCCGTCCGCGCTGTCTTTCGGCGTATGGGGCGAGTTTAAGGTTTTCGGCAAAACCATTTTTGATTTGTGGGATTACCTGATTTCTGCGGTCATTATGCCTGTCGGCGCGTTGGGCGTTGCCGTATTTACCGCCTGGATTCAGGACAAACAGTCTGTGTTAAAAGATGCCGGCTCGGGCAGCACCGTGCCCCGGGCAGTGCTGCTGCTGTGGCTGAATACCTTGCGCTACCTCGCCCCGATTGCCATTATTATTGTTTTCGTCAATTCTTTAGGCATCCTTTAAAAAGTCCTCCAAACGGCGAAAATGCCGTCTGAAAGCCTTTCAGACGGCATTTTACTTTTAATGGACAATCAAGGGACGCGTTTACCAATTCTTGTCCCTGTAATGCTCGGACAGGGCAATCAGCATTATCCACAGCAAGCTGACAAATCCGCTGACCCCGGCTGCCATAAACAGGATTCTTTCCCAAGCGTTCATAGGGGGCATGGGCGTTCGGCTGCCATCTGTGGTCGGTCCGTCAAGCAAAATATAGATGATGACGGTAACAACATTCAAAAGTATTGGTTTGCGATACAGCATCCAAATATGTTTCAGCCTGTCCGACATACCCCCTCCTATGGTTCAGCCGATTTCGTTCAAAGTATTGTCCGGCATCAGCAGCCAAACCTTAAGCCGCCTGCTTTCGGCAACCGACCGTATCAGCGGCAAATCCATCACGGAAAACGCCGTCGACAAGGCATCGGCAACCGCCGCATCATCCGCCATCACGCTGATGCTTTTATAACGCGGCGTACCCGCGCCGGTCCGCGGATCGAACAAATGGGTAAACCTGCCCGCCTTGTCCATCACCGTCCCATAGCCGCCCGAAGTGGCAAACGCCTTGTCTTTCATGACAACCGTCGCCAACACGCCTTCTTCGTCATCCGGGTTGCGGATACCGACATTCCAAGTCCGTTTACCGTTTGTATCAAACCCGCGGATTTCACCCATATCGGCTAAAGCGGCAGGCACGCCGTTTGCCTTCAGCAACGCGACGACCTTATCCGTGATATAGCCTTGCGCGATGCCGTTCAAGGACAAACCCATACCCTTTTCGGCAAAACGGATTTCACGGTCATCAAACACCAATTTGTCAAAGCCGACCCGCTTCAAGGCTTCCTTCACGCTATTTTCCGATGGCGGTGTTTCCGCATCGGGATGAGCGGCAAAATAATCGGCATACAGTTTCCACAAAACCTGAACTGTCGGATCAAATGCCCCGCCGGTCAAAGTATGCATATCCCGGCAAATGCTCAACAGTTCCAAGAAATCCGCCGGAGGCGAAGTCAGGTAACCGTCCCTGTTCAGACGGCTGATCAGACTGTCTTCACGGTAAAGGCTGAACATTTTTTCCAAACGCGCCACTTCCGCCAAAACCTTGTTGACCAAATCCGCCGCACGTCTGTCGTCCACACCGAACAGACGGAGCTCCGCACCGGAACCCAGTGCGACACCATTCCAGAAAAACACATTTTCATTGCGTTTTTCATCCCCGTTGCGTTTTTCATCATCGGCGGCAAAAGGATTCGGCAGGAAAGAAACCGCCACGCCCGCCGCCGCAACGGCGGCAACCGTCAAAAAACGCCTGCGCCCGAAATGCCTGCCCATACCGCCTCCTAAACCGACACTGCCGCCTTGATATGCGGATGCGGATCGTAGCCTTCCAACTCGAAATCTTCAAATTTGAAGGCAAACAAATCTTTGACTTCAGGATTGATTTTCATCACAGGCAAGGCGCGCGGTTCGCGTTCCAACTGCAATGCGGCCTGCTCGAAATGGTTGCGGTACAAATGCGCGTCGCCAAACGTATGGACAAACTCGCCTACTTCCAGTCCGCACACTTGCGCCATCATCATCGTCAAAAGCGCGTAGCTGGCAATATTAAACGGCACACCAAGGAAAATATCCGCGCTGCGCTGGTAAAGCTGGCAGGACAGTTTGCCGTCGGCAACGTAAAACTGAAACAGCGCGTGGCAGGGCGGCAAGGCCATTTCATCGACCAAAGCCGGATTCCACGCCGACACAATCAGGCGGCGCGAGTCTGGATTCTTCTTGATTTGTTCCACCACATTGGCGATTTGGTCGATATGGCGGCCATCGGGCGCGGGCCAGCTGCGCCATTGATAGCCGTAAACCGGGCCCAAGTCGCCGTTCTCGTCCGCCCACTCGTCCCAAATGGAAACATTGTTGTCCTTCAGGTATTTGATATTGGTATCGCCTTTGAGAAACCAAAGCAGCTCGTGGATTATCGAGCGCAAATGCAGCTTTTTGGTCGTCAGCAGCGGAAAACCTTTGCCCAAGTCAAAACGCATCTGATAACCGAATACGGAGCGCGTACCCGTACCGGTGCGGTCTGATTTGTCCGTACCGTTGTCGAGGACGTGGCGCATCAAGTCCAAATAGGCCTTCATCATCATCTTTCATCAAATTAAACGGCGCATATTGTAACATTTCCGGATAATGCCCAAAACACGGATACAGGCAGGCAGGATTGTTGACAATTTCGATTCTTTTCCACGGGAAATCGGGCTTAAAAACAAAATTACCTTGATTGTAATCAAAAAATCTAGTTTAATTACTTAGAATAAAATTCCAATAATATTTTTATTTGCGAAATTAATTTATGATTATTGATTGATTATCGGCAACAAACATCAACAATTGAAAATATGGAAAAAATAATGTCAACAATTTGTGCCAAATCGGGCTTGGCATCAGAAAAAAATAGGTTTATATTGCTACCTACAAATTTGTTTTCCCATTAGTACAATATCAACCAAAAGGAGTATCCGAATGACTGACCTGAACACCCTGTTTGCCAACCTCAAACAACGCAACCCCAATCAGGAACCGTTCCATCAGGCGGTTGAAGAAGTCTTCATGAGCCTCGATCCGTTTTTGGCAAAAAATCCGAAATACACCCAGCAAAGCCTGCTGGAACGCATCGTCGAACCCGAACGCGTCGTCATGTTCCGCGTAACCTGGCAGGACGATAAAGGACAAGTCCGAGTCAACCGGGGCTACCGCATTCAAATGAGCTCCGCCATCGGTCCTTACAAAGGCGGTCTGCGCTTCCACCCGACCGTCGATTTGGGCGTGTTGAAATTCCTCGCTTTTGAACAAGTGTTCAAAAACGCCTTAACCACCCTGCCTATGGGCGGCGGCAAAGGCGGTTCCGACTTCGACCCCAAAGGCAAATCCGATGCCGAAGTAATGCGCTTCTGCCAAGCCTTTATGACCGAACTCTACCGCCACATCGGCGCGGACACCGATGTTCCGGCCGGCGATATCGGCGTAGGCGGACGCGAAATCGGCTACCTGTTCGGACAATACAAAAAAATCCGCAACGAGTTTTCTTCCGTCCTGACCGGCAAAGGTTTGGAATGGGGCGGCAGCCTCATCCGTCCCGAAGCGACCGGCTACGGCTGCGTCTATTTCGCCCAAGCGATGCTGCAAACCCGCAACGATAGTTTTGAAGGCAAACGCGTCTTGATTTCAGGCTCCGGCAACGTGGCGCAATACGCCGCCGAAAAAGCCATCCAACTGGGCGCGAAAGTATTGACCGTTTCCGACTCCAACGGCTTCGTCCTCTTCTCCGACAGCGGTATGACCGAAGCGCAACTCGCCGCCTTGATCGAATTGAAAGAAGTCCGCCGCGAACGCGTTTCCACCTACGCCAAAGAGCAAGGCTTGCAATACTTTGAAAACCAAAAACCGTGGGGCGTTGCCGCCGAAATCGCCCTGCCCTGCGCGACCCAAAACGAATTGGACGAAGAAGCCGCCAAAGCCCTGTTGGCAAACGGCTGCTACGTTGTTGCGGAAGGTGCGAACATGCCGTCAACTTTGGGCGCGGTCGAGCAATTTATCAAAGCCGGCATCCTCTACGCCCCGGGCAAAGCCTCCAACGCCGGCGGCGTGGCAACTTCGGGCTTGGAAATGAGCCAAAACGCCATCCGCCTGTCTTGGACGCGTGAAGAAGTCGACCAACGCCTGTTCGGCATTATGCAAAGCATCCACGAGTCCTGCCTGAAATACGGCAAAGTCGGCGACAAAGTGAACTACGTCAACGGTGCGAACATCGCCGGCTTCGTCAAAGTTGCCGATGCGATGCTGGCGCAAGGCTTCTAAGCAAACGCAACCAACCCGCAAACAAAATGCCGTCTGAACCGCAAATGCTGTTCAGACGGCATTTCCTTATCCGCCCGTTCAAATCGGGTGAGACTACCGATACATCTGAATATGCTATGCCGTCTGAACGGCATTCACACCGCCCAATCCTGCACGCGCTTCAAATCGTTTTGCGCCAAAGTATCCGCGTGGCGGTTACGGCTCTGATATTCCCTGTCTTTCAAGATGCTGCTCGCCACATAATTCAAATGGGACTTTGCCGCCTCCGAAGCCTCGACCGGCCGGCGGTTCGATATCGCCTCATACAGCACGCGGTGCTGCGCCATCAGTTTCGGACGCGGATCTTCTTCCTGATTCAGGTAAATAAGGCTGCTGCGCGTCTGCCGGTACAGCATTTTCAACAAACCGCCCGACAAATGGCTGAACAACAAATTGTGCGCCGCATCCGCAATCGTCTGATGAAAGCTGACATCGGCTTCGCCCTGATGTTCCAAATTGCCGCTTCCGCACGCCTCCTCAAACTTTTCAAGCCAAAACCGAATCCGCTTCAAATCGGCATCCGTGCGGCGTTCTGCCGCCAATGCCGCCATACAGCCCTCAATATGGCAACTGAAATCAAAAACATCCTGCTCCCAATTGGAATGCTTGCCCAAAAGCTCCTGCCAACTTTTCAGGAAATCCTGCTGCGGTTTGACGGAAACATAATAACCGTCTCCCTGCCTCGCTTCCAAAACCTGACGGGCGACCAAAATATTCAATGCCGACCTGACCGACGGACGCGAAACGCCGAACTCTTCCGCCAAAACACGCTCCGGGGGGATCTTGCCCCCTTCCGCGTAAATGCCTTCCGCAATGCGCTCCTCCAGCACCGACAACACCTGATCGCTGATTTTCTGCGGCCTTATCAGTTTCATCACCCCCTCCTTTAAAAGATTCTTTGCCGAACCCTTCCAAAATACATCAAACATCAAATTGGACTGACCAATCAGGGCGGATTCTAATGACCCGCCGTTCCCACCGTCAACGGCATTTACCTCGCACCGCCCCTGAAATACAGGAAAAAACTACATCAAACTACATTTTTTATTCGTATAAATTATTGTTTTAATTATATTTAAACAAAAACCTCCGTTTCAAACCTGCCGCACCGCCCAAAAATATATTGACCTGAATATTAAAGTTTCGTAAAGTAATGCAACGTTGCTTTAATTGGTTTGACCACTATTGCCGACGATTAGAAAAATATTTTCGGAGATGTTCAATTATGGAAACTTGGGTTCAAAACTACACGGCAATCGGCGGCAGCCTGTATCTGACTGCCGCCGCCGCACTCTTACCCATCGTCTTTTTCTTTGCCGCGCTGACCGTCCTGAAGCTCAAAGGCTATCAGGCGGGGCTTTATACGCTGCTGATTGCGCTTGCCGTTGCCGTATTCGGCTTCGGGATGCCTGCGGGTATGGCGGTTTCTTCCGCGCTGTACGGCTTCGCTTACGGATTGTGGCCGATTGCCTGGATTATCGTTACCGCCGTGTTCCTGTATAAAATTACCGTAAAAACAGGGCAGTTCGACATCATCCGCGCTTCCGTGATTTCGATTACCGAAGACCAACGCCTGCAAATGCTGCTGGTCGGCTTCTCCTTCGGCGCATTCCTCGAAGGCGCGGCAGGCTTCGGCGCGCCGGTGGCGATTACCGCCGCTTTGCTGGTGGGCTTGGGCTTCAATCCGCTCTACGCCGCCGGTTTGTGTCTGATTGCCAACACCGCGCCCGTGGCTTTCGGCGCGATGGGCATCCCGGTTCTGGTTGCCGGACAAGTGTCCAACCTCGATCCTTACCACATCGGCCAGGTAGCAGGCCGCCAACTGCCGATTCTGTCGATTATCGTTCCCTTCTGGCTGGTCGCTATGATGGACGGTATGCGCGGCATACGCCAAACTTGGCCTGCCGTATTGGTGGCGGGCGTATCTTTCGCCGTTACCCAATTCATTACCGCCAACTTCATCGGCCCGGAATTGCCCGACGTAACCTCCGCACTGGTCAGCCTGATTTGCCTGTCCGCCTTCCTGAAAAAATGGCAGCCTAAAGAAATCTTCACGTTCAACGGCATGAAAAAACTGTCCGAACGCAAAGCGGGCGAATACACTGCCGGACAAATCATCAAAGCTTGGTCGCCCTTTGCCATTCTGACCGTTTTCGTCAGCGTGTGGACGATTAAGGGCGTAAAAGAGGCTTTGGGCGTTGCCACCATCAAATTCGACTGGCCGATGCTGCACAACTTGGTACAAAAAGCCGCGCCCATCGTCAGCGAACCGACACCATACGCCGCCGTATTCAAAATTGACTTCCTCGGCGCAGTCGGTACGGCAATCCTGTTTGCTTCCATCGTTTCCGCAATCCTGCTGAAAATGAAACCTTCCGAAGCCGTCGGCACGTTCTTTGAAACGCTCAAAGAACTGCGCCTGTCCATCCTGTCCATCGGTTTGGTACTCGGCTTCGCATTCGTGGCAAACTATTCAGGACTGTCGTCCACTTTGGCACTCGTCCTTGCCGCTACCGGTGCCGTGTTCCCGTTCTTCTCGCCGTTCCTCGGCTGGCTGGGCGTATTCCTGACTGGTTCGGACACTTCCGCAAACGCCTTATTCGGTTCTTTGCAGGCAAGTACGGCGCACCAAATCGGCGTTACCCCCGAATTGACCGTTGCCGCCAATACAACCGGCGGCGTAACAGGCAAAATGATTTCGCCGCAATCCATCGCCATCGCCTGTGCGGCAGTAGGCTTGGAGGGCAAAGAATCCAACCTGTTCCGCTTCACCGTGAAACACAGCTTGATTTTCTGCATCTTTGTCGGCTTCCTGACCCTCCTGCAGGCCTATGTTTTGCCGTGGACGCTGATTTTCTTTAATAAATAACCCGTCTTTCAAAATGCCGTCTGAAGCCGTTTCCGCTTCAGACGGCATTTTTTTATTAGGCCGATACATTCGTTATTGATGTATGTTAAATAAAGTGCAACTTCTGATGCATCGTTCAGTTTAGTTTTATATACTACTTTAGGACTAACACAACAACCCTCTATTTAAGTAGATTAGATATGAAAACTACCCACTTCCTACTCCTTCCCCTCGCAGCCGCGCTAAGCCAAGCATGGGCAGCCCCTGTTGCGGAAGAAACCGCCGAGCTCTCCCCCGTTACCGTTACCGGGACACAGCAGCAAAAAGCCAATACAGTCAAATTCAATCCTAAAGCCACCCTCCAGCCCCTACCGGCAGGGGATGGTGCAGACCTTTTACAATCCGTCCCCAACATGAGCATCATCCGCAAAGGCGGCAGCTCGGGCGATCCATTGTTCCGCGGTTTGGGCGGCTCGCGCCTTGCCATCAACGCAGACGACCAGTTCGTTTACGGCGGCTGTTCAAACCGCATGGACCCGCCCACTTCCTACATCCACCCCAGCACCTTTGACGAAGTTGTCGTCACCAAAGGTCCGCAAACCGTTACCCAAGGGATGGGTTTGATCAGCGGTTCCGTTCACTTCGTCCGTAAAGATCCGACCTTCCACGAACAACCCTACTCCTTCAACGGCAGCACCACATTGGGCAGCAGCGGCAGACGCGATGCCTCCTTTGAAGCCGGTGCGGGTGGCAAATACGGTTATGCCCGCCTCAATGTCTCACACAACGAATCCGACGACTATAAAGACGGAGCAGGCAACCGCGTACATTCCAACTTCAAACGCGACAGCCAAATGGTTCAGTTGGGCGTTACCCCGACCGAAAACACCACCATCGCCGGCACATACGAACGTAGCCGCGGGAAGGCAGCCTACGCCGACCGTATGATGGACGGCAGCAAATTCGACCGCGACGCGTGGAATGTCCGCATCAGCCAACGCAATATCACACCCTGGTTGAGCGAAATCGAAGCACGCTACGGCTCCAGCGAAATCGACCACGTTATGGACACCTACAGCCTCCGTCCGGTTACAATGATGATGGGCAAACGCGCTATGAATCCCAAACGCCGCACCGATACCGGCAACCTGAAAGCCACTTTCGATTGGGACAACGTCAACCTTCAAACCGGCATCGACTATATGCGCGACCGCCATACCGAACGCAACGGCAATGAAAACTACGCTTCGAGTCCTTTCAAGCCTACCCAAAGCTTTAACCAACTGGGCGGCTTTGCCGAAGCGGCATGGCAACGTACCGACAAGCAAAAACTGATTGCCGGTTTGCGGTACGATAAAGTTACTGCCGTTTACGAAACTTATCCGAACAGCGACCCCAACAGAACCATCAAATATCCTTTGACTTCCGGCTTCTTCCGTTTCGAGCAAACTGCGGGAAATACCAAATATTATGCAGGTTTGGGCGTTGCCCAGCGTTCGCCTGACTACTGGGAGCGCAATCGGGATGAAGACCTGAAAAAAGAAACCAACCGCCAAATCGATGCAGGCATGATTTGGAACAAGGGCAACCTCCACCTTGCCGCCTCACTCTTTGCCGGTAAAATACGCGACTATATCCTGATCGAACAGCACATGATGCACCACGGCGGACATGGCGGACACGGACATGTCATGACCATGGCGCGCAACATCAATGCCACCCGTTTCGGCGGCGAACTTGAAGCCAAATGGCAGTTTGCACCAAGCTGGAGCATCAGCAGCAACCTTGCTTACACGCGCGGTAAAAACACGACCGACAATCTGCCGTTGGCACAAACACCTCCGCTCGAATGGAACAACACCCTCGCCTTCGACAACGGCAAATTCAGCGCGGGCGCATTGTGGAAACTGGTTGCCAAACAAAACCGCTACGCCAAAGGACAGGGCAACATCATCGGTCAGGATATTGGCGCATCCGCAGGCTTTGGTGTGCTTTCCGTCAATGCAGGTTGGAAATTCAACAAATACGCCACCCTGCAAGGCGGAGTGGACAACGTCTTTAACAAAACCTATGCCGAATTCGTCAGCAGAAGCGGAGGATTTGTCGATCCTGCCGCCGGCATCAAAACCACCCGCGTCAACGAACCCGGCCGCACCGCTTGGTTAAGGCTGCAAGCCAAGTTCTAAACGCCTGCATTTTAAAATGCCGTCTGAAACAGAGTACGTTTCAGACGGCATTTAACTTGAAGCACAAACCCGACACTTAGAGTTACCCTTAGCAAATCACACCCAAATTACCCCGTTAAAAGCTTTTCCAGCTGTTGTTTCCCACAACACATACAAGACTTCAACGGAATATCGATATAAAACTCTTTATTTTTCATACCGCATACAAAACTTCCTTAACCGTACCGACTTCTAAACCATAAAAAACCGGCATATGAAACATATGCCGGTTAAACAGTCAGTTCGGGCGGTTACCAGAAATATCCTAAGCCCGCACCCAAACTTACATCATGTTGGGAGTTAGCCCCAAACGAGAACCTCATACCATACTTACCGTTATCAGACATAGTGGCATAACCCACTGCAATCGCAGTCTGACCATTATGATTTCCAACAGCAGCGGTAGCCACAGACTGACCCGGATGATGAGGCTGCAACAGATTGGCCGTCGCCAAAGCTCCTGCTACCCCTGCATCAGCACGTTTGCCCAATTTATCTACTTTATCCTGCAGACGGTCCACACGACTGCTGACAGCATAAAGTTGTGAGCCATTGACTGCATCCGTACTAGTCGGCGTAACCATACCGGCAGCTACCCCTCCAATACGAACTTCACCATTTGGACGATCGGCAGCTTGCTTACCTTTAAAAGTAACCATTGTACCACCAGGCTCGTCCGTACGGGTAAATGGCAAATCTACCGAGAGGCCATCTTTATCGACTATGATGCCGCCGTTATCTTTGGCCTTCACTTTCACGCCATCGGAACCTACTTCGATACCGTTACCAGCTTTGACAGCCAGGCCGCTGTCGGTTTTCTCTAAACCTTTGCCGTCTGCAACTTTCGCTGCAACTTTGTAAGTCTTGCCATCTGTATCAAGCTCAACTTCCGTTGTATTGTCTTTCGCGGCAACTTTTGTTTTTGCTTCATTAATCGCACTAACAACATTAGCTACAGTGGTGAGTTTATCCCCATCACCATCTTTCGCTTTCGCTTTGCCAGCTTCATTGCTAATCTCACCCGTTACCGCTTTCACATTGCCTGTCGCTGCATCTACCGCAATGGTTGTACCATCCGTATTCACAGAGACACCATCTGTACCGACAGTAAGACCTCCCTTGTCTTTCGCTTTAACAGAGACACCACTTGCATCTACAGTAATACCATTTCCATTTTGTACTGATACGCCATCAGCACCTACGGTAATACCACCGTTGGCTTTCGTATTTACAGAGATACCCTTATTATCAACTGTAACTCCATCTCCAGCTTTTACTGACAACCCTGCAGCACCACTCTCTAAACCCTTACCCGACTCAACTTTCGCCGAAACCGTATAGGTGTTAGTCGCTTCATTATGAGAAACGTCAGCACCATTACCTGCGGCAACTTTCACTTTCGCTGCATTAATCGCCGCCGCTACTTCACCTGCTTTCGCTAACTTGTCTTTATCTGCATCTTCAACACTTGCTTCATTCCCTGCCGTAATCATACCCGTTACCGCTGAGACTTTACCTGTCGCTTTATCTACCGCAATGGTTGTGTTATCTGTTGTTACAGAGACACCATCTGTACCGACAGTAAGACCACCGTTGGCTTTCGCTTTAACGGAGACACCATCAGCATCTACAGTAATACCACCGCCAGTTTTCGCATTAACAGATACACCATCAGCATCTACAGTAATACCACCGTTGGCTTTCGTATTTACAGAGATACCCTCTCCATCCACTTTGATACCACCATTGGCTTTAGATTTAATCGCTAAACCATCAGCAGTCTTTTCTAAACCTTTATCAGATGCTACTTTCGCTGCAACCTTGTATGTCTTTCCATCTGTATCAAGCTCAACTTCCGTTGTACTGTCTTTCGCTGCAACTTTTGTTTTTGCTTCATTAATCGCACTAACAACATTAGCTACAGTGGTGAGTTTAGCCTCATCACCCGTTTTCGCTTTCGCATTGCCCGCGTTGTTTTCAATCTCACCCGTTACCGCTGACACGTTGCCCGTATCATCCAGTTTAATCGTTGTACCATCGGTATTTACAGAAACACCATCCCCATTAACAGTCAAACCACCGTTAGCTTTCGCTTTAACAGACACACCACTCGCATCCACAGTTACACCGTTTCCGCCTTGCACAGATAAGCCGTTTGCACCCGCAACGATACCTTTGTTTTCGTCAATTTTCGCTGAAACCGTATAGGTGTTAGTCGCCGCATCATGCGCAACTGTCGCACCATTACCCGCTTCGACTTTCACTTTCGCCGCGTTAATCGCTTCAGCTACATTAGCCACCGTGGTGAGTTTATCCTCATCACCCGTTTTCGCTTTCGCATTGCCAGCGTCGTTTTCAATCGTACCCGTTACCGCTGAGACTTTACCTGTCGCTTTATCTACCGCAATGGTTGTGTTATCTGTTGTTACAGATACACCATTTGCATCTACAGTAAGACCACCGTTGGCTTTAGATTTAATCGCTAAACCATCAGCAGTCTTTTCTAAACCTTTATCAGATGCTACTTTTGCTG
>NZ_CAUJNZ010000012.1:0-55219 GCF_963392925.1 Neisseria polysaccharea
CGCTACCTGGTCCGCACCGACAATCAACGCCTCGGGGAAACGTCCGGCCAACGACCGCGCCTTACCCTCGGCAAGGCGCAATGCCGTCTGAGGGGCAGACTCCCCCAGCATCGGCGTTTCGTCAAAATCGGGCGATACCGCCTGAAAGACAATGCCGAGCCGCTCCATCTGTTCGCGGCGGAAAACCGAACTCGTACCCAAAATCAAAGGCAGTTCCAAACCCATCCCATCCTCCTTACCGTTGAAAACACGCCCGAAGGGGCGGTAAAATCCAGCCATGCGCCGAAACACAGATACCCGTCTCCGGTGCGTCATAACATTTTTCTTAAAAATATTGACGTTAGAACATCTAAATTATATCATACCCCGTTTATGTCAGACCCTAATTTGATTGACCCAGAAGTTTTCGCCGCCGAAGGGCAGAACCTGCAAGGCAGCTTCCTGCTCGAAGAATTGGATGAACGCGTCAGTTCGCACGATTATCCGGCCGACAAACAGACACGCGTGTCGTTTACGCTGCAAGGCGGCCGCGACCGGTTGCAACGCCTGTTTCTCGACTTGAACGTCAAAGCCGATATGCCCCTGGTTTGCCAGCGTTGCATTACGCCCGTACCGTTTCTGCTCGACGAAACCAGCCGTATCGTCCTGTTTGCCGATGAAGGGGATTTGGACGAAGCCATGCTTGCCGATGAAGAATTGGAAGGCATGTTGCTCGAAAAAGAGCTTGACGTACAAACCTTGGTCGAAGACCAAATCCTGATGTCGCTCCCCTTCTCCCCTCGACACGAAGACTGCGGCGACAATGGGACACTGGAAGAAGTCAATCGGGACAAACCAAACCCCTTTGCTGTTTTAGCAGGTTTGAAAAGCAATTGATTAGGACACAGTTTATTTATCTAGGAGCTTGAAATGGCCGTTCAACAAAACAAAAAATCCCCTTCCAAACGCGGTATGCACCGTTCACACGACGCGCTGACTGCGCCCGCACTGTCTGTCGACAGCGCAACCGGCGAAGTGCACCGCCCGCACCACATTTCTCCAAACGGCATGTACCGCGGCCGCAAAGTGGTAAAAGCCAAGGGCGAATAATCCCTATTCGACTGACTGAAAAAGCCAGAACATTGCCATGCAATTACTGGCTTTTTTTGTATTGGATGCAACATCCGTACAAACTTTCGCCATAGGTCAATATACAGGGACAAACCGTTCCGTATAATATCCCGTATTTTGAAAACATACCCGAAAGCACCAAGGAAATTCCGATGAAACAGAAAATCTGGTACACCTACGATGATATCCACCGCGTCATCAAAGCATTGGCAGAAAAAATCCGGAACTCCGGCGTCAAATACGACGCCATGATCGCTATCGGCGGCGGCGGCTTTATTCCTGCACGTATGCTGCGCTGTTTTCTGGAAATTCCGATTTATGCCGTAACCACCGCTTATTACGACAGCGACAACGAAGGACAAGTTACCGAAGAAGTCAAAAAAGTCCAATGGCTAGACCCCGTCCCCGAAGCCTTACGAGGTAAAAACGTCCTTGTTGTCGACGAAGTGGACGACAGCCGCGTAACCATGGAGTTCTGCCTGAAAGAACTGCTCAAAGAAGACTTCGGCACTGTCGGCGTCGCCGTACTACACGAAAAAATCAAAGCCAAAGCAGGTAAAATCCCCGAAGGCATTCCCTATTTCAGCGGCATCACCGTAGACGACTGGTGGATTAACTATCCATGGGATGCACTCGATATCGACGAACACAACCGTCTTGCCGAAAGCAGCCGAGGCTGACCCTTTCAGACGGCATATTTTCCGAACCGATGCCGTCTGAAAACCCATCCGTTCCCTGCCGCAGACCGAAAACCTACCGGAGAAACCCTATGATTACATTGGCCGTAGATGCCATGGGCGGCGACCAAGGACTTGCCGTTACCGTACCCGGCGCAACCGCATTCCTCCAAGCGCATCCCGATGTCCGCCTGATTATGACCGGCGACGAAGCACAGCTCCGCCAAGCCCTGAACGCAGCAGGCGCGCCGATGGAACTTATTGACATCTGCCATACCACCCAAGTTGTCGGCATGGATGAATCCCCTCAGTCCGCCCTAAAGAACAAAAAAGACTCCTCCATGCGCGTTGCCATCAACCAAGTTAAAGAAGGCAAAGCCCAAGCCGCCGTATCCGCAGGCAACACGGGCGCACTCATGGCAACCGCACGTTTCGTCCTCAAGACCATACCCGGCATCGAACGCCCCGCCATCGCCAAATTCCTCCCGTCCGACACCGACCATGTTACCCTTGCACTCGACCTTGGCGCGAACGTCGACTGCACCCCCGAACAGCTCGCCCAATTTGCCGTTATCGGCAGCGAACTCGTCCATGCACTCCATCCTCAAAAAGGACAACCGCGCGTCGGGCTGGTCAACGTCGGCACAGAAGACATCAAAGGTACGGACACCGTCAAACAAACCTACAAACTGCTGCAAAACAGCAAACTCAACTTTATCGGCAACATCGAAAGCAACAGCATCCTCTACGGCGAAGCAGATGTCGTCGTCGCAGACGGCTTTGTCGGCAACGTCATGCTCAAAACCATCGAAGGCGCAGTCAAATTCATGAGCGGAGCCATCCGCCGCGAATTCCAAAGCAACCTGTTCAACAAACTTGCCGCCGTTGCCGCCCTACCCGCCCTTAAAGGGCTGAAAAACAAACTCGACCCGCGCAAATTCAACGGGGCCATCCTGCTCGGGCTGCGCGGCATCGTGATTAAAAGCCACGGCGGCACAGACGAAACCGGTTTCCGCTATGCCCTCGAAGAAGCCTACCATGAAGCCAAGTCTGCCAGCCTTTCCAAAATCGAACAAGGCGTAGCCGAACAGCTCGCCGCACTCGAAGCTGCCAAAGCAGTCCAAAACGAAATCGCCGCCGACTTGTAAAGAAACACACCCTATGCCGTCTGAAAACCAACCGTTTCAGACGGCATCTGTCCACCTTACCGATCAAAACGCCCATCCAGTGCGAAAATATTCAAAACCAGGTAAGACGAAGATTTACTGGAAAATCAATAAAAATCATGAATAATAATAATATTTATAAAATCAAACCGTTACAATTCCCAAAAAATAACTGCAGATTTTATTTGGATAAGGTTTATGCTACTGAACAAGATGTGAATATTTCAGCATCCGATTGCAATAAGGAAGTGCACATTGAAATATTTATAGACTCCGTCATTCATTTCCAACTGACGGATGAATCTTATAAAGTAAAATTTTCAGAATATTTATTCCAAAACAGAGCAAAAAATCATTGTGATAAAAATCCTGCTACACCACATTATTTTTTTGAAATAATAGATGACAGTTATATGGACTGGTTGAAAAAAGAAAGTTTTGATTTCTTCGAAAAGGCATATTACAAGGCTTATGTCTTCTTTTTCAACGATTCTGTCATAGAAGTGATCAGCGCGGTAGAACCTGTATTTTATTCAAAATAACAAAAAGACCTGTCCTAAATATCGCCCGGAGTATTTGAAAAATGAAGACATTAGAAAAACGGATGAAAGCTCTAGACAAACGGATTATGAAGTTCGGAAAATCCCTTGAAGGCAGGCTTGATGCCCGTCTGATTGAATCCGCATTGGATTATATTCATTTTCAAGGATTTTATCTAAATCAAATGCTTACTGCCATTCGTTTATGAGAACTTGTATTCAATACAAGTTCTAACATCTTAATCATGGCACAGCGTATAAGCGTGGATTTGCAGTCCAATCTATATCGCTGATTCTATTCATTAAGCTAATTATGCTTATTCCTCAATCACAGTCTCCACCACCGAATGAATACTTTTAGGCAATTGCAAAAAAGCATTCCAAGCAATTAAAGCAGTTTTAAAAGTATGCAGCGAACAGCTTAAATCAGGCCAGCCGTCTTCTTCATCAAATTCGTTGTGATAGAAAACTACTTTTTCAGCAGAAATATCCCAGCAAAAACCTTGTCCACCTCCTGAATAAACTTCATTGGGATTATTTTCTGCTTGATGGATAAATTCTAAATTTTCATCTATGTCTTTTTGTAGATAAAGGTCTCCTGTTAAAACATAAATAATATATTGATACACTGTTCCTCGTGTATTTATCTTTTGATTAGAAGAATTATCTAAAAACTGGCAGTAGTTAAATAATTCACCAGAACTAAACTGATCATAAAAACATTTTATTTTATACATTTAAAAACACCTTTTTAATCAATACTTCATTTACTATTATAAAGTGGATAAGCTGTTCGATTAGGTTCCGTAAATCCTTCTATTTCAACACCAGATTTACTTGTACCTCTCCATTTTTGACCTTCTAATTCCTTTCTTTTCTCCCAAGCCGAAGTAACTTCAGCCCTAATTCTAGCCTCATCCCAATCTTTTGGGAACATGGTGTGCTTGATTCGGAACGTTTTTTGGCTTTTGAAATCCTGTGTACTTATATCGAAGATTTCGATGTCCAGCTGACGGAACAAGAATCCCGGGAAATTTCTTTGATCAACAAGGAATTTGAGATAGAAAGCACGTCCGATTAACCAATAAAGCCAATGGGTTGATAAACATGAAAACATCAACGGTTGTTTTTGGCGGATTTTTTATTACAGATAATGGAGAACGAATCCAAATCCCCGTTTTGGAAAATCCTGGCATTAGGGAAATCAATCACTTTTTTTCCGTATCAAATTTTGAGAAAAAAGCCGGCGTCCTTGTTTTCAGAATTATTCCTGAACCCAAATTTGGCCATACCGAATTAACTGTCTATTTTGAAAAAGGATATTATAGTGGAAATACAATAGAAATTTGGGGAGACTTCTACCCTATTGAGCATATCTCTAAAAATATTTCTACAATTCAAAATATCATTTCTGAATTTATCAGACAAAAACAAACACCAGCACCAATAATTTGATGGAAAACCAACAATCAAAATGCCGTCTGAAGCAGCTTGGGTTTTCAGACGGCATTTCCTTCGCTTAAAACAGCATATCGGCAACCCCGCCCTGCCTGTCCACGGCAATCTGCATCTGAAAACCATCTGTATCCCAAACCACACCCCCATCCCTGTTTCCGTCATTTGCACCCTGTCCGTATTGGGCAATCATCGGTTTTTCGCTTACAATAGCCGAATCTGAACCAACTCTCTAAAAAGGCCGTTCCCATGCAGTATGCCAAAATTTCCGGCACGGGCAGCTATCTTCCCGCCAACCGCGTCAGCAATGACGACCTTGCCCAAAAGGTAGATACCTCTGACGAGTGGATTACCGCGCGTACAGGCATTAAGTTCCGCCATATTGCAGCCGAAAACGAGAAAACCAGCGATCTTGCAGCCGAAGCGGCCCGCCGTGCGCTGGATGCCGCAGGTTTGAACGGCAATGAAATCGACCTGATTATCGTGGCGACGGCAACGCCGGATATGCAGTTTCCGTCTACTGCAACCATCGTGCAGCAAAAATTGGGCATCACCAACGGCTGCCCCGCCTTCGACGTTCAGGCAGTGTGTGCGGGCTTTATGTACGCGCTGACTACGGCAAACGCCTACATTAAAAGCGGTATGGCGAAAAACGCACTGGTCATCGGCGCGGAAACCTTCAGCCGCATTGTAGACTGGAACGACCGCACAACCTGCGTCCTCTTCGGCGACGGCGCGGGCGCGGTGGTTTTAAGCGCGTCCGACGAACCGGGCATCATCCACGCCAAACTCAAAGCCGACGGCAATTATCTGAAACTCTTAAACGTCCCCGGGCAAATCGCCTGTGGCAAAGTTTCCGGTTCGCCGTACATTTCGATGGACGGTCCCGGCGTGTTCAAGTTTGCCGTCAAAATGCTGTCCAAAATCGCCGATGACGTTATCGAAGAAGCAGGTTACACCGCCGCTCAAATCGACTGGATTGTGCCGCATCAGGCAAACCGCCGCATTATTGAATCGACCGCAAAACATTTGGGGCTAAGTATGGACAAAGTCATCCTGACCGTCCAAGACCACGGCAACACGTCCGCAGCCTCGATTCCGCTGGCTTTGGACGCGGGCATCCGCAGCGGACAAATCAAACGCGGACAAAACCTCTTGCTCGAAGGCATCGGCGGCGGTTTCGCGTGGGGCGCGGTATTGCTGCAATATTGAATACCATGCCGTCTGAAGCAGGTTTTCAGACGGCATTTCCCATCCTATGAAGCAACTGCCTTTCCTCAAGCTGACAATATGCACAGCCTTTTTATCCGCTGTTTTCATATTATGTCCCCTATTGGGAGCGTGTTACGCCATACTGTCTTTTTACACATTTGCACTTTACGGCATCGACAAACGGCGTGCCGTACAGGGAAAGTACCGCATTCCCGAATACTGCCTGCTCCTGCCTGCCTTGTTCGGCGGTTGGACGGGCGCATACTTGGGCAGCAGGATATTCAGGCATAAAACGGCGAAAAAGCGTTTTGTTGTGCTGTTCCGTCTGACTGTTTCAGGTAATGTCCTGGCGACCTGCATCCTGATTGATTATTTCGTTCCGCCCGAACTTTTTGTAAAACTCGGGCAACATCTCTGACAATCCAACCCAACAAAGGAATACTATGTCTTTTGCCTTCTTTTTTCCCGGACAAGGTTCCCAAAGCCTCGGTATGATGAACGGCTTTGCCGGACACGCCATCGTCAAAAACGCATTTGACGAAGCCTCCGCCATATTGGGGCAGGACTTGTGGGCGATGATTAACGGTAGCGATGCCGAAATCATCGGTCAAACCGTCAATACCCAACCCATCATGCTCGCCGCCGGCGTTGCCGTTTACCGCGCCTATTTGGAAGCGGGCGGCAAAACGCCTGCTGCCGTTGCCGGACACAGCCTCGGCGAATATACCGCGCTTGTCGCCGCCGGCGCATTGGATTTTGCAGACGCCATCAAACTCGTGCGCCTACGCGCCGAACTGATGCAGTCTGCCGTACCGCAAGGCGTGGGCGCAATGGCGGCGATTCTCGGCTTGGAAGATGAACAGGTAAAACAAATTTGCTCCGAATCCGCACAGGATGAAGTGGTCGAAGCCGTCAACTTCAACTCGCCCGGACAAGTCGTGATTGCAGGCAATGCCGCCGCCGTCGAGCGCGCCATGACCGCCGCCAAAGAAGCCGGCGCCAAACGCGCCCTGCCGCTGCCTGTATCCGTACCTTCCCATTGCAGCCTGATGAAACCCGCCGCCGACAAACTCGCTGAGGCCCTGAAATCGGTTGTAATCAAGCAGCCGCAAATCCGCGTCATCCACAATGCCGATGTTGCCGCCTACGATGATGCCGACAAAATCAAAGACGCGCTCGTCCGCCAGCTTTACAGCCCCGTACGCTGGACGGAAACCGTCAACGCCCTTGTTTCAGACGGCATCACCGAATCCGCCGAATGCGGCCCGGGCAAAGTGTTGGCGGGCTTGGCAAAACGCATCAACAAAATCACCGCGTGCAGCGCACTGACCGATGCCGGACAGGTTGCCGCCTTTATCGAAGCGCACTGACTTCGTTCCGCAAAAAGCAGCCTGCCCTCTTCAGGCTGCTTTTCACGTCCGAACGGCAAACAGCCGCATATTTGCGCTATAATCCATCCCTACCAAACCACCGACAGCGGCTGCCATTGCAGTTCCCGCCCTACCGATATGATAGAAAAACTGACTTTCGGACTGTTTAAAAAAGAAGACGCGCGCAGCTTTATGCGCCTGATGGCGTACGTCCGCCCCTACAAAATCCGCATCGTTGCCGCCCTGATTGCCATTTTCGGCGTTGCCGCCACCGAAAGCTACCTTGCCGCCTTCATCGCCCCTCTGATTAACCACGGCTTTTCCGCACCCGCCGCTCCGCCCGAGCTGTCTGCCGCCGCCGGCATCCTTTCCACCCTGCAAAACTGGCGCGAACAGTTTACCTATATGGTTTGGGGGACGGAAAACAAAATCTGGACCGTCCCGCTCTTTCTCATCATCCTCGTCGTCATCCGTGGCATCTGCCGCTTTACCAGCACCTATCTGATGACTTGGGTCTCCGTGATGACCATCAGCAAAATCCGCAAAGATATGTTTGCCAAAATGCTGACCCTTTCCTCCCGCTACCATCAGGAAACGCCGTCCGGCACCGTACTGATGAATATGCTCAACCTGACCGAACAGTCGGTCAGCAACGCCAGCGACATCTTTACCGTTCTCACGCGCGACACAATGATTGTTACCGGCCTGACCATCGTCCTGCTTTACCTCAACTGGCAGCTCAGCCTTATCGTCGTCCTGATGTTCCCCCTGCTCTCCCTGCTCTCGCGCTACTACCGCGACCGTCTGAAGCACGTCATTTCCGACTCGCAAAAAAGCATAGGCACGATGAACAACGTGATTGCCGAAACCCATCAGGGACACCGCGTCGTCAAGCTGTTCAACGGGCAGGCGCAGGCGGCAAACCGGTTCGACGCGATCAACCGCACCATCGTCCGCCTCAGCAAAAAAATCACGCAGGCAACGGCGGCACATTCCCCGTTCAGCGAACTGATTGCCTCGATTGCCCTCGCCGTTGTCATCTTCATCGCCCTGTGGCAAAGCCAAAAGGGCTACACCACCATCGGCGAATTTATGGCATTCATCGTCGCGATGCTGCAAATGTACGCACCCATCAAAAGCCTTGCCAACATCAGCATCCCTATGCAGACGATGTTCCTCGCCGCCGACGGCGTATGTGCATTTCTCGACACCCCACCTGAACAGGACAAAGGCACGCTCGCGCCGCAGCGTGTCGAAGGGCGCATCAGCTTCCGCAACGTCGATGTCGAATACCGTTCAGACGGCATCAAAGCCCTCGACAACTTCAACCTCGACATCAGACAAGGCGAACGCGTCGCCCTGGTCGGACGTTCCGGCAGCGGCAAATCCACCGTCGTCAACCTGCTGCCCCGCTTTGTCGAACCGTCTGCCGGCAACATCTGCATAGATGGTATCGACATCGCCGACATCAAACTCGACTGCCTGCGCGCCCAATTTGCCCTCGTCTCCCAAGACGTATTCCTGTTTGACGACACCCTGTTTGAAAACGTCCGATATAGCCGTCCCGACGCGGGCGAAGCCGAAGTCCTATCCGCCCTCCAAGCCGCCAACCTGCAAAGCCTGATCGACGCATCCCCGCTCGGACTGCACCAGCCCATCGGATCGAACGGCAGCAACTTATCCGGCGGACAGCGGCAACGCGTCGCCATTGCCCGCGCCATTTTGAAAGACGCGCCGATATTATTATTGGACGAAGCCACCAGCGCATTGGACAACGAATCCGAACGCCTCGTCCAACAAGCGCTCGAACACCTGATGGAAAACCGCACCGGCATCATCGTCGCCCACCGCCTGACCACCATCGAAGGGGCCGACCGCATCATCGTAATGGACGACGGCAAAATCATCGAACAAGGCACACACGAACAACTGATGTCCCAAAACGGCTACTACACGATGTTACGCAATATCTCAAACAAAGATGCCGCCGTCCGGACGGCATAAACAAAATGCCGTCTGAAATGGTACAATCGCCCCGACCCTTTCAGACGGCATCATATCCGCCGACCCATCCGATTATCTTCAATCACCGTAAAACCCATTATGACCCAAGACAAAATCCTCATCCTCGACTTCGGTTCGCAAGTTACCCAGCTGATTGCCCGCCGCGTGCGCGAAGCCCACGTTTACTGCGAGCTGCATTCCTTCGACATGCCTTTGGACGAAATCAAAGCCTTCAACCCCAAAGGCATCATCCTTTCCGGCGGCCCCAATTCCGTTTACGAATCCGACTATCAAGCCGATACCGGTATCTTTGATTTGGGCATTCCGATTTTGGGCATCTGCTACGGCATGCAATTTATGGCGCACCACTTAGGCGGCGAAGTGCAGCCCGGCAACCAGCGCGAATTCGGTTACGCGCAAGTTAAAACCATCGACAGCGGACTGACGCGCGATATTTACGACGACGCGCCCAATACATTGGACGTATGGATGAGCCACGGCGACAAAGTGTCCAAACTACCCGACGGTTTCGCCGTCATCGGCGACACTCCGTCCTGCCCGATTGCCATGATGGAAAACACTGAAAAACAATTCTACGGCATCCAGTTCCACCCCGAAGTTACCCACACCAAACAAGGCCGCGCCCTGTTGAACCGCTTTGTCTTGGACATCTGCGGCGCGCAACCAGGCTGGACGATGCCCAACTACATCGAAGAAGCCGTTGCCAAAATCCGCGAACAAGTCGGCAGCGACGAAGTGATTTTAGGCCTGTCGGGCGGCGTGGACTCTTCCGTAGCCGCCGCGCTGATTCACCGCGCCATCGGCGACCAACTGACCTGCGTGTTCGTCGATCACGGTTTGTTGCGCCTGAACGAAGGCAAAATGGTGATGGATATGTTCGCCCGCAACTTGGGTGTGAAAGTGATACACGTCGATGCCGAAGGGCAGTTTATGGCGAAACTCGCCGGCGTTACCGACCCCGAGAAAAAACGCAAAATCATCGGCGCGGAATTTATCGAAGTATTTGATGCCGAAGAGAAAAAACTCACCAACGCCAAATGGTTGGCGCAAGGCACGATTTACCCTGACGTAATCGAATCCGCAGGCGCGAAAACCAAAAAAGCCCACGCCATCAAATCACACCACAACGTCGGCGGTCTGCCTGAGAACATGAAGCTCAAGCTGCTTGAGCCTTTACGCGACTTGTTCAAAGACGAAGTGCGCGAACTGGGCGTTGCTTTGGGCTTGCCGCGCGAAATGGTGTACCGCCATCCGTTCCCGGGCCCCGGCTTGGGCGTGCGTATCTTGGGCGAAGTGAAAAAAGAATACGCCGACTTGCTGCGTCAGGCAGACGATATTTTCATCCAAGAATTACGCAACACTACCGACGAAAACGGCACGCCTTGGTACGATCTGACCAGCCAAGCCTTCGCCGTATTCCTGCCTGTGAAATCCGTCGGCGTAATGGGAGACGGACGCACTTACGACTACGTCGTTGCACTGCGCGCCGTCATCACCAGCGACTTCATGACCGCGCATTGGGCAGAACTGCCGTATTCCATGTTGGGCAAAGTGTCCAACCGCATCATCAACGAAGTCAAAGGCATCAACCGCGTGGTTTACGATGTGAGCGGCAAACCGCCTGCCACCATCGAGTGGGAATAAACAGCAAACAGGGCTGCACCGTCCGGCGCAGTCCTTCGATTATCGGAAAAAAGGAAAAAATATGAGCACACAAGATTTAAGCGGCAAAATCGCTTTGGTAACAGGCGCATCGCGCGGTATCGGTGCAGCGATTGCCGACACGCTGGCGGCAGCCGGTGCCAAAGTCATCGGTACGGCGACCAGTGAGAGCGGTGTGGCAGCGATTAGCGAGCGGTTGGCACAATGGGGCGGCGAAGGCCGTGCATTGGATTCTGCCGAACCCGAAACCATCGAAAACCTGATTGCCGACATCGAAAAAACGTTCGGCAAACTCGACATTCTGGTCAACAACACCGGCATCACCCGCGACAACCTCCTGATGCGTATGAAAGAAGAAGAGTGGGACGACATCATGCAGGTCAACCTAAAATCCGTCTTCCGCGCCTCCAAAGCCGTCTTGCGCGGTATGATGAAACAACGTTCCGGCCGCATCATCAACATTACCTCCGTCGTCGGCGTGATGGGCAATGCCGGTCAAACCAACTATGCCGCGGCAAAAGCAGGCTTAATCGGTTTCTCCAAATCCATGGCGCGCGAAGTCGGCAGCCGCGGCATTACCGTCAACTGCGTCGCCCCCGGCTTTATCGATACCGACATGACCCGCGCCCTGCCGGAAGAAACCCGCCAAACCTTTGAAGCGCAAACTTCGTTGGGCAAATTCGGTGAAGCGCAAGATATTGCCGATGCAGTTCTGTTCCTCGCTTCCGACCAAGCAAAATACATCACCGGCCAGACACTTCATGTCAACGGCGGTATGCTGATGCCCTGACGGGCTGCCGTGCCGGCAATGCCGTCTGAAGCCTTCAGACGGCATTTGCATTCCCAAACAAAATGTTTCAACACACAGGGCGACACATAAAGCGTCGCCCTACGTGTTGCCCTGAATTGGAAGAGGTTACATCTCTCCCAATTTGATTATCCTCCCTAAAGGGAGGGGTTTCAACCGGTGAGGAAATTTTGATGAACACACACCACACCCCGCCCTGCCCCTGCGGTTCAGGCACAAGCTATGCCGGCTGCTGCCGCCCGCTTCATCTGCGCCAAATCCTGCCGCCCACCGCCGAAGCCCTCATGCGTTCGCGGTACAGCGCGTATGTGCTGCACCTTATCGACTACATCATCGCTACTACCGTTCCGGCGCAACAAACATTCCTCGATGCCGCCGAACTGATGCAGTGGAGCAGAGAAACCGAATGGCTGGGCTTGAACGTCATCGCACACCGCAACTTCGGCAAACAGCACGCCCAAGTCGAATTTGAAGCCTACTTCCGAGACGGACAACACCGATCCGCGCATCACGAACTGTCCGGCTTCGTCAACATCGGCGGACAATGGTATTTTATCGATCCCACCGTTCCGCATCCTGCGATGAAACAACCCTGCATTTGCGGATCGGGCAAAAAATTCAAAGCCTGCTGCGGCAAATATCTGAAACCTGTCGCATAAAAATGCCGTCTGAACGTTCAGACGGCATTTTCAACGTGCAAAAAAAACCATTCATACCAAGGGTAAGTATGAATGGTCAATACATTGCGGGAAAACGTCTTACTTGCTGCACTGCCGAAAAGGGAGAAACGGCAGCGGTAATCAGCGGAAAGGATTGTACCCGAATTAATGTTAAGGAACGTTAATCGTGAAAATATATTAACAAACCTGTTGAAACCTATTGGTTTTCCCGTATCCACCCGACCCAGCGTTCAAACAGCTTCGGTTCGAGCGCGGCAACGACCGAGCGTTTGAACACGTGTTCACCACTCCAAAACCCGTCGCCTTCCAAAGTCGTCAGCCTGCCGCCCGCCTCCTCGAAAATTAACGCGCCGGCGGCATAATCCCACAGCTTCTGCCCGCCGTGGACATAAACATCATAACGCCCGCACGCCAGATAACACCAATCCAACGTACTGCTGCCCATACTCCGTATCGTCCCGAAAGGCGCGAGCGTACTCATACGGCTGGAAAGTTTGCCCGAACGCAGATATTTGATTTCCACGCCCGCGATTGCCTCGTTCAACTTTTTGTCCACCAAACGCAAAGGCAGGCGCGTCCCGTTTAAAAACGCCCCCTGCCCGCGTTCGGCATAAAAACATTCGCCGCTGACCGGATTGTAGATTACGCCCAATTCGGCACGCCCGTTGCGGACAAACGCCACCGACACCGCAAAATGCGGCAGCCCGTTGACAAAATTGTTCGTCCCGTCTATCGGATCGACAATCCACAGCCCCTTTTCCCCCGAATATTGTTCCCACAAAGCCGACTGTTCCTGCCGCGACATTTCCTCGCCCAACATCGGGCAATCGATCAGAAGCGGCAACGCGGCAGCAAAAGCCGTCTGCGCGGCAATGTCCGCCTCGCTCAACATCGAACCGTCTTCCTTACGGCAAGACGGCGTATTCAAAAAACGCGGCATAATTTCGGTTTGCGCGATATGGCGCACGACTTTCTGCAAACGGTGTAACACTTCCTACTGTCCTCATATTTTGAACTTGCGGCGCGCGAACGTATAATGTCCGTTTCCATCACGCCGCTGCGACGGATTATAACCGTCCGAACCGCCAAAAACCATGTCCCGATTCTACCTGCCCGAAAACCTTTCCGTCGGACAAACCGTCGCCCTGCCCGACAACATCGTCCGCCACCTCAACGTCCTACGCGTCCGCCCCAACGAAAACATCACCCTCTTCGATGGCAAAGGCAAGGCACATACCGCACGGCTGACCGTTTTGGAAAAACGCCGCGCCGTGGCGGAAATCCTGCACGAAGAAACCGCCGATACGGAATCCCCGCTGAACATCACACTCATCCAATCCATCTCCTCCGGCGATCGCATGGACTTTACCCTGCAAAAAAGCGTCGAACTCGGCGTAACCGCCATACAGCCCGTCATCAGCGAACGCTGCATCGTCCGCCTCGACGGAGAACGCGCCGCCAAACGCCTCGCACGCTGGCAGGAAATCGTCATCTCCGCGTGCGAACAGAGCGGCAGAAACACCGTTCCCCCCGTACTGCCCATCATCGGCTACCGTGAAGCACTCGACAAAATACCGTCTGAAAGCACCAAGCTGATTATGAGCATCAACCGCGCCCGCAAACTCGGCGACATCCGCCACCCGTCCGGCGCAATCGTCTTTATGGTCGGGCCCGAAGGCGGCTGGACGGAACAAGAAGAGCAATATGCATTTGAAGCCGGCTTCCAAGCAGTAACATTGGGCAAACGCATCCTGCGCACCGAAACCGCCCCACTCGCCGCCATCGCCGCGATGCAGACGCTTTGGGGCGATTTCGCATAAACAGAAATGCCGTCTGAAACCCGTTCAGACGGCATTTTGCAGCCGATTAAGATAGTAGGTTCAAATAAGATTTCCCGTGTCGTCATTCCCGCGAAGGCGGGAATCTAGAAACGAAAAACTACAGGGATTTATCCGAAACAACAAACCCTCTCCGCCGTCATTCCCGCGAAAGCGGGAATCTAGAAATTTAACGTTGCGGTGATTTATCGGAAATGACTGAAACTCAACGGACTGGATTCCCGCCTACGCGGGAAGGACGAATTTTAGGTTGCTGTTTTTTGGTTTTCTGTTTTTGCGGGAATGACGAATTTTAGGTTGCTGCTTTTGGTTTTCTATTCTTATGAAAATAACGAGATCCTAGCTTGTGGGTATTTATCGGGAAAACAGAAACCCCTCCACCGTCATTCCCGCGAAGGCGGGAATCTAGAAACGAAAAACTACAGGGATTTATCCGAAACAACAAACCCTCTCCGCCGTCATTCCCGCGAAAGCGGGAATCTAGAAATTTAACGTTGCGGTGATTTATCGGAAATGACTGAAACTCAACGAACCGGATTCCCACTTTCGCGGGAATGACGAAGTGGAAGTTGCCCGAAACTTAAAACAAACGAAACCGAACGGACTGGATTCCCACTTTCGTGGGAATGACGAAGTGGAAGTTGCCCGAAACTTAAAACAAACGAAACCGAACGGACTGGATTCCCGCCTGCGCGGGAATGACGAATTTTAGGTTGCTGTTTTTTGGTTTTCTGTTTTTGCGGGAATGACGAATTTTAGGTTGCTGCTTTTGGTTTCTGTTTCCGTAGGAATAACGGAATTTTAAGTTCTAGGAATTTGTCGGAAAAACAGAAATCCCCCTGCCGTCATTCCCGCGCAGGCGGGAATCTGGAAATTTAACGTTGCGGTGATTTATCGGAAATGACTGAAACTCAACGAACCGGATTCCCACTTTCGCGGGAATGACGAAGTGGAAGTTACCCGAAACTTAAAACAAGCGAAACCGAACGGACTGGATTCCCGCCTGCGCGGGAATGACGAAATTTTAGATTTCTGCTTTTGGTTTTCTGTTTTCGTGGGAATAACGGATTAGGACTTACCCGAAAACAAGTGAAACCGAACAAACCGGATTCCCCGACATAAATTTAGGGACAGCGCACACCCGCCAAATAAGGAAAGGCCAAAACCTATTCAAACGGGACGACGTGCCGCCCAAGGTGTTTTTCCAATTTTTTCTGACGTTTCCGTTCCCTCGCCCTTTCGATTTCCCTGCCGATTTTTCCCAAAGCGCGTTTCAACAAAACCTTCGGGGAGCGGCGGTTGCGGTACGATTCCTGCCTGCCGTTTTTCAGTTGGCTGGGCAGGGTTTCGCTTTGGATGCACAAGGCAGGGGTCAGTTGGCAAACCGTCATATCCCCTTTGTCGAGAAAACTGCTGAACAGCATCCAATCCACCGCCTTCAGGCGTTCAGACGGCAGGGCTGCAAACCTGTCCAAGAAGAAACGCATTGCCTTTCGGGAAATAATATAACCCGCCATACCAAAATGTTCGCTTTCCAACAGCGGGAAGGCGCGCCCGCAGTAGTCCGCCACGCCGGAGGGCGAGGTCAGGACGTGCATAAACATCGTTTCCAAACGGACGATAAAGGCGGAATCCGGGTCAAACCGCTCTTTTAGCCAACCGTCTTCGGCAAGGAACTGCTCCGCGCCTTCGCCGAGTAAAACGTCGTCCTCAAATACGGCAACATAGGGCAGACCTTCGTCCAACGCCTGTTTCCACAATACGGCGTGGCTCATAAAGCAGGCTTTTTCCACTCCGCTCAAATAGGGGTGCGCCGACAAACCGGGGACGAGTTCCGCCATCGCCTGTTCCAGCCTTTCAGACGGCATCAGTGCATCAAAAAACTGAAACGGGATGCCGTGCGCGCCGAAAGTTGCGGCAATGTGCGCCCTGCGTTCTGCGGCGGAACTTAGGCTGATAACGTGGTTTTGCATTAAATCTCCTGTTCTTTCCCTGCCGAATCCGACCGCGCCTGCCGGCGGTTTTTAATCAGCCGGTGCAAAATGCTGAAGTATTGCCTCAAGGTAAACAGCCTCCGCATCCTGCCGTCTGCCGCGAAATCCAGCCACGCGCCGGCGGGCGGCGTGTCCGTCCGTTTGAAACATTGATACAAAAACCGGCGGGCGCGTTCAAAATCTTCTTCAGGCAAATCCTTCTCCAGCAGTTCATACGCCGCTGCTTTTGTTTGGCGGTATTCAAGACTATCAAACCTGATTTTAAAACCCATAGACTGCAAGAAATCGTTTCTGGCGGTTTTTTGGATGCCCTGCGCGATTTCGTGTTGGCGGACGCTGTGTTTGGATGAAACCTGATTGGCGTGAAGGCGGTATTTGACCAAGGCTTCGGGATAATAAGCCAGCCTGCCCAATTTGCTGACATCGTACCAAAATTGGTAATCTTCCGCCCAATCCCGCTCGGTGTTGTAACGCAAACCGCCGTCAATGACACTGCGCCTCATAATCATGGTGTTGTTGTGTATAGGGTTGCCGAAAGGAAAAACGGCGACAATGTCTTCATGCCGAGTCGGTTTGTCCCAAATTGCACCGTGTCTGTGGTGCCGCGCCAGCCGGTTGCCGTCCTTTTCTTCCGACAAAACTTCCAGCCACGCACCCATCGCAATGATGCTGCGGTCTTTTTCCATCTCGCCCACGATTTTCTCAATCCAGTCGGGGGCGGCAATATCGTCTGCATCGGTGCGCGCAATATATTCCCCCCCCCCGACTTTGCCAATTCGTCCAGCCCGATGTTTAAAGAGGGAATCAGGCCGGAATTTTGAGCTTGTGCAAGGATTTTGATACGGCTGTCCCGCTTTTGAAAATCCTTGGCAATGGCAAGTGTGCCGTCTGTCGAGCCGTCATCGACAATCAAAATCTCCAAGTTGCGCCAAGTCTGATTCACGACGGCGGCTAATGATTGGGCGAAATATTTTTCTACGTTGTAGGCGCAAATCAATACGCTGACTAAAGGTTGCAATCCGTTCCCCCTTTCCGATACGTCCGATGCCGTCTGAAGGCTTCAGACGGCATTTGGACTGTACAACGGTTACTCACCCAAAAGCGCGATGTCGGCCACCGCGTTCATTTGTTCTGCCAAGCGGTTCAACAGGTTCAGGCGGTTTTGTTTTACGGCGGCATCTTCCGCCATCACCATCACGCCGTCGAAGAAGGCATCGACTTGCGGTTTGACGGAAGCCAGTTCGGACAAGGCGGTTTGGAAATTGCCTTCGGCGACGGCGGCGGCGATTTTCGGCTGCAAGCCTTGCGCAGCGGCAAAGAGGGCTTTTTCTTCGTCCTGTTGCAACAGGCTTTCGTTAACCGCGCCCAACTCGGCATCGGCTTTTTTCAGCAGGTTTTGCACGCGTTTATTGGCGGCGGCGAGCGCGGCGGCTTCAGGCAGTTGTTTGAACGCGGCAACAGCCTGCAATTTGGCGGTCAAATCGTCCAAACGGCGCGGCTGCTTGGCAAGTACGGCGGCGACGATGTCTTGCGGATAATCGTTTTGCAGCAACACGGCAAGGCGCGCCTGCATAAAGTCGGCGGTTTCAGACGGCGTTTTCTCGTCAAGCAAGCCTTTAGGAAAGCTGTCGAAGGTCGTCTGAATCAGCTCGTTTACGTCCAAACCGTACTGCATCAGCATACGCAAAATACCCAAGGCAGCACGGCGCAGGGCGTAGGGGTCTTTGTCGCCGGTCGGAATCAGACCGATGCCCCAAATGCCGACCAAGGTTTCCAGTTTGTCGGCAAGTGCGACGGCGGTTGCCACTTTGCCCTCAGGCAGTTTGTCGCCGGCAAAACGCGGTTGGTAGTGTTGCTCGACGGCGGCGGCGATTTCTTCGGTTTCGCCGTCCAAGCGGGCATAGTATTTGCCCATCGTGCCTTGCAGTTCGGGGAACTCGCCGACCATTTCGGTTACCAAGTCGGCTTTTGCCAAACGCGCGGCGCGTTCGGCGGCGGCGGCATCCGCACCCAAAGCCTTGGCGATGTGGGCGGCGATGCTTTGCAGGCGTTCGATGCGTTCGGCTTGCGAACCGATTTTGTTGTGGTAAACCACGCCGGACAATTTCGGCAGGCGGCTTTCCAAAGTCGCTTTTTGGTCTTGTTTGTAGAAGAACTCGGCATCAGACAGGCGCGCGCGCAATACGCGTTCGTTGCCTTGGATGATGTGCGACGGGTCTTCGGTTTGCAGGTTGGAAACCAGCAGGAAGCGGTTCATCAGCTTGCCGTTTCGGTCGAGTAGCGGAAAGTATTTTTGGTTTTGCTGCATGGTCAGAATCAGGCATTCTTGAGGCACGGCGAGGAAGTGTTCTTCAAAACCGGCTTCCAATACCACAGGCCATTCGACCAACGCGGTTACTTCGTCCAACAGGGCTTCATCGGCGGCAACGGTCGCGTTCAGACGGCGTGCCTGCTCATTCAAGGCCGTCTGAATCGCGGCTTTGCGTTCGGCAAACGAAGCGACGACTTTGCCTTGCCCGCGCATTTGTGCGGCGTAGCTGTCGGCATTTTCAATGGCGATTTCGCCGCTGGAAAGGAAACGGTGTCCCAAAGTTTTGTTGCCGCTTTGCAAACCCAAAATGCTGACGTTCACAATGTCGCCGCCGTGCAGCACAATCAGACTATGTACAGGACGCACGAAGGTAAACGTGCTGCTGCCCCAACGCATCACTTTCGGAATCGGCAGTTTCTTAACCGCTTGATTGATAATGTCTTCCAAAAGCTCGCCCAACGGTTTGCCGGTTTGGACGTATTCATAGGCGTACACATCCTGTTTGCCGTCGTGGACGATGGTCAAATCTTCGATTTTCGCCCCAGCACCGCGCGCAAAACCTTCCAAAGCCTTGGTCGGCACACCGTCTTTTACGGCATTCGCCACGGCGGGGCCTTTTTTCACGATTTTTTGATCGGCCTGAACGGCCTTCACATTTTTGACTTGAACCGCCAAACGGCGCGGCGAGGCATAAGCCGTAAATTCGGCTGCGCCGTCAACCAGTTGCGCTTTTTCCAAGCCTTCGGCAACGGCGGCGGCAAAATGGTTGCCCAGATTATTCAGGGCTTTGGGCGGAAGTTCTTCGGTAAGGAGTTCGATTAAAAGGGTTTGGGTCATCATTCGGCTTTCTTTAAATTTGGTTAATCTGCCTGTTTATAGGTTTCGCTGTAATTTTCCCAGCCGTCATCCCCATAAAAACCATCAACCAGCGGGGTGGCGTGCAAAGTAGCGACATCTTCGCGACCTGCCAGCCAAGAGATAATGGCTTTTTTCTCGGTTTCGCCCAAGCTTCGGGCGCCGGATTTTTGAAACAGGCACGAAAAATCACCGCAATCGCCCCCGCCCGCCATTTCAAAGCCGTTTGCCTCAAGATACGCAATCAGCTCGTCCATAAAGCGGTCAAACGCTTCGGCATCGTCCGCAGCTTGGTGCAAACTGCCTCGAACGCCGAAAATCAATGCTTGAAACTCTCCCAAATGCAGCTTTTTATGCTGGCGGCGGTTCATTTTGTGCAGGTGTTTCCTGCTCGGGGTGCGGAAATAGACAGGCATGATTTTCCTAAAAAAATATAATGGCTTCCAGACGGCTGCCTTATCGGGCTGCCCGAACGTAAAAATCGTCGCTCCCCTAGGCGACATTTGCCTTCATTAAGGGAAAGCCCAGTTTTTCGCGGCTTTCGACATATTTTTGCGCCACGGCGCGGCTCAACGCGCGGATGCGCCCGATGTAGGTGGCGCGTTCGGTTACGGAAATCGCGCCGCGTGCATCTAAAAGGTTGAACGTATGCCCCGCTTTGAGGACGAGCTCGTAGGCAGGCAGGGCAAGGCTTGCTCCTTCAACGGCAAGCAGGCGTTTGGCTTGTGCTTCGTAGTCGTTGAACTGGCGCAGCAGCCAGTCGGCATCGCTGTATTCGAAGTTGTAGGTGGATTGTTCGACTTCGTTTTGGTGGTACACGTCGCCGTAGCTTACGGTGTTGCCGTCCGGCGTTTTTGCCCAAACGAGGTCATAGACGTTTTCCACGCCTTGCAGGTACATCGCCAAGCGTTCGATGCCGTAGGTGATTTCGCCGAGTACGGGCGTGCAGTCGATGCCGCCGACTTGTTGGAAATAGGTAAACTGGGTTACTTCCATGCCGTTGAGCCAGACTTCCCAGCCTAAACCCCACGCGCCGAGGGTGGGGTTTTCCCAGTCGTCTTCGACAAAGCGGATATCGTGCACTTTGGGATCGATGCCCAATTCGCGCAGGGAGTCGAGATAAAGGTCTTGGATATTGGCGGGGGCGGGTTTGAGGGCGACTTGGAATTGGTAATAGTGTTGCAGGCGGTTGGGGTTGTTGCCGTAGCGGCCGTCTTTGGGGCGGCGGCTGGGTTGGACGTAGGCGGCAAACCAAGGCTCGGGACCGAGCGCGCGCAAGCAGGTGGCAGGGTGGGAAGTGCCGGCGCCGACTTCCATATCGAAAGGTTGGATGACAGTGCAGCCTTTGTCTGCCCAGAATGTTTGCAGCTTGAAGATGATTTGTTGGAAGGTAAGCATGGCTTATTGTTCGATAAAATAAAGGTTTTATTTTACTGTTTCCATTGCTGTTTGAATAGGTTTATCTCGAAGGCGGCTGATTTGAAACCCGGTCGGACGGATAATATAGTGGATTAACTTTAAACCGGTACGGCGTTGCCTCGCCTTGCCGTACTATTTGTACTGTCTGCGGCTTCGCCGCCTTGTCCTGATTTTTGTTAATCCACTATATGTTTCGGTTAGGCGGCAGACTGCCCTATTGAATACCTTGAAGCGGGCTATGCCTGCCAACGCCCTATTCAAACACAGTCTTTGATTTAAACCCGGAAAATAAAAAGCACGGTCAAAGAGCCGTGCTTTTCCAAACCACATAAGTTTTATTTTTTATGCGAACGGATATAGTCCAAAGTCTTAAGCTGTGCAATTGCGGCAGCCAATGCCTTGTGTGCCTCTACCAAATCCTTATCGTCTTTGGCTTGAGAGATACCGGCTTCGGCAGCTTTTTTCGCCTCTTCCGCACGTGCCTGATCCATCTCTGCACTACGGACGGCAACGTCCGCCAAAACGGTAACTTTATCAGGTTGAACTTCCAAGACGCCGCCGGAAACAGCAACCAAGACCTCCTTATCCTCGCCCGGAACGGTCAAACGCAAAGCTCCCGGCCGCACCAAACTCATAATCGGCTCGTGTCGCGGGTAAATACCAAGCTCACCTTGAACGGTCGGAACCACTACAAAGCTGACTTCGCCCGAATAGATGTTTTGCTCGCTACTGACCACTTCAACTTGCATGACGCTCATGCCGACCTCCTTAGTTTAAGGTTTTCGCTTTCTCTACTGCTTCTTCAATGCTGCCGACCATATAGAATGCCTGCTCGGGTAGATGATCGTATTCGCCGTTCAAAATGGCTTTGAAACCGGCAATAGTATCGCGCAGAGCGACATATTTGCCTGGAGAACCTGTAAACACTTCGGCAACGTGGAACGGTTGAGACAGGAAGCGTTGGATTTTACGGGCACGCATTACAGTCAGTTTGTCTTCGTCAGACAATTCGTCCATACCCAGAATGGCGATAATGTCGCGCAATTCTTTGTATTTTTGCAGAGTAGACTGTACACCGCGCGCTACGTCGTAGTGCTCTTGACCCAATACCATCGGATCCAATTGGCGTGAAGTAGAGTCAAGCGGGTCAACTGCAGGGTAAATACCCAAAGATGCAATATCACGGCTCAATACGACGGTTGCGTCCAAGTGGGCGAACGTAGTTGCCGGAGACGGGTCGGTCAAGTCGTCCGCAGGTACATAAACGGCTTGGATGGAAGTAATGGAACCGGTTTGGGTAGAGGTAATACGCTCTTGCAAACGACCCATTTCTTCGGCCAATGTCGGTTGGTAACCCACTGCGGAAGGCATACGACCCAACAGTGCGGATACTTCGGTACCGGCCAGGGTGTAACGGTAGATGTTGTCCACGAAGAACAATACGTCGCGGCCTTTACCGTTTTCATCTTTTTCGTCACGGAAGTATTCGGCCATAGTCAAACCGGTCAAAGCAACGCGCAGACGGTTGCCTGGAGGTTCGTTCATTTGGCCATACACCATGGCTACTTTATCCAATACGTTGGAATCTTTCATCTCGTGGTAGAAGTCGTTACCTTCACGGGTACGTTCACCCACACCTGCGAACACGGACAGACCGCTGTGCGCTTTGGCGATGTTGTTAATCAATTCCATCATGTTCACGGTTTTGCCTACACCGGCACCACCGAACAGACCTACTTTACCGCCCTTAGCAAACGGACACAGCAAGTCGATCACTTTAATACCGGTTTCCAACAATTCGGTAGTTGCAGACAACTCGTCGAATTTTGGAGCAGTTTGGTGAATGGCACGGCTCTTGTCGGTATCGATAGGACCTGCTTCATCAACAGGTGTACCCAATACGTCGACAATACGACCCAATGTACCTTTACCTACCGGCACAGTGATTGGCGCACCAGTATTGCTTACAGACATGCCGCGTTTCAGGCCGTCTGAACTACCCATTGCAATAGTACGGACAACGCCGTCACCCAGAAGCTGTTGAACTTCCAGAGTCAGACCGTTCTCGTCCAATTTCAGGGCATCGTAAACATGCGGGATAGCGTCGCGTGGAAATTCCACGTCAACCACCGCACCAATAACTTGTACGATTTTGCCTTGGCTCATTATCGTATCCTAATTTCCTGTTCAGGCTTCAGACGGCATTAAACTGCCGCCGCACCTGCTACAATTTCTGACAATTCTGTGGTAATCGCGGCTTGACGCGATTTGTTGTACACCAAGCGCAATTCTTTGATGGCATTGCCTGCGTTGTCGGTTGCGGCTTTCATCGCTACCATACGCGCGGCTTGTTCAGATGCCATGTTGTCGCTCAATGCCTGATAAACCACAGACTCTAAATAGCGGCGAACCAAATATTCCAATACGGCGATAGGACTCGGCTCGTAGAGGTATTCCCAAGTAAATGAAGAATGACCTGTTCCGTCGTCAATAACGTTTTCACCGATAGGCAGCAAAACTTCCATACGCGGCTCTTGGCGCATCGTGTTGATAAAACGTGAGTAAACCATATGGATACGGTCTAATTCATGCTTCTCATAACGTTGGAAGATTTCGGTCAAAGAGCCAAGCAACGCCTCCATTTTTGGGGTGTCGCCCAAATTGGTTGCGCTGGCAATAACATTCAAACCGATGCTTTGGCATGCAGCCAAACCTTTGCTACCCAGGCACACGACTTCGACTTCGATGCCTTGTTCCTGATACTCTTGAACTTGCGCCAAAAACTTTTTCAGTACGTTTGCGTTCAAGCCGCCGCACAAACCTTTGTCCGAGGTAATCAAGATGAAACCGGCACGACGCACTTCGCGGTGCGGCTCCAACAGTTTGATACCATGATCGGCATTAGTCTGTGCAAGATGGCTCATCACTGTACGCACTTTTTCGGCGTACGGACGCGCTAAGCGCATCCGGTCTTGAGTCTTCCGCATTTTAGAGGTCGACACCATTTGCATCGCTTTAGTGATCTTTTGGGTATTTTGAACACTACGGATTTTGGTGAGAATCTCTTTTCCGACTGCCATTTCAGACTCCTTTCATCTCAATACTTATGCTTGGTAAGCGTAAGAAGATTTGAAAGATTTCATGGCTTCGGTCAATGCTTTTTCACTTTCGTCAGACATTGCGCCTGATGCATTAATCGCTTCCAGAACCTCAGGATGTTGCGTATGTACGAAACTCAGGAATTCTGCTTCGAAAGCCAAGGCTTTGGATACCGGAACATCTGCGTAAGAACCGTTGTTGATCGCCCACAAAGTCAATGCCATTTCGGCAGTGTTCAATGTACTGAATTGTTTTTGTTTCATCAATTCAGTAACCACTTCACCGTGTTGCAGCTGTTTGCGTGTTGCTTCGTCCAAATCGGAAGCAAATTGCGAGAACGCCGCCAATTCACGGTACTGTGCCAACGCCAAACGAATACCGCCACCCAGTTTTTTGATGACTTTGGTTTGTGCTGCACCACCTACGCGCGATACGGAAATACCGGCATTGATTGCAGGACGGATACCGGCGTTGAACAAGTCGGTTTCCAAGAAGATTTGGCCGTCTGTAATCGAAATTACGTTGGTTGGTACGAATGCTGATACGTCACCGGCTTGGGTTTCAATAATCGGCAACGCAGTCAGAGAACCGGTTTTGCCTTTTACTTCGCCATTGGTCAGTTTTTCAACTTCGTTTTCGCTGACACGGGCTGCACGTTCCAACAGACGGGAGTGCAGGTAGAATACGTCGCCAGGATAGGCTTCACGGCCAGGTGGACGGCGCAGCAGCAGGGAAATTTGACGGTATGCAACGGCTTGTTTAGACAAGTCATCGTATACGATCAGCGCATCTTCACCGCGGTCACGGAAGAATTCACCCATGGTACAACCGGAGTAAGGAGCGATGTATTGCAGTGCAGCGGCTTCAGAAGCAGTCGCAGCAACCACGATAGTATGTTCCATCGCGCCATGCTCTTCCAATTTGCGTACTACGTTGGCAATAGAAGATGCTTTTTGACCGATAGCCACATAAATACAGATAACGCCTGTACCTTTTTGGTTAACGATGGCATCCAGTGCTACGGCAGTTTTACCGGTTTGACGGTCACCGATGATCAGCTCACGTTGACCACGACCAACCGGAACCATAGAGTCAATGGCTTTCAGACCGGTTTGCATGGGTTGGTCAACCGATTTACGCGCAATCACACCCGGTGCGATTTTTTCGATTGGAGCAGTCAAAGTTGTATTGATTGGACCTTTACCGTCGATAGGACGACCCAATGCATCAACTACGCGGCCAACCAATTCGCGACCGATCGGCACTTCCAAAATACGGCCGGTACAGGTAACTGTATCGCCTTCTTTAATGTGTTCGTACTCACCCAACACTACGGCACCGACGGAGTCACGCTCCAAGTTCATAGCCAGACCGAAAGTGTTACCGGGGAATTCGAGCATCTCACCTTGCATCGCGTCTGATAAGCCATGAATGCGCACAATGCCGTCTGTAACAGAAACAACGGTACCACGGGTACGCACTTCTGTATTGACGGACAGATTTTCGATTTTGGCTTTAATCAAATCGCTAATTTCAGCAGGATTAAGCTGCATGAAAACTCTCCTAATTTGTCATAGTCGCATACAAAGCATTCAGTTTGCCTTGTACGGACAAATCCAAGACCTGATCACCCACTTCTACTTTGATGCCGCCGATTAATTCAGGGGCAACTTTAGTTACCACATCCAATTTGCTATTGAAGCGTTTTGTCAGGATATCGGTAACATCGGCCAGCTGCTGAGAACTGAGCTCATACGCGCTGTAAATTACTGCCGATTTCGTATTGTTGTGTATCAAGGTCAAATCTTGATATTGGGCATAAATTTCCGGCAATACCAGCAAACGCTTTTGCTCGGCCAAAACGGTAATAAAATTTGCCAATTCGACATTTTTGATACCGACAAGACCTTTGAGCGTTTCTGCCTTTTCGGAAGCTCCCGTTTCCGGCTGCTCGATGAAAGCAATGACTTTCTCATCCTGAACAACCGCTGCGAGTTCTTTCAGTTCGCCCAACCAAGACTCGATTTGGTTTTTTTCCTGAGCCAGACTAAACAATGCTTTCGCATAAGGTCTGGCAATCGTTGCGAACTCTGCCATAAGATTACAGCTCCTGTTTTAAGGCACTGAGCAGATCTGCATGTTTGGAAGCATCGACTTCTTTACGCAGGATAGATTCCGCACCTTTAACAGCCAATGAAGCAACCTGTTCGCGCAACACTTCGCGTGCACGGTTAACTTCTTGCTCTACATCAGCTTTTGCTTGGGCTGCAATGCGTGCTGCTTCATGAGAAGCTTGCTCTTTGGCTTCTTCTACAATTTTTGCAGCACGTTTTTCGGCGTTGGCAACCATTTCGGTTACCTGATGACGCCCTTCGGCCATAAGTTCTGCAACTTTTTTCTCTGCTTGCTCAAAATCGCTCTTACCGCGCTCGGCAGCAGCCAAGCCCTCGGCGATTTTTGCAGCACGCTCATCCAATGCTTTGGCAATCGGAGGCCATACGAATTTCATCGTAAACCAAACCAAGCCAAAGAAAACTAGGATTTGCGCAAATAAGGTTGCATTAATATTCACGTTACTTAACCTTCGTATCTGGGTTAATCAAACAGACGGTAAGCCTGTATCTGAACGGATTTCTCCGCCTTGATTACGCAGCACCAGTACCAAACGGGTTAACGAAGGCGAACAACAGGGCAATAGCCACACCGATCAAGAAGGCCGCATCAATCAAACCGGCAATCAAGAACAGCTTGGTTTGCAGCGGACCGATCAGTTCAGGTTGGCGAGCAGAAGACTCCAAATATTTAGAACCAACCATTGCGATACCGATAGAGGCACCCAATGCACCCAGAGCAACAATCAAACCACATGCGATAGCAATCAAACCCATTTTAAACTCCTTAAAGAAACAAAGGTTAAACTACAAAAACAAACTACTTAGGAAAATCAGTGCGCATCATGTGCCTGTCCGATATAGACAAACGCCAATGCCATAAAAATAAACGCCTGCAGGGTAATAACCAAAATATGGAAAATCGCCCACGCCAATCCGGCAATAATGTGGAAGACGAACAAAATCGGATCCATTGCTTCAACGCTGCCGGAAGCCGCCCAAGCACCACCAAGCAAGGCTATCAGCAAGAATACCAATTCGCCCGCATACATATTGCCGAACAACCGCATACCGTGTGATACGGTTTTAGAAAGAAACTCGACCAAATTCAACAGAAAGTTCGCAGGTGCGAGTTTTGCACCGAACGGCGCACTGAACAGCTCGTGAAACCATCCGCCCAATCCTTTGATTTTGATGTTGTAATAGATACAAATCAGCAACACGCCGACAGCGAGTGCCAAAGTGGTGTTCAAATCGGCAGTCGGTACGACACGCAGCAGAGCGTGATGATTGCCGGTAATGCCCTGCCATACCATCGGCAGCAAATCGACCGGCAGCATATCCATCGCGTTCATCAGGAAAATCCAGACAAACAGCGTCAGACCCAACGGCGCGACGGCTTTTCTAGACTTTTCATTGTGAATGATGCTCTTACACATATCGTCCACAAACTCGAACAAGATTTCCACGGCGGCCTGAAAACGTCCGGGAACGCCTGCCGTCGCTTTTTTTGCACCGCGCCACAACAGGAAGCTGCCGATTACGCCCAACAGGACGGCAAAAAAGACGGCATCAAGGTTAATAAACGAAAAATCAGCAATGTTTTTCAGTCCCTGACCCTGAGTAACATCCGACAAACTGGTCAAGCTCTGCAAGTGGTGCTTGATGTAGTCGGCAGCGGTAATGGTTTCACCTGCCATAATCTTTCACTCTCAACAATACTAAAAAAACCAAATGGCTGACACCGAGCAGCCCCATCAGAAACGGGGCGAACACCAGCGATTGATGCCATATTGCAAATACGGCAAGCATAGACAACAGCGACAGCACTACTTTTAAAATCTCTCCGAAGACGAACATCCTGCTTTGCAGGAAGGGGTTTCCCCTGAAAAGTTTTAAAAGTAAAACTGCAACAAACGTGGGAAGCAGGTAGGACAAACCGCCCCCGACCGCCGAAAGGAATCCGGCAAAACCCCATACGGCAAAGGCAACTGCGGCGCATATGGACAATACGGCGGATTGTAGGATGATAATCTGCTTCATAAAGGGAATGTTTCCGCCTCGGATTTGAGGCGCGGCTAATATAATTTAGAAGCCTTATTACGTCAAGCGACAGTTAATCTTTGTGAAACAACGTACTCCAATCCGCCGCACCCGCCGCCTGAATAACGGCGGCAGGTGTCATTCTAACACACATTACATATAATTACAGATTATTGGAAAGTTTGTCCGAATTTCTTTACGTTTTATGTTTCAGACGGCATATCCTGCAAAATTAAGGCAGGTAATCTATTCCCAACTGCTTCAAGATGTGGTCGAAGGTTTCGGGCGTGTCGAAATGCAGGATGATTCTGCCTTTTTTATGGTTGGCGGTTTTGATTTCGGCGTTAACACCCAGTTTTTCAGTCAGCAAATCATTCAGGCGGCCGATGTCGGCGGCGGCAGTTTTTTTGGGCTCGGGGCGTTTGTTTTGAAGAGCGGCCTGGCTGCGGCGTTCGACTTCGCGCACCGACCAGCCGTTTTTGACGGCCTTTTGCGCCAACTCGAGCTGTTCGACGACGGGCAGGGTCAGCAGTGCGCGGGCGTGCCCCATTTCGAGGCGGCGTTGGTAAAGCATTTCCTGCACGGGTTCGGGCAGGCTTAAAAGGCGCAGGCTGTTGGAAATCGCGCTTCGGCTTTTACCGACGGCTTGGGCGATGGTTTCGTGGGTCAGCCCGAACTCGTCGGCAAGGCGTTTCAAGCCTTGTGCTTCTTCGATGGGGTTGAGGTTTTCGCGCTGGAGGTTTTCGATCAAACCCATTGCCAACGCAGTTTCGTCGCTGATGGTTTTGATAACGGCAGGGATTTCGGACAGACCGGCAATCTGTGCGGCGCGCCAACGGCGTTCGCCTGCAATCAGTTCGTATCGGGACAGTCCGTGTTCGCGCACGATGACGGGCTGTATCACGCCTTGCGCCTTAATCGAATCTGCCAGTTCCTGCAAGGCTTCGTCATCGATTTGAACACGCGCCTGATAGCGGCCGGGCCGGATATCTTTAACCGCAACCGTGGTCAATCGGTCGCCGCTGCTGTTGTCCGCGCCGTTGGCGAGCAGCGAATCCAAGCCGCGCCCCAATCCGCCTTTTACTTTTGCCATACCGCCCTCCCGTGCCTATTCAGATAGGATGTTAAATCGGGTATTTTATCGGATATTGGGTGTTGCCGACAATTTGTATCCGTGTTTATCGGATTTCTGTTTTTTCACTATAATAGCCGGTTTGCCGTTGCAGGCGGTTTTATGGGAAAGGCGGATGATGGTACGGCGTTTGATAATCGGCATCAGCGGGGCGAGCGGTTTCCAATACGGCGTGAAGGCTTTGGAACTTTTGCGCGCGCAAGATGTCGAAACGCACCTTGTGGTATCGAAAGGCGCGGAGATGGCGCGCGCTTCGGAAACGGCTTATGCGAGAGACGAAGTATATGCCTTGGCGGACTTCGTGCATCCGATCGGCAATATCGGGGCGTGCATTGCCAGCGGTACGTTTAAAACGGACGGGATGCTGGTCGCCCCCTGTTCGATGCGGACGCTTGCCTCGGTCGCGCACGGCTTCGGCGACAACCTCTTGACGCGTGCGGCGGATGTGGTTTTGAAGGAAAGGCGGCGGCTGGTGCTGATGGTGCGCGAAACGCCGCTGAACCTTGCCCATTTGGACAATATGAAGCGGGTAACGGAAATGGGCGGCGTGGTGTTTCCGCCCGTGCCGGCGATGTACCGCAAGCCGCAGACGGCGGACGACATAGTGGCGCACAGTGTCGCACACGCTTTGTCGCTTTTCGGAATCGATACGCCGGATTCGGCGGAATGGCAGGGAATGGCGGATTAAAGGACAAAAATGCCGTCTGAACACGGAATGCGGTTCAGACGGCATCATTTTATACGACTGCCTTATTTGGCTGCGCCTTCATTCCAGGCGGCAGGGTATTTGTAGCCCTCGAAGCGTTTGTGCGCGTAGGCTTTGAACGCGTCGGAGTTGTAGGCCTCGGTTACGTCTTTAAGCCATTGGCTGTCTTTGTCGGCGGTTTTGACGGCAGACCAGTTGACATAGGCAAAGCTCGGTTCTTGGAACAGGGCTTCGGTCAGCTTCATGCCGCTGCTTATGGCGTAGTTGCCGTTGACGACGGCAAAATCCACGTCGGCACGGCTGCGCGGCAGTTGCGCGGCTTCAAGCTCGACGATTTTGATGTTTTTCAGGTTTTCGGCGATGTCCGCTTTGGATGCGGTCAGCGGATTGATGCCGTCTTTGAGTTTGATCCAACCCAGTTCGTTCAGCATCACCAAGGCGCGTGCGAAGTTGGACGGGTCGTTGGGCGCGGATACGGTGCTGCCGTCTTTGACTTCTTCCAGCGATTTCAGCTTGCCCGGATACAGTCCCAAAGGCGCGGTCGGCACTTGGAAAGCTTCGGTGATGTCCAGATTATGTTCTTTTTTGAAATCGTCAAGATAGGGTTTGTGTTGGAAGACGTTGATGTCCAACTCGCCCTCCGCCAATGCCAGATTCGGGCGCACATAGTCGGTAAACTCGACCAATTTGACGGTGTAGCCTTTTTTCTCCAGCTCGGGTTGGATTTGTTCTTTGACCATATCGCCGAAGTCGCCGACGGTCGTGCCGAAGACGATTTCTTTTTTCGCCGCGCCGTTGTCGGCGGCGGCAGAAGCGGATGCGGCGGGCGCGCTGTCTTTTTGACCGCCGCAGGCGGCGAGGATGAGCGCGAGTGTGGCGGCGGAAAGGGTTTTGAAGAAGTTTGTCATGTTATCTCCTGATATGTGGGAAAGTTTCAAACTAAAGCTGCAGGCAATAAATCCGTCATAGTTTAACATTCAGACGGCATTTGCCGCAGAAAAGATTCTATAGCATTTTTAACAGTACGGCGGATATTTCACCCCGCCGTATCGTCCTCAGACCTGAAGGCCTGCTTCATCTGTGCTTCAGACGGCATTCGGGTTTAACGTTTGTCGAGTTTCCGCGCCAATGCGTTGCCGATGCTTTGAATCAGGATAACGAGCAGCACGAGAATGGCGACGATGAAAATAATGACTTCAGTTTGATAGCGGTAGTAGCCGTAGCGGATGGCGAGGTCGCCCAAGCCGCCGCCGCCTATCATTCCTGCCGCCGCGCTGTATGACAAAAGTCCGATGGCAAGCACGGTAATGCTGGAAACCATGCCCGCGCGCGCTTCGTTCAAGAGGACTTTGCGGACGATAGCAACCGGCGGCGCACCCATCGCGGCGGCGGCTTCAATCACGCCTTTGGGGACTTCGCGCAGGTTTTGTTCCACCAGTCGGGCGAAGTAAAACAGACCGGACACGCTCAATACCAGCGAGGCGGCAACCGGACCGATGGTGCTGCCGACAATGGCGCGTGTGGCGGGTATCATCGCAATCATCAAAATGACGAAGGGGAAGGCGCGCATGAGGTTGACGAGGTTGTCGAGCAGGAAATTTACCGGCTTGTTGTAATGCAGTTGGCGGCTGGAGGTTACGAAGAGCAACACGCCCAGCAACGTGCCGAAAACGACGGCGAATGTGGTGGACAAACCGACCATTACGAAGGTTTCGCCCAATGCGCGGACGATTTCGCCTTTCATACCGATGATGTTGGAAACGGTTTGTTGGAATGTTAAGTCTGCCATATCAGTCCTCCCGAATCAGTTCGCGCCCGATGTCGGATCGGGCGTGGATTTGGTTGCCGCGTACTTCGACGATTTCGACGACTTTTCCCTTATCCAACAGGGCGGCGCGGTCGCACAGTCGTCTGATGACGCTCATTTCGTGGGTTACGATGACGATGGTTACGTTGAAGCGTTTGTTGATGTCTTCCAAACATTCCAAGACGCTGCGCGTGGTGGCGGGGTCGAGGGCGGAAGTGGGTTCGTCGGCGAGGATGACTTGGGGTTTGGGCGCGAGCGCGCGGGCGATGCCGACACGCTGTTTTTGTCCGCCGGAAAGCTGGGCGGGATAGTGGCTGGCGCGTTCGGTCAAGCCGACGATTTCAAGGCATTCTTTAACGCGTTCTTTGATTTTTTCAGACGGCCATCCGGCGATTTCCAATGGGAAGGCGACGTTACCGGCGACGGTGCGGTTGTTCAACAGGTTGAACTGCTGAAACACCATGCCGATATTCTGCCGCGCCCGGCGCAATGCGGCGGCATCGAGCGCGGTCAGCTCTTGTCCGCAGACGTTGACCTTGCCCGTGTCGGGGCGTTCCAACAGGTTAATCAGGCGCAGCAGAGTGGATTTGCCCGCGCCGGAATAGCCCATCAGCCCGAAGATTTCGCCGTCGCGGATTTCGAGGCTGGTCGGCTCGACGGCGGCAAAACGGGTCTTGTCGCGCGTTTGGTAATGCTTGGAAACCTTGTCCAAAATAATCATTGTCTTTTCCATAAAACAAAGCCCGATGTCGGACACAACGGGCGCGGAAGATAAAGCTGAAATTGTCGGAACGCTTTAGCTGTTATGCCCGCAAGCTGTGTCAAATCGGCAGGTTAATTTTCGTAGGATATTATCGGGAAAGCGTTTTTTTGTCAATAAAGCAGGAAGCGGGCAACCATTTCGGACAATATAGTGGATTAACAAAAACCAGTACAGCGTTGCCTCGCCTTAGCTCAAAGAGAACGATTCTCTAAGGTGCTCAAGCACCAAGTGAATCGGTTCCGTACTATTTGTACTGTCTGCGGCTTCGTCGCCTTGTCCTGATTTTTGTTAATCCACTATACCGTCTGAAACGGGCAAAGGCAGCGGTTCGCACCCAAACGGCAAATTATTGAAAAATATAAATTATGTCGGAAACATTCCAAAGGTGGTGCAGTTTCGGCATATAATTCGGGCAAACGCCTGTTCAGACGGCATTTTGTCTTTTCCAACCCTGACCGTTCAGGGTTCAGATTCTTAAGGAAATCCGATGTACCTACCCTCTCTGAAGCATTCCCTGCCGCTGCTGGCAGCCTTGGTGCTTGCCGCGTGTTCTTCCACAAACACACCGCCAGCCGGCAAAGCAGAAACTGCCGATCTTTCGGCAAGCGTTCCCACCCGCCCAGCCGAACCTGAAGAAAAAACACTGGAAGATTACGGCGGCTACCCGTCCGCACTGGATGCAGTGAAACAGAAAAACGATGCGGCTGTCGCCGCCTATTTGGAAAACGCCGGCGACAGTGCGATGGCGGAAAATGTCCGCAACGAGTGGCTGAAGTCTTTGGGCGCACGCAAACAGTGGACGCTGTTTGCACAGGAATATGCCAAACTCAAACCTGAAGGGCGCGCCCAAGAAGTCGAATGCTACGCCGATTCGAACCGCAACGACTATACGCGTGCCGCCGAACTGGTCAAAAATACGGGCAAACTGCCTTCGGGCTGCACCAAACTGTTGGAACAGGCAGCCGCATCCGGCTTGTTGGACGGCAACGACGCCTGGAGGCGCGTGCGCGGACTGCTGGCCGGCCGCCAAACCACAGACGCACGCAACCTTGCCGCCGCATTGGGCAGCCCGTTTGACGGCGGTACACAAGGTTCGCGCGAATATGCCCTGTTGAACGTCATCGGCAAAGAAGCACGCAAATCGCCGAATGCCGCCGCCCTGCTGTCCGAAATGGAAAGCGGTTTAAGCCCCGAACAACGCAGTTTCGCGTGGGGCGTATTGGGGCATTATCAGTCGCAAAACCTCAATGTGCCTGCCGCCTTGGACTATTACGGCAAAGTTGCCGACCGCAGACAACTGACCGACGACCAGATCGAGTGGTACGCCCGCGCCGCCTTGCGCGCCCGACGTTGGGACGAGCTGGCCTCCGTGATCTCGCATATGCCCGAAAAACTGCAAAAAAGCCCGACCTGGCTCTACTGGCTGGCACGCAGCCGCGCCGCAACGGGCAACACGCAAGAGGCGGAAAAACTTTACAAACAGGCGGCAGCGACGGGCAGGAATTTTTATGCGGTGCTGGCAGGGGAAGAGTTGGGGCGCAAAATCGATACGCGCAACAATGTGCCTGATGCCGGCAAAAACAGCGTCCTCCGTATGGCGGAAGACGGTGCAGTCAAACGCGCGCTGGTGCTATTCCAAAACAGCCGAACTACCGGCGATGCGAAAATGCGCCGTCAGGCTCAGGCAGAATGGCGTTTTGCCACACGCGGCTTCGACGAAGACAAGCTGCTGACCGCCGCGCAAACCGCGTTCGACCACGGTTTTTACGATATGGCAGTCAACAGCGCGGAACGCACCGACCGCAAACTCAACTACACATTGCGCTATATTTCGCCCTTTAAAGACACGGTAATCCGCCACGCGCAAAATGTTAATGTCGATCCGGCGTGGGTTTACGGGCTCATCCGTCAGGAAAGCCGTTTCGTTATGGGCGCGCAATCCGGCGTAGGCGCGCAGGGGCTGATGCAGGTTATGCCTGCCACCGCGCGCGAAATCGCCGGCAAAATCGGTATGGATGCCGCACAACTTTACACCGCCGACGGTAATATCCGTATGGGGACGTGGTATATGGCGGACACCAAACGCCGCCTGCAAAACAACGAAGTTCTCGCCACCGCAGGCTATAACGCCGGCCCCGGCAGGGCGCGCCGATGGCAGGCGGACACGCCCCTCGAAGGCGCGGTATATGCCGAAACCATCCCGTTTTCCGAAACGCGCGACTATGTCAAAAAAGTGATGACCAATGCCGCCTACTACGCCTCCCTCTTCGGCGCGCCGCACATCCCGCTCAAACAGCGTATGGGCACCGTTCCTGCACGCTGACGTACCGATGCCGTCTGAAACCCGCCCGGTCTTTCAGACGGCATTTTTATCCCGAACGGCATTGACGGCGAACCATAAATATAAGACAATCCGAAAATTGTTTTTCCTGCTTTTTCAAGCAGCTTGACACGGCACAAGCCGACCCGTTAGGAGGTGATGTTTCCGTCACGGCGCGTATCCCGCCGCCGCAAGGCACAGCGATACGGTAAACCTTCAACACCGTCTGCCCTACCCTTTCCACCGATATGATGGGCAGATGCAACAACCGAATTTATTAAAGGAAATAAAATGCCTGCAATCCGCGTAAAAGAGAATGAACCATTTGAAGTCGCTATGCGCCGTTTCAAACGCGCCGTAGAAAAAACCGGCCTGCTGACCGAGCTGCGCGCCCGCGAAGCCTACGAAAAACCGACTACCGAACGCAAACGCAAAAAAGCGGCAGCCGTAAAACGCCTGCAAAAACGCCTGCGCAGCCAACAGCTGCCGCCCAAAATGTACTAAACGTTCAAGTACAGATTACAGGTCAGCCCTGTGATATGAGGACACACCGCAAGACCTGCTCTGCGGTGTGTTTTGCTTTTCAGACGGCATCGAAACCCGCCGTTTCCATCCGACATCCCAGCGAGAACATTATGAGCCTGAAAATCCGCCTTACCGAAGACATGAAAACCGCGATGCGCGCCAAAGACCAAGTTTCCCTCGGCACCATCCGCCTCATCAACGCCGCCGTCAAACAGTTTGAAGTGGACGAACGCACCGAAGCCGACGATGCCAAAATCACCGCCATCCTGACCAAAATGGTCAAACAGCGCAAAGACAGCGCGAAAATCTACACTGAAGCCGGCCGTCAGGATTTGGCAGACAAAGAAAACGCCGAAATCGAGGTACTGCACCGCTACCTTCCCCAAATGCTTTCCACCGGCGAAATCCGTACTGCGGTCGATGCCGCCGTTGCCGAAACCGGCGCGGCAGGTATGGCGGATATGGGCAAAGTGATGGGCGTATTGAAAACCCGCCTCGCCGGCAAAGCCGATATGGGCGAAGTCAACAAAATCCTGAAAGCCGTGCTGACCGCCTGATTGCCCGAATATCGGACAAAATGCCGTCTGAAGCCCGTATCGCAGGTTCAGACGGCATTTTCAATATCCCAATATCGAATCGGCAGGGGCAACACGGTTTTGATACGCCGAAACGGGTTTTGCCGATAAACAGATTCCGTTTGCGCCCCATCGGACAAAATGCTGTCTGAAACACGATTCCGTTCAGACGGCATAGATTTATTTGACCAATTTCAAGCCTTTTTTGGCGGGTCGGGGCGCGGTTTCGGCAGAGGTGTTTTCAGGCGGCGTATCGGGGCGGTACTTCTCCAATTCAAACCCCATACCTTCACCGGTCTCCCGTGCGAAAAGGCTGAGGACGTGTCCGACAGGTATCCATATATCGTGCGCCTGCCCGCCGAAACGGGCGGAAAAACTGATCCAATCGTTGTCGATTTGAAGGTTTTGCGTGGCGGTCGCACCGATGTTGAGCATAATTTCGTTGTCGCGGACGTACTGCATGGGGACGCGCGTGTGTTCGTTGACCCAGACAAGGATGTGCGGTGTGAGGCTGTTGTCGCTGCACCATTCGCAAAGTGCGCGGAGAATATAGGGTTTGGTTGAGGTGGGCATAATGGGTTCCGTGTGGTGTGCCTGAATGTGAAAATGCCTGCAAAACGGTGGGTTTTGCAAGCATTCCGGGCTTATTTGCGCATGGCTTTTTCGGCGGGTGTCAGTGCTTCGATAAAGGCTTCGCGCTGGAAGATGCGCTCGGCGTATTTGAGCAGCGGCGCGGCACTTTTGCCCAGTTTGACATCGTAGTGGTCGAGCCGCCACAGCAGCGGGGCCAGGGCGACATCAATCATAGAAAAATCTTCGCCGAGGATGTATTTGCTTTTGCTGAACGAAGGGGCAAGCATGGTCAGACCGTTGCCGATGGCTTCGCGCGCTTTTGCCTGTTCCTTGTTGGTAGCGGCGGGGTTTTCCAAAACTTGGGCGTGGTTGAACAATTCTTTTTCCATACGGTACAGCACCAGCCGGCCCCTGCCGCGCATAACGGGATCGCCGGGCATAAGCTGCGGATGGGGGAAGCGTTCGTCAATGTATTCGTTGATGATGTTGGACTCGTGCAGCACCAAATCGCGCTCGACCAGCACGGGGACTTGGTTATACGGGTTCATGACGGCGAGGTCTTCGGGCTTATTGTAAATATCGACGTCTTTGATTTCAAAATCCATACCTTTTTCGTACAAAACGAAGCGGCAGCGGTGGCTGAAGGGGCAGGTAATGCCGGAATAGAGGGTCATCATAATAATTGTCGCTCCTGTGTGATGCCTGCAAAACGGCTGATTTATAGTGGATTAACAAAAACCAGTACGGCGTTGCCTCGCCTTAGCTCAAAGAGAACGATTCTCTAAGGTGCTGAAGCACCAAGTGAATCGGTTCCGTACTATTTGTACTGTCTGCGGCTTCGTCGCCTTGTCCTGATTTTTGTTAATCCACTATATAAAGGTTTAATCGCGCAATTATACGCAATTTCCGGCACTTAATCCAGAAACTCGGTTCAATCTGTTGTTTTTAATATATTTTCCCCGATTTTCCGTATCAGTGCGAACTTGCTGTCTTTGTTGCGCGGGCGCGCACCCTGCCAGACCGTCTGCCAGCCTTGCGGCGCATCCGCATTTTGGGGCAGGCGGACGATGCGGTAGCGGCATTGTACATCGCCGACGCGGTGCGGCAATGTGCCGTACTGCGTCCAAACAATCCGCGTGTGCAGGTCGCCGCTGTCTATGCCGATACACTCGATGCCGTCTGAAAGCCCCCGTTTTAATTCCGGGGAAAGCGATGCCTCCATACTCCGGACGACGGGCGCGTGGCTTTTCGCCGCGTCCAGCCACGGCAGGAACAGCGTCATCAGCAAAGCCCAGGTCAGGGTAACGCCTGCCGCCCAGTTGGTAACCGCCTGCCTGCCGCGTATGTTTTTGCGGGTAATCGCCCACAGCCACAAGGGTGTGAACAGTACGGCAACCGCCATCGGAATGGGATCGATGTCGGGAACGTAATACGGGCTGAAGTAGGCGGCGCGTTCGGCAAGCTTGGCGGGCCAGCCGTAATTCATGGCGAAAAAGCCCGTCCACAGGAACACGGCAAACAGTCCGAACGCCATAATGCCGAACCAGTTGACAAACGCCGCCGCACCGCGCCTCAGGCTGTCCAGTTGCGCCGCGCCGAACAGGGCAAGCGGCGGCAGCAGCCAAACGAGATTGTCCTGAAAACGCTGCGGATTGGCGGCAAGCAGCACCAAAACGGCAAGCATCCAGACAATGCCCAAAATCCCCCAGTCGGTCGAAAACAGGCGCGTTCGGCATACCGTCCAAACCGCCAGCGGCAGCGCAGGCAATGCAAACCAAAGCAGGTTTTTCAGATAGTAAAACAAACTGAATGCCGTCTGAACGTGCCGCACGCCGCCGAACGTACCGAAAACGTGATAGTCGAGCCATTGCGCGAACAGCGCGGGCTGCGTTTTTGCCAAGAGCAGCGGGTAAACGGTCATCAGCGGCAGGGCAAAGGCAAGCGAGGCGACTGCCGTCAACATCAAACGCCTGCTTTGCCACGGACGGAAAAACATCAGCACGGGCAAGGGCAGCATCAGGGCAAATGCTGCCGGATAAGCTGCTGCCAACGACATTAGCGTCCAACCCGTACCGAGCAAGAAAGAGGCGGCAATCACGCGCCGGCGTGCCAGCGAGTAGCCGTGCAGCACCAGTCCGGCGGCGGCAAAGGCGGCTGCTGCGGGATTGAGAAAATGGGCAACCGGAATCAGCCCGATACAGCCGATGAGAATCAGAACGACGCTGCGCCCGTGGTGTCTGCCCAAAAAGTTGAAGCCAGCAAAGCCGCAGGAAGTCAGCCCGACAACGGCAAAAAACACGCCTGCAAAGCGTGCGGCATCGTATGGGTCGGCAGCCCACGGCGACAGCAAATGTTTGAACGCGGCGGCAACCCAAAGATAAACGGGCGGTATGCCGAAATCAGTTTGACCGAACAGATGGGCAACCAAGGGGGTGGGGCTGCCTGCCAGTGCTTCGACGGCGGTATAGACGGCAGGTTCGGCAGGATTCCACAAATCGCGGGAAAACACGCCGGGCCACAGCCAGGCAAACGCCATCAGCATCAGCAGCCACGGTTTTTCGTGGGTTTTGGCGGGCGGGCGGGCATCGGGCGGGGTATAGGTCAGCATAAGCGTGAGAAAAAATGGACGGATTGCCAAGTGTAGCAAATATTCGCACAAAGGTCGTGCAGAGACTGCTTCAGACGGCATCAGACAAAAAAAGACCGGCAACAAAAAAGACTGCACGGGGCAGTCTTTGCAGATACTATCTTTTTCATAATATTTTTTCCTGACCCGACACAGTCCATAGCATATCAAAACTGTTGTTTTCAATCAGGATATATATCCCCAATCCCAAATAAACAACGGCAACAAACCATCTGCTATATTTTTCCAAAGTTTCTCCGACAGAAGGGACTTGTGCCAATTTTTGGGCAGAAAAAACCAAGAGATAAATCATGACTAGAAAGGTAAGTAAAGCCACTATTAAATTCGCTAAATTTAAGGTAGTAAAATATGGGACAAAGACACCAATATTGTCAGCGCCACAACTTGCAAAAGTAATCATAGCGACTAGAAAAATCAGGTTTTTATTATCTTTGCGCAAACCCTCTTTGGCAATAGACTCTCCATCAGAATCTCCTAAAAGCAAAACTTTGATGCCTAGGAAAATTGGAATAAAGCCGAGCAAACCTAAAATCTCTTTACTAGGAATATAATCTAAGACAAATGCAAAAAGCAAACTTAGCAATATCAGACTAACAGAGCCTAGAAATTGTCCTAAATAGATGTTAATGATGTCTTTTCTGCTTTTTCTTTTGGCAAAAAATAACATTAGGATAATAAGTAAGTCTACGGCTGTCCCAGAATACAGGATTATTGAAGTAACAACATTTTGAATCATAAAACATCTCATTCAAATATATTTTTGAATGTATTCAAACATTAAACTTTGTAGATGTCAACTTCAACCCCGTCAAAATATAGTGGATTAACAAAAACCAGTACGGCGTTGCCTCGCCTTCGCTCAAAGAGAACGATTCTTTAGGGTGCTGAAGCACCAAGTGAATCGGTTCCGTACTATCTGTACTGTCTGCGGCTTCGTCGCCTTGTCCTGATTTTTGTTAATCCACTATATAGATAAGAAGTCAGTGTGCCAAATATTAAAAAGCCCTGCCATCGAAATGATGGCAGGGCTTAATTCTTGCAAAGCGGCAATCAGCGTTTGAACAGGTTGCCGAATTTGTTGTTAAATTTGTCCACGCGGCCGGTGGTATCGACGATTTTTTGGGTGCCGGTGTAGAACGGGTGGCACAGGGAGCAAACCTCGATATTGAAGTTTTCTTTTTCCATCGCGGATTTGGTTACGAATTTGTTGCCGCAGGAGCAGGTAACGTTAACTTCGTGGTAGTTCGGGTGAATACCTTGTTTCATTTGATTTCCTTTCAAAAAAGCGGGCATAGGGGATGTACCTATGCTACAGACAAGTCCGACATTCTCTCTATTTTCTGTTGTTACGTCAAGAGTATATTCGATAAAATGCAAAAAGGTTACTCTGAAGGAGGTTTTATGAGGGTGAAGTTTTTTTCCCTGCTGCTGCGCTTCGCCGGTTCCCTATTGCCGCCGTCTCATATGCGCGGCATCGGCATCATCGGCAAAAGCGTACGCGTATTTCTGGCACGGCAGGTTTCTCCGCATATCGGACGCGGGGTCAATATCGAACGCGGTGCCTATGTGTTCCCGGATACGGTTTTGGGCGATGGTTCCGGTATCGGGGTAAACTGTGAAATCTGCCGTGGTTTGACAATCGGCAGGAATGTGATGATGGGGCCGGAATGTCTGTTTTATTCAAGCAACCACAAGTTTGACCGTGAAAACAAACGTTTTGAGGGCTACACGGAAATCCGTCCGATTACGTTGGAGGACGATGTCTGGCTGGGGCGCAGGGTGATTGTGATGGCTGGCGTAACCATCGGGCGTGGTTCGGTTGTCGGTGCAGGTTCCGTAGTAACGAAAGACATTCCGCCCTACTCTTTGGCGGCAGGCAATCCGGCAGTGGTGAAAAAGAATCTGCTGGATGATTAAATGCCGTCTGAACGTGTCGAGGCGGATAATCTATAGTGGATTAACAAAAATCAGGACAAGGCGACGAAGCCGCAGACAGTACAAATGATTTACTTGGTGCTTCAGCACCTTAGAGAATCGTTCTCTTTGAGCTAAGGCGAGGCAACGCTGTACTGGTTTTTGTTAATCCACTATAAAAAAACAGGAACATCGTTCCTGCTTTTTTTGCGCTTCAGACGGCATCGCTATTGTGCTAGCGCGGTATCGATTTCTTGGTAGAGTTTGCCGAAATCGGGTTCGCCAACATAGGTTTTGAGGATTTCGCCTTTTTTGCCGATAAGGACGGAAGTTGGATAAACCTGTGTGCCGAACGCCTGTCCGACGGCTTTATCCGCATCATACATGACGGTAAACGGCAAACCGTAGTCTTTGACATATTGGCGGACGCTTTCTATCGGATCGATAGGTTGTGCAACGGCGAGGACTTGGAAGTTTTTGTTTTTATAGTCATTTGCCGTTTTAATCACTTTGGGCATTTCGCTCACACAACCGGGACAGGAGGGAAACCAAAAATTAATCAGGGTTACTTTGCCTTGCAGGTCGGCGTTGGAAACAGTTTTGCCGTTCATATCGGGCAGCGAAAATGCGGGAGCGGTTTTGCTGTCGGGAATCAGAACGGCGGCAATAAGGATACCGACCAATACGACGGCGGCGGCAGTGAGTATTTTTTTCATTCGGACAAGTCTTCCAATGCGTGTGCGAGTGTAACGGGGAGGCTGACGGTACGCTGTGTTTTTGCGCTGACCGGCATCAGGGTGATATCGGCTTCGGCTGCAGTTTTTCCGTTCGGCAGCGTAATGGTTTGGGTCAATACGATACGGCGCGTGCCGGGGGTTTTCAGACGGCATGAAAACTGCAATACGTCGCCTTCGACGGCGGGGCGGCTGTAACGGATATCGATGCGGGCAACAATGAGCATGAGGTTTGACAATTCATGCAGCAGTCCGCGCTCCTCGAAAAACGCCCAACGCGCTTCCTCGAGGAATTCGAGGTAGCGCGCATTGTTGACATGGCCGTAACCGTCGAGATGGTAATTGCGGACGGTCAGCTTCATCAGTTCAGGTTAATGGGTTGGAAAGCTTCGCGGGCAAGCGGTTCGTGTTCGAGGTCGGTGATGACGGTAGAAAGCTGGATGTCGAACCATTCGTTGAAAATGTCGGCATCGAGCGCGGGCCACTCGCGCTCGTCTTCGCACCAGTCGGCAAGTTCGGCGGCGAAAATATCTTCGAAACGCGCTTCGATTTCATCCCATACTTCGTCGGCAGTTTCGCACGGGCGGACAAGGTAGGAATTGGCATCGGCTTGGATGTCTTCGAGGGTCAGTCCGTCGAGGTGGTTGCCCGGCAGGGTTTGCAGCCAGTTCCAGAAGGGTTCTAAGGGGATGAGGACGAATACGCTGCGGTTGACTTCGTACATGGTTTTTCCTTTGCTGTCGCGCGGTATGTGCAAAAAAGGGATTATAGCCCAATCTGTGGTTTCGGACTGTCCGTTCCGACGAAAGGGAATGCCGTCTGAACACGGATTTTCAGACGGCATGGCTTTAGGGTTGTGTTCCAAGTTGCGTTTCGGCTTCCCCTGCTGCTTCTGCCTGTGTTTCGGATACGGAATCTTCTTGAACGGCAGTTTCCGCCGCACCGGTTTCGGAACTTTCGACCAATTCGTCGATGTCGATGTTATCTTCCGTACCTTCAGCAGGTGTTGCACCGGTCTGCCGCGCACGGACTTTCATATAGAGGTCGCGCGTGTAGCTGTATTTGTCGATGGCGGCTTCGTCCAGACTGTCGGTCAAATCGAGCAGGCCTTCGCGCGTACTGACGGCGGAGGCGGCAGCCGTGCCCCAACGCCCGGCGGGGGTGCGGAAGACGATATTCTTGGGCGGGTAAACGGAGGTAATGCCCGTGCCGAGCGCGTCGCGGACGGTGGACGGCCCTAAGACGGGCAGCACGAAATAATTGCTGTTTTTCCATCCCCACGAGGCAAACGTGTCGCCCAAGGTGTTTTTATTGTCGGGAACGCCGCCCGCGCCGGCGATGTCGATCAGTCCGCCCAAACCGAAAGTGGTGTTGATGCCGACACGGACAAGGTCTTCGCTTGCGCGTTTGATATCCAAGCGCAAGATATTGCTGCCGAAGCTGACCACGTCGCGCAGGTTGTTAAAAAAATTGGACACGCCGGCGCGGACGGGTTTCGGCGCAACTTTGCGGTAGCCGCGCGCGGCAGGGGCAAAAATGTAGCGGTCGGCCCGGTCGTTAAACCTGCTGACGGCGCGGTTGTAGCCTTCATACGGGTCGGCGGGGCGGGTTTCTGCAAATGCAGGGGCGGAAGCGAACCCGATCAGCAGGAGGGCGGCGTAGGCGGTTTTTTTCATGATTTCAACCAGTCTTTGATTTCGTACAGTTCGGACAGCGCACGCACGGATTCGGGAATGCCGGTCAGCCTGACGCTGCCTTTGCAGCCGCGCAGCACTTCGAGCAGCAGCGACACGCAGGCGGAATCGGCACGTTTGACACCGCCGAAATCGACGGCAATGGTTTCTTTCAGACGGCATTGTTGCCGGAAACGCTCAAATGCGTCCCTAGTCAGGGTTTTGACAGTGATGTCGCCGCCGATGTGCAGTGTTCCGTTGTTGAGTTCTGTATGCATAGTGTTCGGTAGGAAAAAATCCATGCCGCCTTCAGACTGGCGGCATGGCTTATGGATTACTTGCTGCCGTTTTTAGCCTTCAACTCGGCAATCAGTCCGTCCACGCCTTTCGCTTTGATGATTTCGCCGAATTGGTTGCGGTACACGGTAACCAGGCTCGCGCCTTCGATGGCGACGTTGTAGGCACGGTATTTGCCGCCGCTTTGGTAGGTGGTGAAGTCCATATTGACGGGCTTCTGACCGGGGATGCCGACTTCGGCGCGGACGACGATTTCCTTGCCGCCTTTATTGACGATGGGATTGTCTTTGACGTTGACGGTCGCGTTTTTGAATTTCAGCATCGTGCCGGAATAAGTGCGGATCAGCAGGGTTTGAAATTCTTTGGTCAACTCTTGTTTTTGCGTGTCAGACGCAGTACGCCAAGGGTTGCCGACCGCCAGTGCGGTCATGCGTTGGAAATCGAAATAAGGGGTTGCGTATGCTTCGGCTTTTTGGCGGGCGGTGTTGGCATCGCCGTTTTTTAAGATGCTCAATACTTGAGTGGCATTTTGACGGATTTGGTTTACTGCGTCGGCAGGGGCGGCAACCGCCATGCTGATGCTCAAGATGCCGATGCTCAGTGCGCTGATGAAAGAGGTTTTTTTCATGATTAAGTGTCCTAGTTTGAATATGATGGTGTACGTTTATTCGGTGGCTTTTGCCGTATCGTCGCCGCCCGCCGCGTTTTTCTCGGCGAAGCTGGTCATGAATTTACCGATTAGGTTTTCCAGAACCATGGCGGAGCTGGTAACGGAAATAGTATCGCCTGCGGCAAGATTCTCGGTGTCGCCGCCTTGTTGCAGGCCGATATATTGTTCGCCCAACAGGCCGGAAGTCAGGATTTGTGCAGAAACGTCGCTACTGAACTGATATTTGCTGTCCAAATCGAGGCGGACCTTCGCCTGATAGGATTTCGGGTCAAGCTCGATGGAACCAACGCGTCCGACCAATACGCCTGCGGATTTGATCGGCGCATTTGCCTTCAAACCGCCGATGTCGCTGAAATCGGCATATACGGTATAAGTCTTGCCGGAATTGCCGAACGCCGCGCCGCCCGCCACGCGGAAAGCGAGAAAGGCAACCGCCGCCACGCCGAGCAGGACAAACAGTCCGACCCAAAATTCCAATACATTCTTTTTCATTAAAGTTCCTTGAATATTCAAATGTTTTTTGTTTCGTTTTCAGACGGCCTGTTAATCTGTAAACATCCACGCGGTCAACACAAAGTCAATCGCCAAAATCGTCAGGGCGGACGAAACCACCGTGCGCGTGCTGGCGCGCAAAATGCCTTCCGAAGTCGGCACGCAGTGAAAGCCCTGATGTACGGCAATCAGTGTTACCGCCATGCCGAACGCAGCGGATTTAATCAGACCGTTGATTACATCGTAATGTATCGTGATGTTGTTCTGCATTTGCGACCAGAAAATACCGCTGTCCAAGCCCAGCCAGGTTACACCGACCAAATACGCGCCGAAAATGCCCGCCACGTTGAAAATCGAAGCCAAAAGCGGCATGGAAAACACGCCCGCCCAAAAGCGCGGCGCAACCACGCGGGCGACAGGGTTTACCGCCATCACGTTCATCGCCTCGAGCTGTTCGGTCGTTTTCATCAAACCGATTTCGCTGGTCATCGCACCGCCCGCACTGCTGGCAAACAAAATCGCTGCCAATACCGGACCCAGCTCGCGCAACAGCGAAGCCGCGACCATATAGCCCAAAATATCGGCGGATTTGAATTTTGCCAGCTGCGTATAGCCCTGCAAACCCAAGACCATGCCGACAAACAGCCCTGAAACGGCAACAATCAACACCGACAGCACGCCGGCAAAATACACTTGGCGCACGCTCAGGCGCGGACGGACGAAAGCCGTACCGGACTTCGCCAGAATGTTCAGCAGAAACAGCGTAATACTGCCGAGGGATTGAATAAAGCCGAGGGTTTTTGCCCCGACGGAACGGATAAAATTCATAAATTTCTATATGTAAAGTTCAACGGTTTCAGACGGCATCAACTCATTTATCCCAACAGGTCCTGATGCAACGACGTTTGCGCCGGATAACGGTATGCTACGGGGCCGTCTGCCAGCCCGCCGACAAACTGGCGCACCCAAGGCGAATCCAGTTCGCGCATTTCCTGCGGTGAGCCGGAGAACATAATTTCGCCGTGCGCCAAGAAAATCACCTGATCGACGATTTCCAAAGATTTTTCAATGTCGTGCGTTACCATAATACTGGTCGAACGCAAAGCCTTGTTGACGCGGCTGATCAAGTGGGCAATCACACCCAAGGAAATCGGATCGAGGCCGGTAAACGGCTCGTCGTACAACATAATTTCAGGGTCGAGCGCAATCGTGCGGGCAAGCGCGACGCGGCGCGACATCCCACCGGACAACTCGGACGGCATCAGGTTTTCCACGCCGCGCAGACCGACCGCGTTCAGTTTCAACAAAACCAAATCTCGAATCACCGCTTCCGGCAGCTGCGTCAGTTCGCGCATCGGAAAAGCAATATTGTCAAATACAGACAAATCGGTAAACAGCGCGCCGTGTTGGAACAATACGCCCATACGGCGGCGGTGTTCATACAACTCGTCAGCCGAAAAGCCCGCCAAATCCCGTCCTTCAATCAAAACCTGCCCGGACTGCGGACGAATCTGTCCTGTAATCAGTCGCATCAGCGTGGTTTTGCCGCTGCCCGAACCGCCCATTACGGCAGCAAAATTGCCTTGCGGAATACTGAAATTGATGTCGTTCAGAATCGGGCGGTCGCCATACGCAAAGGCGACGTCTTTCATTTCGATAAAGGGGGATGGGCTCATGTACGGGCGGACGGTAGGTTTGACGGCGTGCATTTTAAGGCTTATCGGGAAGATGGGCAATTTTCAGACGGCATACGGGCGGCAGGTGTTGTGAAAATGCCGTTGTCGGCGGCGGATTGTTTGCTGTGGCGAAAAATGTTATCTTTCAAATGATAACCTTTATCAGAAAACTATGGAAAAAGCAGAACATTTGAACAGCAGCCGGTTCGTCAATCTGGTCAAAAGCGGCGGCGGCAGCTATGTGGAAGGCGGCTACCGTTTCGATACTTTGTCCAACGGCATTTCCATCCACGGCGGTACGGTAACGGCACGGTGCGATTTTTGCAGCAGCCGCCTCGCCGAACCTTATGTGTCGTTCGTGCTGTTGCTGGAAGGCTCTTTGGACTTCGGCATCAACCGGAGCCGCTTCCAAATCGATGCGGACGGCGGCAAGGTCATCCTGATTTCAGTCGGGGAAGAAGTCCTGTTCAGCCGCTATCTTTATCGCGGCGGCAAAACGGTCAAAATGACAATTAAAGGTATGGAGCAATGGCTGCTGCGTCCGGAGTATGCGGGTTTTACACCCCTGCTTTACCGCGAACCGGTCAGAATATGGGATTTGTCCCCAAATCTGCGCGGCTTGGCGGCATCTTGCCTGCAACCTGCCCCAAGAGGGCATTTGGGCGAAACATTGCGCCGCGAGGCAGACGTTTTGCGGCTGCTGTCGGATTTGTGGGACACGGTTTCAGACGGCATTGGGACGGCGGCAGGAGAAACGGCGGAAGCAGACGCTATGCCGTCTGAAGACTTCAGCCGCACCCTGAATGCCGCGTTTGCCGGCGGCGCACACCAAGTCAACCGGCTGACAGACGCGCTGAACATCAGCGAAAGGACGCTGCAACGCCGTATGCGCGACCATTTCGGCATTACCGCAAGCGAGTGGCTGCACCACAAACAAATGCAGCACGCGCTCTATCTGTTGCAAAACGGGGGCAAAAGCATAGGCGAAACCGCATATTTATGCGGCTACCGCCACGTTTCCAGCTTTACTCAGGCATTCAGGCAATATTTCGGCAGCACGCCTGCGGAAACCAAAAAAGAAAACCGGTAAGCCGCATTTGATTTCAAACCCGAAATCCGCGTGTAAAGAAACTTGTACGGTAATTTATTTGGGAATAAACTAAAACTACATCTGACTACAAAACTGGAGAACCCGAAATGAAACAATTGGCCATGTACATCAACGGACGCTTTGAAAACGATTTCAACGGCGAATGGCGCGACGTATTGAACCCGTCCACCGAAGAAACCATCGCCCGCGAACCCAAAGGCGGCAAAGCGGACGTTGACCGAGCCGTGGCGGCGGCACGCGCGGCGCAACCGGCTTGGGAACGTCTGCCTGCGGTCGAACGCGGCGCGTATTTGCGCAAAATCGCCCAAGGCATACGCGAACGTGCCGACGAGCTGACCGACACCATCGTTGCCGAAGGTGGCAAAACCAAAGACTTGGCACGCGTGGAAGTCATGTTTACCGCCGACTATCTCGATTACCAGGCCGAATGGGCGCGCCGTTACGAAGGCGAAATCATCCAAAGCGACCGCCCGCGTGAAAATATTTTATTGTTCAAACGTCCGCTGGGCGTAATCGCCGGCATTTTGCCGTGGAACTTCCCCTTCTTCCTGATTGCCCGCAAAATGGGCCCCGCCTTGGTAACGGGCAACACTATCGTCGTCAAACCCAGCAGCGTAACTCCGATCAACTGCCACATCTTCGCCGAAATCGTCGATGCGGTCGGATTGCCCGCAGGCGTGTTCAACGTGGTGAACGGTCCGGGTGCGGAAATCGGTAATGCCTTGTCTGCCCATCCGCAAGTCGATATGGTCAGCCTGACCGGCTCCGTCGAAGCAGGCCGCCAAGTGATGGAAGCCGCTTCCGCCAACATTACCAAAGTTTCGCTGGAACTCGGCGGCAAAGCGCCTGCCATCGTTTTGAAAGACGCGGATTTGGACTTGGCAGTGAAATCCATCTTGGCTTCGCGCGTCGGCAACACCGGTCAAATCTGCAACTGCGCCGAGCGCGTTTATGTCCACAGCAGCCTGAAAGACGCGTTCATTGAAAAAATGACCGCCGCGATGAAAGGCGTACGCTACGGCAACCCTGCCGAAGCCGAAGCAGGCGCGTTGGAAATGGGCCCGCTGATTGAAGAGCGCGCCGTCAAAGCCGTTGCCGAAAAAGTGGAACGCGCCGTCAAACAAGGTGCGAAATTGGTTTGCGGCGGCAAACGCGCCGAAGGACGCGGCTATTTCTTCGAGCCGACCCTGCTGACCGACACCGACAACAGTATGGACATTATGAAAGAAGAAACCTTCGGCCCCGTGCTGCCCGTTTCCGCTTTTGACACGCTCGACCAAGTCATCGCCTTGGCAAACGATTGCGAGTTTGGCCTGACCAGTTCTGTTTATACGACTAATTTAAACGAAGCCTTCTACGTCACCCGCCGCCTGCAATTCGGCGAAACCTACATCAACCGCGAAAACTTTGAAGCGATGCAGGGTTTCCACGCCGGTTGGAAAAAATCCGGTATCGGCGGCGCGGACGGCAAACACGGTTTGGAAGAATATCTGCAAACCCAAGTCGTTTATCTGGAAACCGACATTTAATGCCGCTTTAAAACCCTGATAGAAAATGCCGTCTGAACCCGTTTTCAGGTTCAGACGGCATTTTTATTGCTTCACCGGCAATCAGTCATGACCGAGGTCGATGTTTTTGTCTTTGTAGCGCGTATCGGGAACAAGAACGATTTTTTCGTCCACTTTGCCGATGGCTTTCACGTCTTTGCCCGGATAGTCAAGCTGATGCAGGAAGTAGCGGATACAGTTCAAACGGGCGCGTTTTTTGTCGTCGGAACGGATGATGACCCAAGGCGCGTCGCCGGTATGGGTGTGGAAGAACATGGCGTTTTTCGCTTCGGTGTAGTCGTCCCAGCGGTCGAGCGACTGGATATCCACGGGGGAAAGTTTCCAGTGTTTCAGGGGGTCGTCGCGGCGGGAGATGAAGCGGCGTAGTTGTTCTTCACGGGATACGGAGAACCAGAATTTAAACAGATGGATGCCGCTGGCAACGAGCATACGCTCTAATTCGGGGGTTTGGCGCATAAAGAGCATATATTCGTTGGGTTCGCAGAAGCCCATCACGCGTTCCACGCCGGCGCGGTTGTACCACGAGCGGTCGAAGAATACCATTTCGCCCGCAGTCGGCAGATTTTGGATGTAGCGTTGGAAATACCATTGTCCGCGTTCGGTATCAGTCGGTTTTTCCAAAGCGACCACGCGCGCGCCGCGCGGGTTTAAATGTTCCATAAAGCGTTTGATCGTGCCGCCCTTGCCTGCCGCGTCGCGGCCTTCAAACAGGCTGACGATGCGCTGGCCGGAGTCTTTGACCCAGCTTTGCACTTTCAGCAATTCGATTTGCAGTTTGGCTTTTTCGGCTTCGTAGGCGGCGCGGCGCATACGTTTGCGGTAGGGGTAGTTTTCGGGCAGCGGGGCAGTGCCGGAATCTTCGGCAGAACCTTTGCCTTCGTGTTCCAAAACAGCTTTTTCAAATACTTGGAGCTGGTCTTGCTTTTCGCCCAATTCTACGTTTTCAAACGGTTGCAGCTGGTGGTCTGCCATAAAGGCCTCCTTGGTTGTGTTCAGGTTGGAAAACAAAATCTGTTTTCACAATTTTACACCTTCGCCCCCGCTTTCTCTACATAAAATTACATTTTGCCCGAATTTGCCCCGCCGTCTGAAAATCCGTGTAAAAGGGGCGTATAATCAAAACATTTGCCCCGGATTGCTATGTCCTATTTCACCCTGTTTGACGATGCCGTAAGCGGCCGCGCAAAACTCTGTCAAAATCATGTGGAAAGCCGTTTTTTCCATTATAAGGAACTGGATTTGCTGGACGATACGCTGCAAAAGGGCTGGCAAAAAGGGCTGCATGCCGTGTTGTTTGCAGACTACGGATTCGGTTTGCCGCTGACGGGGGTTGAGTCCGAGCGCGGCGGCAATCTTGCCCTGCACTGGTTTGCCGACTGCGCCGACATCGATGCCGAAAGCTGGCTTGCCCAACATTCAGACGGCCTCCCCGCCGGCATTTCCACGCCGCAATCCTCCGTATCCGAAGCCGATTACCTCGACCATATCCGCCAAATCCACGAAGCCATCCGGCGCGGCGACACCTATCAAATCAACTACACCACCCGCCTGCACCTGCAAGCCTACGGCAATCCCGTCAAACTTTACCAACGCCTGCGCCAGCCCGTCCCCTATGCCGTCTTGTCCCACCTGCCCGATGCGGAGGGGCAATCCGCGTGGACGCTGTGTTTCTCGCCCGAACTCTTCCTCAACATCGCTTCAGACGGCATCGTCGCCACCGAACCGATGAAAGGCACCGCGCCGATTTTGAACGACGGACAAGACGAACGCCGCGCCGCCGAGTTGCAAGCAGACCCGAAAAACCGCGCCGAAAACGTGATGATTGTCGATTTGCTGCGCAACGACCTCGGCAAAATCGCCCAAACCGGCACAGTATGCGTACCCGAACCGTTTAAAGTATCGCGTTTCGGCAGCGTTTGGCAGATGACCAGCACCATCCAAGCGCAAGCCCTGCCGCACACCTCGTTCGCCGACATCCTCCGCGCCGCCTTCCCCTGCGGCAGCATCACCGGCGCGCCCAAAAAAATGAGTATGCAGATTATCGAAACACTCGAAACCGAAGCACGCGGACTTTATACGGGCAGCATCGGCTATTTGAACCCGTGTTCCGGCGGCTTGGGGTTTGAAGGCATATTCAACGTCGTTATCCGCACCCTGTCGCTCAAACCCGCTTCAAACCCGGCTTCAGACGGCATTGTTTCAGGCATCGGCGGTCCGGATTCAAACGCGCAAGCCCGAACGGCAGGGCAAGGCGGGGCAACGCCGTATCCGTTTGACTCCAATCCGCCGTATCGGGGCGTGTACGGTGTCGGTTCCGGCATCGTCATCGACAGCGACCCCGCTGCCGAATATCGCGAATGCGGCTGGAAAGCCCGATTCCTCAACGAACTGCGCCCCGATTTCGGCATTTTTGAAACCCTGCGCGCGGAAAACAGGCAATGCGCCCTGCTCGACCGCCACCTATGCCGTCTGAAAGCCGCCGCGCGCGCCCTCAACCTGCCCCTGCCCGACGGCTGCGAAAATCAAATCAAACAATACATCGCCGACTTGCCCGACGGCGCGTTCCGCATCAAAGCCCTGCTCGCTTCAGACGGCATCAGCCTGTCCCGCGCCGTTTTAAACCGTCTGACCGACAAACAGCGCGTCATCATTTCGCCGACCATCCTGCCCGCACAAAACTACCTGCGCCGCTTCAAAACCACACACCGCGCCCTCTTCGACCAAGCGTGGCAAACCGCCGAAACACAAGGCGCGTTCGACAGCCTGTTTTTCAATTCGGACGGCATCCTGCTCGAAGGCGGCAGAAGCAACGTGTTCGTCAAACATCGCGGACAATGGCTCACGCCCTCTTTAGATTTGGACATTTTAAACGGCGTGATGCGCCAAGCCGTATTGGACGAACCGAAAAAATATTTGCACACAAATCAAGTGATTGAAACACACATCACACAAAAAACACTGCAAGAAGCCGAAGAAATCCGCCTCTCCAACGCCCTGCGCGGCGTATTTGCCGCCGCCCTTGCCTGAACGCGCAAAAATGCCGTCCGAACCTGTTTTCACAAGGTTCGGACGGCATTATCCCACCATTCAAAACCGCCAATCCGCCGACACAAACACCTCGCTGTTGCGGCGTTTCGCATACGGCACATTGCTTTCCGTCCTGCCGAAACGATAATTCAACGCGGGCACGATACCTTTGTACGACAACTTGTCGTGGCTCAAAGCCAGCGAGACATTCCATTCGCGGTTACGCTGCGCCTCCGTCGAAAATGCCGCAATGCCTTTGTAGTTGCGGTGGGCGTAAGACGCGGCAATCCGGCTGTTCAAACCGCCCAACTGCCGCCACTCCTGCGCCCAACCGATATGGACGGCGTTGCGGCGGTAGGCGGCATTGTTGACCGCGCCGCCCACCGTTTCGCGTTTCGGCACAAACCGCACAAACTGCCAGCCGCCGAACACAGTTGCCGATTCGCCCAAACGTTTTGCCGACGAAACATAAAACCCGTCCTGCCTGCCGTTATTGTATTCCGCCCTATCCTGTTCGCGGTAGCGTTGGCGGTAATGTTCCAGCGCGACCGAAAATTGCCATCCCGGGTTTGGGCGGTAAGAATGCGCCAACTGCACACCCGCCCCGTGCGCCAGCATATACGGCGCAAGCCGGCGGTTGTTTACCCGTTTTGTTTTCGCATCAAAGCCGTCGCTGCCCGACAACTGCACCTGATAAAACGGCAAAACCCCCACCGTCTGCCGCACATTTTTATACTGCCAACCCAAATACGCCCTGCCGAAAGCATCGTCATAAGCCGATTTGCGGCTGAAATAATAGCTCGTGCCGCCGATATTGGAACGGAACAACAAATAATGATTATCCGCCAACGCCGTCAGCTTTTCCGCCTCGATTTCATAATTCAACCCTGCCGCCCGTTCCGCCCTGCTGACACTGCATATCTGCCCGCTTCCGTTTTGCCGGCAATACTGCGGCGCGGCATTATTGGCATTTCTATTGACCGCCGGGCTGATGCCGCCCGAAAAACGCCAGCCCGTCAGCCCCTCCGTTTTTTTCCGGAAACGCCCCACATTTTCCAAAACCGGCACCGGCAAATCCAATTTTGCCGCCTCCGCAAAATGCCTTTCTGCCGACTTCAGCCGGAAATCGTCAAACTCCGCCGCCGCCAAATCCAGCAAAATCCGCTCGTCTGCCGCATTATCCCTGTGCAACGCCCGATAGCGCGCCACCGCCTCCGCCGGCCTTCCCGCCAATTTCGCCAGCAAAGCCCGCGCCCTGCCGTACAAAACCGCGTCATAATCCGGCAGCTTGGCATACAAATCCGCCAACGAAGCAATCAAATCCGCCTGATTGCCGTTGAGCGCGTCGCGCAAACTATGTTCCAACATTTTCGGATGCGCCAACAAAAAATCTCCGTCAACCACGCGCGGGGCATCATTTTCAACTTTCCAATCCGATTCCGCCCACTTATCCGACACCGACCGCTGCACCTGCAACAATGCCTTGTCATCCAAAATCGCGGGCGCATCCGCCCCATAGGCGGCAGAAACACCTGCCGCACACCAAACAACCAAAAAGCCGTATCTGAAATACAACATACCCTGTCATTTACCTTTCCGGCAAACACGCCGCCGAAGCACGTCAAACTATCCGAAAAACAGGCAGAAACCCGTGAAAACCGGCTTTGCCGTCTGAAAGCGGGCAGGCAAAAAACCGCCGCCCGATTTTCAAAGGGCGGATTTCACATTTATAGCGGATTAACAAAAATCAGGACAAGGCGACGAAGCCGCAGACAGTACAAACAGTACGAAACCGATTCACTTGGTGCTTCAGCACCTTAGAGAATCGTTCTCTTTGAGCTAAGGCGAGGCAACGCCGTACCGGTTTTTGTTCATCCGCTATATTCCGCCATCTCTAAGATTTACAGCGATACACGGGTGATTTAAGGAATGCCCGAACCGTCATTCCCGCAACTTTTCGTCATTCCCGCGAAAGCGGGAATCTAGAATCTCGGACTTTCAGATAATCTTTGAATATTGCTGTTCTTCTAAGGTCTAGATTCCCGCCTGCGCGGGAATGACGAATCCATCCGCACGGAAACCTGCACCGCGTCATTCCTACGAACCTACATCCCGTCATTCCCACGAAAGTGGGAATCCAGAACGTAAAATCTGAAGAAACCGTTTTATCCGATAAGTTTCCGCACCGACGGGGCTGGATTCCCGCCTGCGCGGGAATGACGGCAGTGCTTCCTTGGCTTAGTTTTATTTTAACCAACTACATAGCGGATTAACAAAAATCAGGACAAGGCGACGAAGCCGCAGACAGTACAAACAGTACGGAACCGATTCACTTGGTGCTTGAGCACCTTAGAGAATCGTTCTCTTTGAGCTGAGGCGAGGCAACGCCGTACCGGTTTTTGTCAATCCGCTATAAAAAACAAAGGCAGAAACACGGCAGACAAACGCAGGCACGTCCGATTTCCGCTCCGCCCCATAAAACAGTTGACATCATATAACATTTAAACTGATAATCAAAACTATTCTTAACACATCATCAAGATTGAGTATGCGATGAAATACAAAGCCCTGTCCTTACTGCCGCTTGCCGCCGCCCTTGCCGCCTGTGCCGGGGGGGGGGGGGGGGGGGGGGGGC
>NZ_CAUJNZ010000013.1:0-48477 GCF_963392925.1 Neisseria polysaccharea
AAGTTACTCGAAACTTAAAAAAACGAAATCGAACGAAGTGGATGGATTCCCGCCTGCGCGGGAATGACGAGTCAGAAGTTACTCGAAACTTAAAAAAACGAAATCGAACGAAGTGGATGGATTCCCGCCTGCGCGGGAATGACGATTGATACGTTTCGATATAGTGGATTAACAAAAATCAGGACAAGGCGACGAAGCCGCAGACAGTACAAATAGTACGGAACCGATTCACTTGGTGCTTCAGCACCTTAGAGAATCGTTCTCTTTGAGCTAAGGCGAGGCAACGCCGTACTGGTTTTTGTTAATCCACTATAATTTATTGAAGATGGCTGAAATTCAAAGTTACAGAAATTTATAAACAAAAAACAGCAACCCGCCGCCGTCATTCCCGCGAAAGCGGGAATCTAGTCCCTTGACCTTAAGATAATCTTTAATTCGTCATTCCCGCAAAAGCGGGAATCCGGAAGCGAAAAGCCGCAGGAATTTGTCGGAAAAAACAGAAACCTCTCCGTACACCCGAAATGTTTCAGACGGCGCATCTTGGGGCGGATAAAAACCCGACCCGATATTTTTTATAATTTTCAATAAGTTTTCATTGAGCAAATGAAATTTTATTTTTCAACTGACAGAAAGAGGATGTTATGAAGTTTTTAGACCGTGAGGCAAGCATTGCCAAGCCGGGTTTCAACCGTTGGCTCGTACCGCCCGCAGCATTGGCGGTGCACCTTGCCATTGGGCAGATTTACGCCTATTCCGTATTCAACGCACCGCTGACCAAACTTATCGGCATAACCGAATCGGCGGCCGGAGATTGGAAGCTGACGACCGTAGGTTGGATTTTCAGTATCGCACTCGCGATGCTGGGCGCGTCGGCCGCCCTGTTCGGCACATGGATGGAACGGGTAGGGCCGCGCAAAGCCATATTTGCCGCCGCCTGCTGTTTCAGCCTGGGCTTCTTCGTATCCGCATTCGGCGTGAGTACGCACAACCTCTTCCTGCTTTATTTGGGCAACGGCGTCATCGGCGGCGTAGGCTTAGGCTTAGGCTACATCGGGCCGGTTTCCACACTGATGAAATGGTTTCCCGACAAGCCGGGTATGGCGACCGGTTTGGCGATTATGGGTTTCGGCGGCGGTGCAATGCTGGCCTCGCCGCTTTCCGTATCACTGATGAACGCCTTTTCAAACGCCGCTTCGGTCGGGGTTGCCGAAACCTTCGCCGTATTGGGTCTGCTTTACCTCGCACTGATGATGTTCGGCGCGTTTACCATCCGCGTACCTGCCGACGGCTGGAAACCTGAAGGCTATACCGCGCCGAAAACGCAAAACAAGCTGGTCAGCAGCAATCATGTCAACGTGTCCCAAGCCATGAAAACGCCGCAGTTTTGGCTGTTGTTCTGGGTATTGTGCCTGAACGTAACCGCCGGCATCGGCGTATTGGGTCAGGCATCTGTGATGATTCAGGAACTCTTTTCCGAAACCTCCGCAGGCAGGCATGCGGCAGTCGGCGCAGGTGCGGCGGCAGGCTTCGTCAGCCTCCTTAGCCTGTTTAACATGGGCGGACGCTTTTTGTGGTCGAGCGTTTCCGACAAAATCGGACGCAAAAACACCTACACCATCTTCTTCGTACTCGGTTCGCTGCTGTATTTCGCCGTTCCCTCCATCGGCGAAGGCGGCAGCAAAGCCCTGTTCATCATCGGCTTTTGCGTGATTATTTCCATGTACGGCGGCGGATTTGCCGCCATTCCCGCCTACCTGAAAGACCTGTTCGGCACCTATCAGGTCGGCGCGATTCACGGGCGCATCCTGCTGGCCTGGTCAACCGCCGCCGTCATCGGCCCGGTACTGGTCAATTACATACGCCAAAGCCAAATCGACAGCGGCATACCGGCGGCACAGGCATACAGCGTAACCATGTACATCATGGCGGGCCTGCTGATTATCGGTTTGTTGTGCAACCTCGCCGTCAAATCCGTACACGAAAAACACCACGAAAAAGACATCAAAACCGCCGCACGCAGCGGCAACCCCGATGACGAAACCGCCATATCCGACGCTTACCTTGTGGGCGAAAAAGTTTCCGGCGGCGGCATATCGGTCTGGTGGCGTTGGGCATTGGCCGTCATACCACTCACCTACGGCGTGGTGATGGTCTTTGTCAAAGCACTCGACCTTTTCTCCTGAAAACGCCCGAATAAAATGCCGTCTGAAACAGCAGATGTTTCAGACGGCATTTTTGTGTTTTGGTGGGTTTAGGCTTTTTTGCGGCGGTATTCTCCCGGCAGCAGCATTTCCGCCCATTTGAGGATGTTGGCGACTTCGGCGGGGTTGAGTTCGTAGAACTGTCCGCGTTTGAGGCGGTTGGGCAGTCCGATGGGGCCGAAGCCGACGCGCACGAGGCGGCTGACGGTGAGGCCTTGGCTTTCGAATATGCGGCGCACTTCGCGGTTGCGGCCTTCTTTAATTACGACGTTGTACCATTTGTTCGCGCCTTCGCCGCCTTGTTCGTAGATGCGTTCGACTTTTGCCAAGCCGTCTTCGAGCATCACGCCTTCTTCGGTGAGGCTGCGCATTTGTTCGGTGGTCAGTCCGCCCAGTACGCGCACGGCGTATTCGCGTTCAACTTCGAAGCTGGGGTGGGCGAAACGTTGGACGAGTTCGCCGGAGGTGGTGAGGATCAGAAGGCCGCTGGTGTTGATGTCCAAGCGTCCGATGGCGACCCAGCGGCTGCTGGCGGCCTGCGGCAGACGGTCGAAAATGCTGACGCGGCCTTGCGGATCGTCGCGGGAAACGATTTCGCCTTCTTGTTTGTAATACAGGATGATGCGCGGTAGGCGGTCCGCCCATTTGAGCTTGATGATGCTGCCTTTGACGGTAACGTGGTCGTCGGGGGTGACTTTGTCGCCCAGTTGCGCGGTTTTGCCGTTGACCGTTACCCAGCCGTTGTTGATCCATTCTTCCATTTCGCGGCGCGAGCCGACGCCGGACGCGGCGAGCACTTTTTGCAGGCGTTCGGGTTCCATGCGCGATAGGTCGCTGCGGCGTTCTTTCAAATCGCGTGCGTGTTCCATAATTTTTTGGTTGGGATTGCGGACGACGAGTTTTTTGGCTTTGGCGGCGCGCTGTTTGGGGGCGTTTTGTGGCTTGATGCCGTCTGAAGCTTTTTGTCCGTAAGGTTGGGATGCGGTTTTGCCCGTTTCGTTTTTGGGACGGGCTTTGCTTTTGGAAGGTTTGGCGGTTTTCTTGGCAGACGGGGCTGCGCCGTCGCGCCATTGGCGTTTGCTGGTGGGCTGTTTGGACATCATTTTTCCTAACTCGCCTGATAAGGCGGTTCTTCTGCGGCGTGTGCGGCAGGATGGGTTGATAAAATGCCGCCCTCGGTCGGACGGTTCGCTATTGTACCTGATGCGGCGTGTTTGCGGATGAAATCGTCGCTGCGGCTTTTGGGACAAAGTTTGTGCAACGGTTGAAATCGGTTTGTGTGCGGGGGTAGAATCTTTCAAATGATATAGTGGATTAACAAAAATCAGGACAAGGCGACGAAGCCGCAGACAGTACAGATAGTACGGCAAGGCGAGGCAACGCCGTATTGGTTTTTGTTAATCCACTATTAAGAGGAGCGGTAAATGGATTTGCACAATATTCGGGAAGATTACAGCAAACGGGAATTGTCGGAAGGCGATTGCGCCGACAATCCGATCGAGCAGTTTGAGCGGTGGTTGGAGGAGGCGGTACGCGCACAGGTCAACGAGCCGACGGCGGTCAATGTGGCGGCGGTCGACGGACGCGGCAGACCCAACAGCCGTATGGTGCTGCTGAAGGAAGTTAATTCTGAAGGTTTTGTTTTCTTTACGAATTATCACAGCCGCAAGGGGCGTTCGCTGGATGCTCATCCATTTGCGGCGATGACGTTTTTCTGGCCGGAGCTGGAGCGTCAGGTGCGCGTGGAAGGGCGTGTTGAAAGGCTGGCGGAGAAGTTGTCGGACGAATATTTTGAGAGCCGCCCGTATCAGAGCCGTTTGGGTGCGTGGGCAAGCGCGCAGAGCGAGGTAATTCCGAACAAGGCGGTATTGGTGGCAAAGGCGGCGGCGGTCGGACTCAAACATCCTCTGCACGTTCCCCGTCCGCCGCATTGGGGCGGCTATATTGTGATTCCCGATTTGCTTGAGTTTTGGCAGGGCAGGCCGAGCAGGCTGCACGACCGCATCCAATACCGTTTGCTGGATGGCGGCTGGATACGCGAGCGGCTGTCGCCTTGAACAGGAAAAAACATATGCCGTCTGAAAACCGGAATCGGGCTTCAGACGGCATTTTTTATGGGGAAAATACGGACGGGAAGTTTTTTGTGTTCCGAACGGAAAGCCTGAATCCTCTTTTGAGGTTATCTAAAACAAGATTTAATTCAGTCATAAGCTTCTCATGATGAAAAATGTAAACATGGTTTTCTATAACTTATTCTATTAATTATGTATTCAATAAACTCAAATCATCATTTGTTGGAATGGTAAGGTGATTTTCATTATTTCTAAATTCCCCATTAACATATTCTGAGAATGCACATGTTTTGCAGCAATAAACTAATCTATTAGTCTCGATTTCCTTCCATAAATCAAAACCATAGGTGCCATGGCAAATATTACATTCCATATCTGGTTCTTGAATAATAAATAAATTCTCTAAAAAATTTTGTAGCGATTGATAAATATATGAATTATTTCTTTGCATGGAAATATCTATTTGCCGTTTAAGAGCTTTTAAATCGTAAAAACTAATTAGTGATTTTTTTATCGGATAATTAGGGATATCTAAAATTTCTATATTCATAAATTTAGAAATATTTGAATGGTGATCTAAAAATTCTTTCTCTAAACTAGGATAATCATGTAACCATTTAAGAATTAAAGTTGCGAGTAAGATATGATCTACATTATTACCTATACCCTCTATTTTTTCTTTTAAAGAAAGTATTATTTTTTTTGCATAATTACTGCCTTTTACTATACCGGGGAATTATGATGAGGACGGCGTGAATGCGTCGGAGAAAAACAAGTTTTCCGGCAGCTTATGCTGTTGCACAAACAGATTCTTTGCTTGTTCGGTCATAGCCGGAGAGCCGCAGGCAAATACTTCGTATTCCGACAGGTCGGGATGGTCTTGTGCCGCGATGTCTTGTACGTGCCCTTTTCTTCCTTGCCAGTCCTCTCCGGGGCGGGACAATACGGGGGTGAAGCGGGCGTTTTTCAGACGGTCTGCCAACCCTTGTGCTTCTTCGAGGGCATACAAATCATCTTGATGACGCGCACCCCAGTAAAGATGGACGGCGCGGTTGCTGTCTTGGCGGATAAGGTCGAGCAGGATGCTGCGGATGGGGGCGTAGCCTGTGCCGGTTGCCAGCAGGATGACGGGTTTGCCGCTATCTTCCTGCAAGGTAAACGAACCGAGCGGGCCTTTAACGCGGACGATGCCTTTTTCTTTGACTTTGGGTTCGCTGCCGAAAATCATTTCCGAGCAGATACCGTTTTCGCGCCTGCGGATGTGCAGTTCCAAAATGCCTTCTTGGTCGGGCGAATTGGCGATGGAGTAGCTGCGGCTGACGTTGCCCGGCAGCAGTAAATCAATGTATTGCCCGGCATAGAAGGCAAACGGCGGGGCTTTGGGCAGGGCAAGTTTCAAGAGGGCGACATCGTGTTTGAAAACCATACTTTCGATGCGTGCTGGCATGGTGCGGACGGGGAGGGCGTTGGGGTTGTAGCCGGGGATGTTGAGGCTGATGTCGCTTTGCGCGGTGGTGCGGCACATCAAAATCTTGCCTTGCGCTTTTTCTGCTTCGGATAAAGCCTGTTCGGAGTGTCCGCCCATTTGAATATCGCCGCTGACCAGTTCGGCTTTGCATTGCCCGCAGACACCGTTTTTGCAGGAATGGGGCAGATTGAGGTTTTGACGGGCGGCAGCGGCCAAAACGGTTTCTCCGTCGTTGGCGACAAAGGTGGTTTGGTCGGGCAGTGTAATGGCGTGGTTCATGGAATATTGTTTTTTATGCTGTTTTAATGTGGTCAGACTGTGAAAGTGCCGTCTGAACGTCGGATCTGGGTTTCAGACGGCATCTTGCTTATCAGGCAAGTTTGGCTTTGATCAGCTCTTGAACCTGCGCGGGATTGGCCTTGCCTTTGCTGGCCTTCATCACTTGCCCCACAATCGCATTCAGGGCTTTTTCGTTGCCGGATTTAAACTGTTCCACGGCTTTGGCGTTGTTGGCCAGCACTTCGTCCACCATGGCTTCAATCGCGCCGGTATCGGTCATCTGTTGCAAACCGTGTTTTTCAATGATTTCGGCAATGGTGGCTTCGGGTTCTGCCCACATGGCTTCAAAGGCTTTTTTCGCTAACTTGCTGCTTAATGTGCCGTCGGCGATTTTGCCTACCAGCGCGGCGAGGCGCGGAGCGGTAATCGGGCTGTCGGCAAGTTCCATGCCTTCTTTGTTCAGCGTGGCGGCGAGTTCGCCGTTCATCCAGTTGGCAGTCGGCTTGCCTTGTCCGCTTGCTTTGGCGGCTTCTTCAAAATAGGCGGCCTGTGCGCGGCTTGCGGTCAGCAGGCGCGCGTCGTATTCGGACACGCCGTAATCCGCCACGAAACGCGCTGCCATTTCTTTCGGCAGCTCGGGCATTTCTGCTTTGGCTTTTTGCATTTGGGCGTCTGAAATGATGACGGGCAGCAAATCAGGGTCGGGGAAGTAGCGGTAGTCGTGCGCATCTTCTTTCAGGCGCATTACGCGGGTTTCGCCTTTTTCAGGATCAAACAGCATCGTCGCCTGCTGTACTTTGCCGCCGTCTTCCAAAATCTCGATTTGAGCTTCCACTTCATAATTAATCGCCTGCTCCAAGAAACGGAAGGAATTGAGGTTTTTAATCTCGCGGCGTGTGCCGAACTCTGCTTGGCCTTTCGGGCGAACGGATACGTTGGCATCGACGCGGAACGAGCCTTCCGCCATATTGCCGTCGCAAATGTCCAGCCAGGTTACCAAGCTGTGCAAGGCTTTGGCGTAGGCAACGGCTTCGGCGGCGGAACGCAATTCCGGTTCGGATACGACTTCCAATAAAGGCGTGCCGGCGCGGTTCAAATCGATACCGGTCGTGCCGTTCAAGCCTTCATGCACGGACTTGCCTGCGTCTTCCTCCATATGGGCGCGGGTTACGTTGATGGTTTTCACATCGTCACCGACCACGATTTCCAATTTGCCGTGTTCGACAATCGGCAAATCCAACTGGCTGATTTGATAGCCTTTGGGCAAGTCGGGATAGAAGTAGTTTTTACGGTCGAACACGTTTTTCCGGTTGATTTTCGCATCCAAAGCCAAACCCAATTTGATGGCTTTTTCAACGACTTCTCGGTTCATTACCGGCAGTACGCCCGGCAAAGCACATTCCACCACGCTGGCGTGCGCGTTGGGTTCTGCGCCGAATGCGGCCGATGCGCCGCTGAAGATTTTGGATTTGGTGTTTAATTGGACGTGGATTTCCAAGCCGATTACGGTTTCCCAGGTCATAAGAGCTTCTTTCTTTAACATATCAATTCGATGGACGGTTCGACGGGCCGGCTTCCTGTCCGGATGCCGTCTGAAGCGCGTCCTGCCCCTTGTTGAAACAGGCGGTCATTTCCGCAACCATCTCATCCAGCATTTGGTAACGCTTGCGGTACATCGAGCGTTTTTTGCTTTCGATGTCGGCAAGGTCTTTGCGGGCGGGGGTTTGGGGGAGATGCCAGTAGCCGTCCCGCTCCAAACTTGCGCCGTATTCCTGCCAGAATGCGTCGTAATTCATTTTGACGCGCTTTTTAAGTTTCCAGCGTAATTTGACCTGATGTTTTTGTGCAATGCCTATCGCGCCGTCCAAGCCGAGTACGGCGGCGAAATATTGCAGTGCGGTTACCATCAGTTGTTGGGGACGCAAGCCGTGAAGTTGTTTGGTTATGCGGCGGACGGTGTCTTTGGCTTCTTCACCCGCCGGCCCTTGTACGGAGGCTGCCAGCAGGTGTGTGCCGACAAAGGCGAAGGTCGCCATATACAGCCGGTTGTTTGCTTCATCGCGCAAAGATAAAGACCACGCGCCTTCTTCGACGCAGTTGTCGTTGCGGTTGAGCCACAAGCTGATGCCGTCTGAAAGGTGCGCCAAGACCAGATGGAAGCGGTAGTCTTCCATTTGGTGCAGAATGTCTGTGCCGAACAGTTTTTCCGCCATGAGAAAATCTGCCGTCATCGCATCTAAACGGCGTTTGCAGTTAAAACGCCTGTCAACAAATTCGCGCAGCAGCGGATAAGCATCCTGCGGGCAGTGGAGGAACAGCCCCTGACGGATAGGGGAGGCGTTGACAAACTGCTCGAAGGCGTAAATTTCTTTTTTTCCGAAAAATTTTCGCAATGTGTATTTTAAATGTTGCAGCCGATATAAAGGGGCATAGCTGTAAACGGTGCGAAAATCGGGGAAGGTAAAGGTGCGGTTCTGCTTCATTCGGGTCGTTTGCCGTGCCAATCGCTGTTGAGTTGGATTTGATGCGCCGCACCGAGGATTTTGGCTTCGGCGAAGTAGTTGCCGATAAGCTGTACACCGATGGGCAGTCCGCCGCCGCTGAAGCCTGCGGGCAGGGTCAATGCGGGCAGTCCTGCGAGGTTGACGGCGATGGTATAGATATCGCTCAAGTAGGTTTCAACCGGCGAAGCATCCGCTCCGATTTTGGGGGCGGCAGTGGGTGCGGTCGGCGCGAGGATGAGGTCGCACCGTGCAAATGCCGTCTGAAAATCATCGGCAACAAGGCGGCGCAGTTTTTGGGCTTTGAGATAGTAGGCATCGTAGTAGCCGTGCGACAGTACATAAGTGCCGATCATGATACGGCGTTTGACTTCGCTGCCGAAACCTTCGGCGCGGGTTTTGCCGTACATTTCTTCCAAATCGCTGAATTGGGCGGCGCGGTGTCCGTAGCGCACGCCGTCGTAACGTGAAAGGTTGGTACTGGCTTCTGCGGAGGCGAGGACGTAGTAGGCGGGGATGGACAGCTTGGTTTGCGGCAGGGAAACTTCGACCAATTCCGCGCCTTGGGCTTTCAGCAAATCAATGGTGTTTTGCAATGCCGTCTGAACATCGGGTCTGTTGCCTTCGCTGAAGTATTCTTTGGGCAGGCCGATTTTCAAACCTTTGAGCGGTTGGTTCAAATCGCGGGTGTAGTCTTCTTTTTCGCGCTCGAGGCTGGTGGAATCTTTGGGGTCGAAACCTGCCATCGCGTTTAACAGAATCGCGCAGTCTTCGGCAGTTTGCGCCATCGGGCCGGCCTGGTCGAAGCTGGAGGCGTAGGCGACCATACCGAAGCGGGAAACCGTGCCGTATGTGGGTTTGATGCCGGTAATGCCGCAGTGCGATGCGGGTTGGCGGATGGAGCCGCCGGTATCCGAACCGAGTGCGGCAGGGGCAAGGCGTGCGGCAACGACGGCTGCTGAACCCCCTGACGAACCGCCGGGGACGTGTTCGTGATTCCACGGGTTTTTGGCCGCGCCGTAGAATGAGTTTTCATTGGTCGAACCCATAGCGAACTCGTCCATATTGGTGCGGCCGAGCGTTACCATGCCTTCGTCGAGCAGGTTTTGGACAACGGTGGCGGTGTAGGGGGAGATGAAGTTGTCGAGCATTTTAGAAGCGCACGCGCTGCGCCAGCCGGTTTGGCAGAAAATGTCTTTGTAGGCGACGGGTACGCCGGTAAGCGCGGAGGCGTTGCCCTGCGCGATGCGTTCGTCGGCGGCACGGGCTTCTGCGAGGGTTTTATCTTGGTCGATAGTGATATAGCCGTTAAGGGCGGGATTTTTTTCGGCAATGGCGGCGAGGTATTCGTTTGCCAGTTCGACGGCGGAAATCTGTTTGGACTGCAACAGGACGCTTGCCTGTTTCAATGTGTATTGTGTCATAAATCTTCCATCCCTAAAGGGTTTCAGGCGGTATTTTTTCTGATGCCGTCTGAAGCATATTCGGATTATTCTTCGATAACTTGCGGTACGATGTACAGACGGTTGCGTACTTCCGGTGCGACCGCCTGATATTCGGCGGCGCGGTCGGTTTCGGTTACTTCGTCTTCACGCAGGCGCAGGGCGGCTTCGTGCGGGTGCGCCATCGGTTCGATGCCGTCTGTGTTAATGGTTTGCATCTGTTCGACCATAGCGAAAATGTCGTTTAATTCTTGAAGCGATTTTTCTTTTTCTGCCGCAGTCAGGTGCAGTCGGGAGAGTCGGGCGATTTTGTCTACGTCGGCAAGTGTCAGTGCCATGAAAAGCATCCTTGTCTGATGGTAAAGATACCGTCGTTCGGGTATGATGGGGCGTATTGCTTGAATTTTTAATTATAACGGAAAAATCTGTTGTAGCGGCAATTTGCGGCATCGAATGCCTGCCGCACGGGTTTGAAGGAGGGGAATAATGGGATTGGGTGTGGAAATCGGCAAGCTGATTGTGGCTTTTTTGGTGCTGATTAATCCGTTTAGCGCGTTGTCGCTTTACCTTGACCTGACCAACGGGCACAGTACGAAGGAGCGCAGGAAGGTCGCGCGGACGGCCGCCGTTGCCGTGTTTGCCGTGATTGCGGTATTTGCGCTGATCGGCGGTACGCTGCTGAAGGTTTTGGGCATCAGCGTCGGTTCGTTTCAGGTCGGCGGCGGAATTTTGGTGTTGCTGATTGCCATTTCGATGATGAACGGCAACGACAATCCCGCCAAGCAGAATCTCGGCGCGCAGCCGGAAACGGGGCAGGCGCGCCCCGCCCGCAATGCCGGAGCGATTGCCGTCGTGCCCATCGCCATACCGATTACCATCGGCCCGGGCGGTATTTCAACCGTGATTATTTATGCATCGGCGGCTAAAACATACGGCGACATCGCGCTGATTATCGCGGCCGGTTTGGTGGTCAGTGCGATTTGTTATGCCATTTTAATCGTTGCCGGGAAGGTCAGCCGCCGGCTGGGCACGACGGGGCTGACGATTTTAAACCGCATTATGGGTATGATGCTGGCGGCGGTATCGGTGGAGATTATTGTGTCGGGACTGAAAACGATATTCCCGCAACTGGCAGGTTGATTCGATGTTTCACAGTGTCAATGTATTTACGGGCGAAACGCTTTACCGCCGCCCCGCCCAAGATTATGCGGAGTTTGAACGGCAACTGGCAGGTTTGAAAATGCGCGGCGGGGCGTTCGCGCAACTGGGCGTAACCGAACGTGCCGCGCGTCTGAGGCGGTTTGCCGACCGTTTGGAGGCGGAGAAAGAGCGTTTTGCGGAAATGGTGTGTGAGGAAGTCGGCCGCTGCCTGCACGAATGCCGCGCCGAAATCGGCAAGTCTATCGAGCTGATACGCTATTACGCCCGCCTTGCCCCCGAACTGCTTGCCCACAAAACCATTGCGACGCAGGCGAGTTTGAGTCAGGTAAGGTTTGAGCCTTTGGGCGTGGTGTTTGCCGTTATGCCGTGGAATTACCCCGTCTGGCAGGTATTGCGCTTTGCCGTACCTGCCGTTTGCGCGGGCAATGCGTGCGCCGTCAAACCCGCGCCCAGCGTGGCACGCGTCAGTCAGGCGTTGTTCGATTTGGTTTCAGACGGCATTCCTTTGGCAGGCGCGTGGCTGGATGAGGCAGACACGTTCAAGGCGATTAAAGATACCGATGCGATGGCGTTTACCGGTTCGACGCATACGGGGCGCATCCTTGCGGCACATGCGGGCGCAAACCTCAAGAAAACCGTCTTGGAGCTCGGCGGCAGCAACGCCTTTATCGTGATGCCCGATGCCGATTTGGAACGCGCCGCCGCAGAAGCCTGTTATTCCCGTTTCCGCGATGCGGGGCAATCGTGCAACGCCGCCAAACGCATCATCGTAACCGAAGCCGCAGCCGATCGTTTTATCCCGCTGTTTCTTGCCGAATGCGCCAAATTGAAAATGGGCGACCCCAAACATCCCGATACCACGCTTGCACCGCTGCACCGAGAAGATTTGCGGAACCGGGTTCACGGGCAGGTTGAAGATGCCGTTTCAAACGGCGCGGTATGCCTGGCCGGGGGCAAAGTCCCACAGGGGCCGGGATGGTTCTACCCCGCGACGGTTTTAGACAGGGTAAATCCTGCCTGCCGGGTTTGGCACGAAGAAGTATTCGGGCCGGCCGCCCTGATTTTGCGTGCTGCAAACGAAGAACACGCCATCGCGCTCGCCAACGATTCCCCGTTCGGGCTCGGTGCCTGCATTTATACCGCCGATACCGAACGCGCCTGGCGGTTTGCCGAAAAAATACAGGCGGGATCGGTGTTTATCAACCGCCATACCAGCAGCGATTTGCGCCTGCCTTTCGGCGGAGTCAAAGATTCCGGTTACGGGCGCGAACTGTCCGAATTCGGGCTGTACGAGTTCGTCAACGTCAAAACCTACTGGCAGAAATAAACAAACCCCGTGCCGCTTCAGACGGCATCGGGGTTTTGATAGATGGGTCAACGGCAGTATTTGTTCACATCGTTATTGTATTTCCGAATCAAATCATCCTTGTTTTTCGCATTTGAATTTCCCACCGCCTTCAGGTTCATTTTTGAAATCCGGCAGTTTTCTTCTTTGTTCTGCTGTTCGGTTTCGGCAATTTTTTTCTTTTCTTTCTCAAGCTGCCCGTTTTTTTCGGCAATATCCTTTTCGTTTTCTTTCGCACTGTCCGCATTCTTATCGACGGCAGGTTTGGGCTTGACCGCCGGTTTGGTTTGGCGCGTCCGTAGGTTGAGGATTTGGCTCTGGTCGGGATGAAGCTGTTTCGGAACATCCGAATAGCTGTTGCCGCCGCCGTCTTTCCAAGTAAAGACGGCGGCTTCGGCAGGCGGGACGGGCAGGAAAGAGGCGAGGGTAAACATAATGACGGATAAAGAAAAGTTCATCGGGGTTTCCTTGATGGTTGACTGCCCGGGCAGAATCGGGATTGGTTCGGGCGGTGTCTTTTCCGGGTTCGGGTCAAAGCAAAGAAGACACTCTGCCTTAATATGGTGCTTTATATATTGGGGTAAAACAGATTCCCAAAAATATCATTGGAATATGCTTATGCTACCGTATATTTCGGCAAAGAAAAAGAAAATTGCAGCCTAGTGTGTATAAAATCCGATGGGCGCGTGCTTCTGCCTTTGGTGTTGAATCGGTTGAATCTGCGGTATTTTGATATTTTTATAGTGGATTAACAAAAATCAGGACAAGGCGACGAAGCCGCAGACAGTACAAATAGTACGGAACCGATTCACTTGGTGCTTCAGCACCTTAGAGAATCGTTCTCTTTGAGCTAAGGCGAGGCAACGCCGTACTGGTTTTTGTTAATCCACTATAATTGATGAAATGCCGTCCGAAAGCTTTGAAAAGGGTTCAGACGGCATTTTGTTCAAACCGGTTTATTTGCGTTGCAATACGGCGGCGAAGAAGCCGTCGGTTTGGTGTTTTGCCGAATCGAGGCGCAGGTATTTGCCGGTATCCAAATCGATTTTCAAACCGGCAAGCAGTTCGGCGCAGTTGACGGGTTCAAACTCGGGATGTTCGGACAGGAAACGTTCGACTTGCAGCTCGTTTTCTTCCGGCAGCACGCTGCAAGTGGCGTACACCAAGCGTCCTTGCGTTTTCACCAGTTTGGAGGCGGCATCGAGGATGCTGTGCTGCTGTTCCAAAAGTTTGGCGACGGTCTCGGCGGATTGGCGGTATTTGAGGTCGGGATTGCGGCGTAAAGTACCCAAACCGGAGCAGGGCGCGTCCACCAACACGCGGTCGGCTTTGCCTGACAGTCGGGCGATACGGGTATCGTGTTCGCTGCTGATGCGTTCGGGGTGGATGTTGGTCAGTCCGGCGCGGGTCATACGCGGTTTGAGGTTGGCAAGGCGTTTTTCGGCGATGTCGAAGGCGTAGATTCTGCCTTTGTTCGCCATTTGCGCACCGACAGCCAAGGTTTTACCGCCGGCGCCGGCACAGAAATCGACAATGATTTCGCCGCGTTTTGCGCCCACCAATAAGGCAAGCAGCTGGCTGCCTTCGTCTTGGACTTCCAGTGTGCCGTCCAAAAACAGTTCGTGTTTGTTAAGCGCGATTTTGTTTTTCAGGCGGATGCCCCAAGGCGAATAAGGCGTTGCCTCTGCATCGCCACTTTCAGCTTGCAATAATGGCAGCACTTTATCTCGTTTGCCTTTCAAGGTATTGACGCGGATGTCGAGCGGGGCAGGTTGGTTGATGCTGCGACCGAAGGCGAGGATTTCTTCTTCGCGCCAATGCTGTTGCAGCTGTTCCACCAGCCATTGCGGCAATTCTGCGGCGGTATTCAGGCCGTCTGAAAATTCGGTTTTACGGGCTTTCAAATTGCCGAGGAACTCTGTTTCTTCTTCATCAAGCAGGTCTTTGATTTGGCTGATGTTGGTACTTCTGCCGAGAACCAGTGCGGCGAGTGCGGCTTTGCGCGGCTGCGCGTGCGGACGGCGCAGGGCGGTACTGATTTTTTGATAGTGGCGCAGCGCGGCAAAGGCGGTTTCGGCGATTTCGTGGCGGTCTTGGCGGCCGAGCTTTTTGTGTTCGCGGAAATAGGCGGAGAGGACGGCATCGGAAGGCTGTTTGAAAGTCAGCATTTCAGCCAAAACTTTGGCGGTATGGTCGAGTTGTGCGGCGTTCATAATGTAATGGGTTCTCTTACTGTGGGTTATTCATAATCAATCTAACGTCCTTAAAATAACAATAGCATCTTTATCATTACTTAGTATTCTATCCGCAATAAGAAAGATGTGTTAAAAGTGCGCAATCGGGATTTGTCTAAATTTCTCCGTTAACTACAAAGGCAGCCTGAAAAAAGTTCTATTTTCAGGTCGCTTGAACAGCATCCGATATAATCACATCAGCGATTTCATTTTGTAATCACTCCCCAAAACATGAGGAAAAAAACAAAATTTATTTTCTTCGTTCAGCATATCTATCCTAAATATGCCATCACTCCATTGAGTTTTTAATTTGTATTTCGCTCTTGTTAAATGTTTTTCTGTTTGCCGATTTCTTTTGCTAATGTAAAAAATACTCTACCACTCTCATTGGTTAAAGTTTTCAAGTATTCATCAACATCAGTAACATTAATAACAACTGTTTCATTTGTATGTTTATTAAATTCTAAATCAATAATAATATTCCCATTAACCAATATTTCATATATATCTTCTTCTTCAGGCAGCATAGACAAACAATAAGCACTTGAAGCTGAAAACTCTTTTTTCAGATACTGAAGAAGAAAAGTATTTTTAATTAAAATATTATTAAATTTATCTAATGATTGCTTGACTTCTTTAGTTGTCCAATTTTTAACATTATTCTTCATTGTATTCTACCTGGGGTCGTAGTTATTAAATTACCATACTTATTTGTTTGGATCGTCATAATATTAGTTGGCATGTTGTTGTTATATTTATCATATCCAATATCCTTATTAACTCGGATGACTCTTTCATAAATTGTATGGGAAATGAGATTTCCATCACTAAGCCTCTCAATAGATATACGCGTTAATGTTGGGAAAGGGTTTCAGACGGCCTTCATAATGCGTTCGATTTCGTGCCAAAAGCCGTCGGGGCGCAATTCCAAAACGGCAATCAAGCCTTGGTCGATACGGCGAATTTCGGCTGCGTTCGATGTTTCAGTTTCGGCGACACGCGCAGGTGGGAGATAGGCCATACGGTCGAGCAGATGGTAGCGGGCTTCTTGGCATTCACACGTATATTCCGCCCAGTCTTGAATATAGATGCCGCGCCAGCCGTATGGGTTAAGTGGCGGCTCAAAAGCATGGAAACCTTGTGGAAAAAATCCGATGCCGCGCACGACGGACGCGGGTTTTACGTCAAGCGGCAAACCGTGCCGCCGCAAGGTTCGGATGCCGTCTGAAGTGTGCGGCAGACCGAGTTGGGCAGTCAGCTTGGCGGCTTTTCCCAACAGCGTGTCTTTGGGGTTGAGTCCGCGCATGTCTTCGGGTTTGCCCGTGCCGCTGCCGTAGTATTTGCAGGTCAGCTCGATATGGTAGGGCTTGCCGTTAAGCCTTGCCACAAAATCCGCCGCGCCTTGCGTATTGCCGTCCGAACCGGAAACCGTGAGGTTGTGCGCGAGCAGTTCGGCGTGCGGCGCGTTGGCAAACCAAAATGCCGACAGTTCTTCGGCGTAAATGCCCAAGCGGTGTCCGAACGGGGCGCGTCGGGCGAGGTGTTCCGTCAGCGGCGCGGGATCGGTATCCAATGCCAAAAGGTAACGGAAACCGCGTTCCCCCAGTAGTTCGCGCATGCCCAATTCGCAACCGCTTTGCCACAAAGGCGGCGCGGTTAGCAGCGAGGCTAAATCCCGCACGGCAGGGTCGGTCAGTTTCCACCACAGGGCATCGAGGGCGTAGTTCATGGTTTTCCTGTTTCTGTATTTTGATTTTTCCTGAAATGCCGTCTGAAAAGCGGATTCAGACGGCATGTGCTTAGGATTGCCCGTCCTTCAGACGCTGTTGCAGCGTATTGAAAAAACCGCGCAGGATATCGATGTCCTCCGTTTGCGTGTTAGCACGACCGAACAGGCTCTGCATACGGCGCATCAGGCGTTCGCCGTTGCGGCGGTTGAAAAAGCCGATGTCGTTCATCACGCTTTCCATATGGGCGACCATACCTTTAATTTGTTCGTGGGTCGCGGCGTGGTCTTCCTGTTGCAGGTGGGTCATGGGCGAATCGGTTTGGCTGAAGATTTCGTAGCACACGACTTGCACTGCTTGGGCAAGGTTGAGCGAGAAATAGTCGGGGTTGCCGTTGATGGTCATCAGGCGGTTGCACGCACGGACTTCTTCGATGCTCAAGCCGAAAGTTTCGTTGCCGAACACGAGTGCGACCTGTTCGCCGCGTTGCGCCGCCTGCAACAGCTCGGGAACGAGTGCGCGCGGCGTTTGCAGCGGGGCGGTGATTTCGCGGCGGCGGCTGGTCAGGGCGCAGGCGATGGTGGTGTCGGCAAGGGCTTCGTCCAAAGAAGCGGCAATGGTGGCATTTTCCAAAACGTCTGCCGCGCCGGAAGCGAGGATGAAACTTTCTTCAGGCAGTGTAAAACTTTGCACGTCATCGGGATTGAAAACGGGCGGGTTTTCCGTCATCGGCGTTGCCATCAGATTGGGGGCGACGATGGTCAGTTTGTGCAGACCCATTGTTTTCATCGCGCGCGCGGCAGAGCCGATGTTGGCGGGATGGCTGGTACGCGTGAGGACGATGCGGATGTTGCCGAGATAGTCGGGCAGGGCGGGTTTGAGGGCAGTCATGTTCGGTTTTCGGTCGGAATGGAATAGGGTATAATGCGCCGTCTTTTTCATTCGGACGGTCAAATGCCGTCTGAACTGTTCTTTAACAACGTCGGAAATTTAACGTTGCGCTTGAAGCAGACACGCGTCAGGCGGTATTTTACCCGATTTGGCAGTGTTTACCCCAACCAAATAAACTCCGATTTTGCCGCTCCGAAGGACTGCGCGTCCGAACCGGCGGTATGCCACCCTTAAGGAAATCTGATGAATCCGTTTTTGAATACAGCCTTTAAAGCCGCCCGCCGTGCCGGTCAGATGATGATACGCGCCGCAGGCAACCTCGATGCCGTCAAAATCGACAGCAAAGCCTTCAACGATTTTGTTTCCGATGTTGACCGCAATTCCGAAATCATCCTGGTTGAGGCTTTGAAAGAAGCCTATCCGCACCACAAAATCACTTGCGAAGAAAGCGGCTCCCACGGCAAAGCCGCAGCCGAGTACGAATGGATTATCGATCCGCTCGACGGCACGACCAATTTCCTTCACGGACATCCCCAATACGCCATCTCTATGGCACTCCTGCACAAAGGCGTGTTGCAGGAAGCTTTGGTGTACGCCCCCGAACGCAACGACGTTTATATGGCTTCGCGCGGTAAAGGCGCGTTGCTCAACGACCGCCGCATCCGCGTTTCCAACCGCATCGAATTGAACCGCTGCCTGATCGGTACGGGTTTCCCCGTCGTCGATCAAAGCATGATGGACAAGTATCTGGCGATTCTGAAAGACTTTTTGGCAAAAACCGCCGGCGGACGCAGGGAAGGCGCGGCTTCTTTGGATTTGTGCGCCGTAGCAACAGGACGTTTTGACGGCTTTTTCGAGTTCAACCTCAAACCTTGGGATATTGCCGCCGGTGCATTGATTGTCCAAGAAGCAGGCGGCATCGTAACCGATATGACGGGTGAAGACGGCTGGCTGGAAAGCGGCGATATTGTCGCCGCCAATCCTAAAGTGCTGGCGCAAATGTTAAAAATCATTTCCGCACACGTTTAATCCGAGTCTTTCCCGAAGGAGGGGAAGAATAGAATGCCGTCTGAAATACCCGACCGTATTTCAGACGGCATTTTGCTTTTAAGCGGAACAATCTTTTGGTCGGATATTGTCGGTTCGTTAACTTTTCCTTTATTGCCGCCTAAAGCGCGGGGTGACGGCACACCCTGCCGGTGTGGTATAAAGTACACACTTGAAAATAGAAATAAACCGATATTTGGTAGGCAGATAGATTAAGCGTATGGATTCGTTTTGTAATGGGTTTGATTATCAAATATAATGCGCGCACAAAATATCCTTTGGGTTTTATCTTTTCCAATTCAAATTTGAACAATCAATAAGGAGAGCGTTTTCATGAACAAAAAACTTGCCTTAATGCCGTTGTTGATTTTGAGCGCGTTTTCGTCTGCCGCCGACAATGTTCCGCAGCAGGGCGAACTCGGACAGGTTCATGTCCGCGCCGATGCCAAACGCGTCAAAGCCGCCCGTTCCTACTCCATCGCCAGCGACGGCGATTTGCGCGACCGCGTGAACTTGGGTTTGTTGGGTAAGGCCAACGCCTTTACCGCGCCAATTACCGTCGTCAATTACGATCAAAAAGTGCTGGACGACAACGCTTCGCGCACACTGGTGGATACGGTTGCCAAAACCGATGCTTCCTCCATGCAGTTCGGCGGCGAGAGCAATACGATTCAAGGCGTATATGTACGCGGTTTACAGCTTGATGCGCGCCAGTTCAGCGTAAACGGTTTGGCAGGGCTTTATTCTTATTATCATACGCCGACTGCCGGTGTTGCTTCGGCACAGCTGATTAAAGGAGCTTCAAGCTCAACGGTCGGTATGGATCCGGAAGGCGCGGCAGGTTCTTCGGTCAATATTGAAACCAAAAAAGCATCCGATGGGGGTAACCGCAAAATCGGTTTGGCAGTGTTCGCTAAAAATCGTACCGAAGGTGCAATCGATGTCGGTCAGCGTTTCGGCGAAGACAAACAGTTCGGTATCCGATTCAACGGCAAAATCCGCCAAGGTGAAACTGCCCGCAAAGGCTACAAGGAAGACAATCAGGAATTTGCCCTGAATACCGATTATCGTGGCGAAAAACTGCGCCTGTCTTTCGATTCTATGTACAACCACCGCAATACGGAAGGCGGCCGTGCGCGTGTTCAGGATATGCAGAATCTGGATTTTGCCATGCCGTCTGCACCAAGCGGCAAAACGCTCTTGGTTCCCTCATGGCAGGAACAGACCACCAAAACCGCAACCAATGCCGTAACCTTCGAATACGATACCGACTACAATACGCAGTTCAGCGGCGGTTTGGGCTATATGGAATCCGTGTATAAAGGTTCGTTTACCCAAGTCATCATGAAAAAACGAGCCAACGGCGGGCATTTGGGCAACTATACCGCACAGGAGGCGCAACCTTTCAAATTCCGTTCGCGCACGACCAGCGGCAATTTGAAAGCGCGCGGTGAATTTGAAACCGGTCCGGTCGTACACAACTGGTCGGCTTCCTACGACTACATCAAACGCCACCGCGACCATGACCAGGGAACGCGCAACGGCGATGCCTTGGATACCAATATCTACCATCCTGTTTTCCCTGCAACGCACAGGGATAACCCGGCAAATGTCCAAGGTACGGAGCATACAACCTACGAAACACCGAGCCTGGCTGTTTCCGATACTTTGGGTTTCGTCAACAATACCATCCGAATGACTGTCGGCGGACGTTACCAATGGGTAAAACAGACCGCACATCCGAACCTGACCGGCAATGCGGTAACCGATGCAAACCGCCGTCATACTGCGGTAAAGTTCAGTAAGAAACGTTTCAGCCCGATGTTTGCAGCGGCTTGGGTGCCTAATACCGGTATGGTCGTGTACGGCAACTATATGCAGGATTTGGAACCGGGTGCGACCAACGAAGATACCGGCGAGATGTCCAAGCCGCGTGTCAGCAAACAGGTTGAAGTGGGCGTGCGCAAAAACTGGGGCGATGCCGTAATCAGCCTAAACGCCTTCCAAATCGTCCGTCCGGGCTATTGGCGCAACACGCAAGAGCAACACGGTAAGGAAATCAACCGTGGTATCGAGTTCAATGCCTATGCAAACCTGATGGGTAAAACGCTGCGTCCAAGTTTCGGCATGATGTACCTGAAAGCGCGTTTGAAAGATTATCCGCGCTATAACAATACCCTGACCAACGGCAATCAGGTTGCCAGTCCGCGCGTGATTGCGAAAGCCGGTATCGAGTGGGATACGCCGTTCGTACAAGGCTTAACTTTGAAAGGCAATGTCCAGCACTACGGCAAGTCTTTCCAAGATACCGAACGCCGATATAAACTGCCGTCCTACACTTTGGTTGACGTAGGCGCGCGCTACAAAACCAAGCTGGGCAAAAATACTTTGACCGTCAGCAGCTCGGTAGAAAACCTGTTCAATAAAAACTATTGGCAGGTACAGCGCGGGCAATACGACCGCAGCTTCGCCGTCGTCGGTATGCCGCGTACTTACTGGCTGAAAGCGGAATTGGATTTCTGATTTCCCCACATCCGGAAAATGCCGTCTGAACAGGTTTCAGACGGCATTTCTTTTAAAGAAATATGGCGGGATATGCTTAAATAATGCTATTCTAGCGTCTTTGAAACCTGCTTGTTTAAAGTGATGAAAAAACCTTTGATTTCGGTTGCGGCAGTATTGCTCGGCGTTGCTTTGGGGACACCTTATTATTTGGGTGTCAAAGCAGAAGAAAGCCTGACGCAGCAGCAAAAAATATTGCAGGAAACGGGCTTCTTGACCGTCGAATCGCACCAATATGAGCGCGGCTGGTTTACCTCTACGGAAACGACGGTTATCCGTCTGAAACCCGAGTTGCTGCATAATGCGCAGAAATACCTGCCGGATAACTTGAAAACAGTGTTGGAACAGCCGGTTACGCTGGTAAACCATATCACACACGGCCCTTTTGCCGGCGGATTCGGCACGCAGGCGCACATTGAAACCGAGTTCAAATACGCGCCTGAAACGGAAAAAGTTTTGGAACGCTTTTTTGGGAAACAAGCCCCGGTTTCCCTTGCCAATACCGTTTATTTCAACGGCAGCGGTAAAATGGAAGTCAGTGTTCCCGCCTTCGATTATGAAGAACTGTCGGGCATCAGGCTGCACTGGGAAGGCCTGACGGGGGAAACGGCTTATCAAAAAGGTTTCAAAAGCTACCGGAACGGCTATGATGCCCCCTTGTTTAAAATCAAGCTGGCAGACAAAGGCGATGCCGCGTTTGAAAAAGTGCATTTCGATTCGGAAACTTCAGACGGCATCAACCCGCTTGCTTTGGGCAGCAGCAATCTGACTTTGGAAAAATTTTCCTTAGAATGGAAAGAGGGTGTCGATTACAACGTCAAGTTAAACGAACTGGTCAATCTTGTTACCGATTTGCAGATTGGCGCGTTTATCAATCCCAACGGCAGCATCGCACCTTCCAAAATCGAAGTCGGCAAACTGGCTTTTTCAACCAAGACCGGGGAATCAGGCTCATTTATCAACAGTGAAGGGCAGTTCCGTTTCGATACGCTGGTTTACGGCGATGAAAAATATGGCCCGCTGGATATCCATATCGCCGCCGAACATCTCGATGCTTCTGCCTTAACCGTATTGAAACGCAAGTTTGCACAAATTTCTGCCAAAAAAATGACTGAAGAACAAATCCGCAATGATTTGATTGCGGCAGTCAAAGGCGAGGCTTCCGGATTATTTACCCATGACCCGGTACTAAACATTAAAACGTTCCGTTTCACCCTGCCTCAGGGAAGAATTGATGTGGGCGGAAAAATCATGTTTAAAGACATGAAGAAGGAAGATTTGAACCAATTGGGACTGATGTTGAAGAAAACCGAGGCAGACATCAGAATGAGTATTCCTCAAAAAATGTTGGAAGATTTGGCGGTAAGTCAGGCAGGCAATATTTTCAGCGTCAATGCCGAAGATGAGGCGGAAGGTAGGGCAAGTCTTGACGACATCAACGAGACCTTGCGCCTGATGGTGGACAGTACGGTTCAGAGTATGGCAAGGGAAAAATATCTGACTTTGAACGGCGACCAGATTGATACTGCCATTTCTCTGAAAAACAATCAGTTGAAATTGAACGGTAAAACGCTGCAAAACGAACCGGAGCCGGATTTTGATGAAGGCGGTATGGTTTCAGAGCCGCAGCATTAATGGTTCAAATGCCGTCTGAAATGTTCAGGCGGCATTTTGTTGTATTGGAAACTGCCGTTTTCAACCATTCCTTCAGATAAGCCGTGTCGGATTCGTTTTTATAGTGGATTAAATTTAAACCAGTACGGCGTTGCCTCGCCTTGCCGTACTATTTGTACTGTCTGCGGCTTCGTCGCCTTGTCCTGATTTAAATTTAATCCACTATAGGCCGGAGGAAATATTTTAATCCGCTGTAAAATAGAAAATGCCGTCTGAACATTTCAGACGGCATTTTCTCAAATAAACCTTATCGGCTGTTTATTCAGTCGGATTTATTTTTTCTTTTGCGGAGGCAGGTCGGTACAAGTACCCAATGCCACTTCCGCAGCCATACCGATGGATTCGCCCAAGGTCGGGTGCGGGTGGATGGTTTTGCCGATGTCTGCCGCGTCGCAGCCCATTTCGATGGCAAGGCAGACTTCGCCGATCATATCGCCACCGTTCGGACCGACAATGCCGCCGCCGATGATGCGGCCGGTTTCGGCATCAAAAATCAGCTTGGTAAAGCCGTTGTCGCAACCGTTGGCAATCGCACGGCCGGAAGCCGCCCACGGGAAGTTGGCTTTGGTGATTTTGCGGCCGGAGGCCTTGGCGGACAATTCGGTTTCGCCCACCCACGCCACTTCGGGAGAAGTGTAGGCAACGCCCGGAATGACGCGCGCGTCGAAGTAGGCTTTGTGGCCGGCGCAGTTTTCGGCGGCAACGTGGCCTTCGTGAACGGCTTTGTGCGCCAACATCGGCTGACCGACGATATCGCCGATGGCGTAGATGTGCGGCACATTGGTACGCATTTGTTTGTCCACTTCGATGAAGCCGCGATCGGTTACGGCAACGCCTGCTTTTTCCGCGCTGATGAGTTTGCCGTTGGGCGCGCGGCCGGCGGCAACCAATACGGCATCGTAGCGTTGCGGCTCTTTCGGTGCGTTCGCGCCTTCAAAGGTAACGTAAACGCCGTCTTCTTTCGGCTCGACGGCAACGGTTTTGGTGTTGACCATAATGTTGTCAAAACGGTATTCGTTTTGTTTTTGCCATACTTTCACCAAGTCGCGGTCCGCACCTTGCATCAGGCCGTCCATCATTTCAACCACATCCAGACGCGAACCCAGCGTGCTGTAAACCGTACCCATCTCGAGGCCGATAATGCCGCCGCCGATAATCAGCAGTTTGCCCGGTACTTCTTTCAGAGCCAATGCGCCGCTGGAATCGATGATGCGCGGATCTTCAGGGATAAACGGCAGTTTGGTTACGCGGCTGCCTGCTGCAATGATACAGTTTTTGAAGGCAACGATTTTTTTCTCGCCGGTAGGCGTTGCTTGTTCGTACACGTCGCCGGCAGTCAGCGATACCTCCAAGTGGTGCGGATCTAAGAATTGGCCGTCGCCTTGGATAACGTCCACTTTGCGGCCTTTCGCCATACCTGCCAAACCGCCGGTGAGGCGGGAAACCACGCCGTTTTTGTAGGCGCGCAGCATATCGATGTCGAGTTCAGGCTCGGGGTATTTGATGCCGTTTGCAGCCAAGTGGCGCACTTCGTCGATAACGGCGGCATTGTGCAACAGGGCTTTGGAAGGGATACAGCCGACGTTCAGGCAAACGCCGCCCAAGGTTTTATAACGTTCGACGATGGCGACTTTCAAGCCTTCGTCGGCAGCGGCGAATGCGGCAGAATAACCGCCGGGGCCGCCGCCCAATACGACTACGTCGTATTCGGCATCGGCAGAGCCGCCGAATTGCGCGGTTTGCGGTGCAGGAGCGGCGGCTTTGGGTGCTTCTTGTGCCGGGGCGGCAGCCGCTTCGGCTTTAGGAGCGGCAGCCGCGCCTTCGGCTTCAACGACGACAATCAAGCCGCCTTCGGAGATTTTGTCACCGACTTTGACTTTCACTTCTTTGACCACGCCAGCAACTTCGGCAGGTACGTCCATAGTCGCTTTATCGGTTTCCAAAGTAATCAGGGTATCGTCAACGGCGATGGTGTCGCCCACGTTTACTTCAACCGCGATAATATCTACATTTTCGTGTCCGCCAATGTCGGGCACTTTTAATTTAACTAAGCTCATGTCTCATCTTTCTGAATGATGTTCAAACTTCCTTTTCAGACGGCACAGGCCGCTATGCCGTCTGAAGCCGATCGGGTTACAGGGTAATGCGGCGGAAGTCTTTCAACAGCTTCGCCAAGAATACGGTGAAGCGCATACCGGCCGCACCGTCGATGACGCGGTGGTCGAAGGACAGGCTCAACGGGCACATCAGGCGCGGGGCAAACTCTTTGCCGTTCCAAACCGGTTTGATTTGGGATTTGCACACGCCCAAGATGGCGACTTCGGGAGCATTCACAATCGGCGTGAAGCCTGTACCGCCGATACCGCCCAAGCTGGAAATGGTAAAGCACGCGCCTTGCATTTCTTGCGGTTTGAGCTTGCCTTCGCGGGCTTTTTTGGACAATTCGGTCAATTCTTGGCTGATTTGTTTCAAACCTTTTTGATCCACGTCTTTGATGACGGGAACAACCAAGCCGTTCGGCGTATCGGCTGCGAAACCGATGTTGAAGTAGTTTTTCAGCACCAGGTTGTCGCCGTCCAGTGAGGCGTTGAATTCGGGGAAGGCTTTCAGCGCGGAAACAGAGGCTTTGATGATGAACGCCAACGGGGACAGTTTCACGCCTTCGCGTTCCCATTCTTTGTTCAGCTGTTTGCGGAATTCTTCCAGCTCGGTCATATCCGCTTCTTCGTGTACGGTAACGTGCGGAATCACAACCCAGTTGCGGGACAGGTTTTGACCGGAGATTTTCTTAATGCGGGACAGTTCTTTAACTTCGACATTGCCGAATTTGGAGAAGTCCACTTTAGGCCACGGCAGCAAGTCCAGACCGCCGCCCAAAGACGCGCCGGCTGCGGCAGGTTTCGCCGCACCGCCCTGCATTACGGATTTCACAAAGGCTTTAATGTCGTCGCCCATGATACGGCCTTTCAAGCCGGTGCCTTTGACTTGGCCCAAATCCACGCCCAATTCGCGCGCCAGTTTGCGTGCGGAAGGGCCGGCGTGTGCTTTGGCGAAAGCGGCTTCGTCGATTTTGGCGGCGGCAGGAGCAACCGGTGCAGGTGCGGCGGCCGGAGTGGTAGGAGCTGGAGCGGCAGCCGGTGCAGGTGCGGCAGCTTGAGCGGCAGGCGCAGGGGCTGCTGCGGCAGAGCCGGCGGTTTCTACTTCGATAATGGCAGAGCCTTCGGACACTTTGTCGCCGACTTTTAAGAATACGGCTTTAACGACACCGGCAGCGGTACAAGGTACGTCCATTGTCGCTTTGTCGGTTTCCAAAGTAATCAGCGTGTCGTCTTCGGCAACGGTGTCGCCCACTTTGATTTCAACGGCGATTACATCCACATCGGTATGGCCGCCGATATCGGGGACGGCTACTTGAACGGTTGCACCGCCTGCGGCAACGGGTGTGGCGGCAGGTGCAGGTTGTGTTTCAGCGGCAGCAGCTGGGGCGGCTTCGGCAGCGGCGGTACCGGTTTCAACGGTCAGAATTACGCCGCCTTCGGAGATTTTGTCGCCAACTTTGACTTTAACTTCTTTCACGACACCAGCCGCATCGGCAGGTACATCCATCGTGGCTTTGTCGGTTTCCAAAGTAATCAGGGTGTCGTCAACGGCGATGGTGTCGCCCGCTTTAACTTCTACGGCGATGATGTCGACGTTTTCGTGACCGCCGATATCGGGGACTTTGATTTCTACGATACTCATTTGAGTTCCTTTAATCTTTTTCAGTTGGATGCCGTCTGAAAACTGCTTCACGCGGCATCGGTACGGTTTGTCTGTTCAAACCATTCGGGCATTCGGTTTTCAGACGGCCTGATGTCTGAATGGGGCAAACAGACCGTCTGAAACATCAATCAGCGTTTCCAGCTAGGGGCTGAATCGGCTTTGATGCCGTATTTCTCAATGGTTTGTTGAACGGTTTCTTTGCTGACTTTGCCTTGTTCCGCCAATGCGGCCAATGCTGCCACGGCAACGTTGTAGCGATCCACTTCAAAGAAGCGGCGCAGGTTGGCGCGGCTGTCGGAACGGCCGAAACCGTCAGTGCCCAAGACATGGTAGTCGTTCGGGATGTAGGCGCGGATACGGTCGGCATAGCTGCGGATATAGTCGGTAGCGGCGATAACCGGACCGTCATGACCTTGCAGTTGAGAGGTAACGAAAGGCACTTTTTCAGCTTCCAGCGGATGCAGGCGGTTGAAGCGTTCGGTTTCGATGGCGTCGCGGTGCAGCAGGTTGAAGGACGGGCAAGACCAGATGTCTGCTTCCACGCCGAAGTCGGCTTTCAGCAGCTCGGCACCGGCAATCACTTCTTGCAGAATCGTACCGGAACCCATCAGTTGGACTTTCTTGTCGCCTTTGCCGCCGGCTTTCAGCAGGTACATACCTTTCAAGATGTCTTGTTCCGCACCTTCGGGCATATCCGGATGGGTGTAGTTCTCGTTCATCAGGGTAATGTAGTAGAACACGTCTTCATTATTGGCATACATACGGCGCAGACCGTCTTGTACGATGACGGCCACTTCGTATTGGAAGGTCGGATCGTAAGTGACGCAGTTCGGAATCAGATCCGCTTGAACATGGCTGTGGCCGTCTTCGTGTTGCAGGCCTTCGCCGTTCAGAGTCGTACGGCCGGCAGTGCCGCCCAACAGGAAGCCGCGCGCGTGCATATCGCCAGCCGCCCAAGCCAAGTCGCCGATACGTTGGAAACCGAACATAGAATAGTAAATGTAGAACGGAATCATCGCGAAGTCGCTGTTGGCGTAGCTGGTCGCAGCCGCAATCCAGTCGGCCATCGCGCCCGGTTCGTTAATACCTTCTTGCAAGATTTGACCGTCAACGGATTCTTTGTAGAACATCAGTTGGTCTTTATCTTGAGGGGTATATTGCTGACCTTTCGGATTCCAAATGCCGTATTGGCGGAACATACCTTCCATACCGAAAGTACGGCTTTCGTCGGGAACGATAGGTACGACACGTTTGCCGATTTTTTTGTCTTTCAGCAAAGTGGATAGGATGCGGACGAATGCCATCGTGGTCGAGAACTCGCGTTCACCGCTGGATTTGAGTTGTGCGTCGAATGCCGACAGCTCGGGCACTTCCAATACTTCCTGCGTCGGTTTGCGTTGCGGCAGGTAGCCGCCCAAAGCATCGCGGCGTGCGTGCAGGTATTTGTATTCTTCCGTATCAGGGGCAAAAGACAGGTAAGGCAAATCGCCGCTTTCGATTTGCTCGTCGGTAACGGGAATGTCGAAACGGTCGCGGAATTGTTTCAGGGACGCTTTGTCCATTTTTTTGGCTTGGTGGGCAACGTTCTGACCTTCGCCGGATGCGCCCATACCGTAACCTTTAATGGTTTTCGCCAAGATGACGGTAGGTTTACCGTCGGCATGGTTCGCTGCGCGGTCGTAGGCGTTGTACACTTTTTGAGGATCGTGGCCGCCGCGGTTCAATGCCCAAATTTCGTCATCGGTCATATCGGCAACCAATGCTTTCAGTTCGGGCGTATTGAAGAAGTGTTCGCGCACATACGCTCCGTCTTTGGATTTGTAAGTTTGGTAGTCGCCGTCCAAGCATTCTTCCATGCGTTGGCGCAGGATACCGTCTTTGTCTTTTGCCAAGAGGCGATCCCAGCGGCGTCCCCAAATGACTTTGACGACATTCCAGCCGGCGCCGGCAAAGTTGCCTTCCAATTCTTGGATGATTTTGCCGTTACCGCGTACTGGACCGTCCAAGCGTTGCAGGTTGCAGTTGATGACGAAAATCAGGTTGTCCAAGCCTTCGCGTGCAGCCAGCGCGATTGCACCTTGGGATTCGGGTTCGTCCATTTCGCCGTCGCCGCAGAAACACCATACTTTACGGCCTTTGGTTTTTGCCAAGCCGCGTGATTCCAAGTATTTCAGGAAACGCGCCTGATAAATCGCCATGATGGGACCCAAGCCCATGGATACGGTCGGGAACTGCCAGAAGTCGGGCAAGAGGTGGGGGTGTGGATAGGAAGGCAGACCGTGTCCGTCCACTTCTTGGCGGAAGTTGTTCAGTTGATCTTCGGTCAGACGGCCTTCGACGAATGCGCGTGCATAGATGCCCGGGGCAACGTGACCTTGGAAGAAGACCAAATCGCCTTCTTCACCTTCACCTTTGGCTTTCCAGAAGTGGTTGAAACCGACTTCGTACATGGTGGCGGCAGATTGGAAAGATGCGATGTGCCCACCCAGTTCCAAATCTTTCTTGCCGGCGCGCAATACGATGGCGGCGGCGTTCCAGCGCACGAATGCGCGGATGCGGTGTTCGATGTTTTGGTCGCCCGGAATGCCTTTTTCGTTTTCAACCGAAACGGTATTCAAATACGGGGTGGTCGTGCCGTGTGGCATACGTACGCCTTTGTCGCGGCAGTATTTGACCAGGTTTTCCAAGAGGTATTGCGCGCGTTCGCCGCCTTCATATTCGAGGACGGAGCTTAACGCGTCCAGCCACTCTTGGGTTTCGATAGGGTCAACATCGTGTAATTGGGTGGACATAGTATCTATCCTTTATGTTGAGTGTTTAATCGGCAGGGAGGGTGTAGCCAACCCCTTTATTTTCGTTTGTGAAAAATAATAAGCAAAAACGAAAATTTCTAAATCAAACCGAAACAAAACAATTTAAGTCCAATGTTTTCAAAAAATTATAAAAGTCTTGGAAACAAGGGAAAACTTGAAAAAAATGTTCGGTCTGCTCCACACGAAATCCTATCAGCAATCGGGTCTGCTGGCAAATAACCATGCTTTTAAAAGCAGGTTTTATACTGAAGTTGGCGTTTGGTAAGGCCAAGTCTTTTTGATTTTGAAATATTCTGTTTGATTTTGGCGATATTTTTTCGGAATTGTGGGATATCGAATCATTATGTCTCTGCCGGCAATTTTCCTATTACAGAAAATCTATACACAAGCTTTGTGGATAACCGTGTTGATAAGCCACGGCTTGTGTTAAAAAAGTCTTACGCAACAAATGTACGCTTATTTTGATTAAAAAATAGGCACATTTAAATCTATAAAAATCATGTGATTATGTTCAATATGATGTTTCTGGTCATGTTTTTGTCGTCTGTTATGGGATTTGTCCCGCGCTTGGGGCAGGGGGTGAATTTTGGAGGTTGGTGCAAAACCTGCTTTTTTCGCGTTACAATCTGCACCCGATTTACTTTTGAATCTGCCTGTTTGGAAAAATACTTTTATGAAAGCCAGCCAATTCTTTATCTCTACTTTAAAAGAAGCCCCTGCTGAAGCCGCGCTTGCCAGCCACAAGCTGATGATTCGCGCCGGCCTGATTAAAGCCAACGCGTCCGGCCTTTATACTTGGATGCCGATGGGGCTGCGCGTGTTGCGCAAAGTTGAAAATGTCGTGCGCGAAGAAATGGCGCGCGCGGGCAGCGTGGAGTTGCTGATGCCGGTGGTGCAGCCTGCCGAGCTGTGGCAGGAATCCGGCCGCTGGGAATTTTACGGTAAAGAACTGCTGCGCCTGAAAGACCGCCACGACCGCGATTTCTGCATGGGCCCGACCTGTGAGGAAGTCATCGCCGACATCGTGCGCAAAGAAATCAACAGCTACAAACAACTGCCGAAAAACTTTTACCATATCCAAACCAAATTCCGCGACGAAGTGCGCCCGCGCTTCGGCGTGATGCGCGCGCGCGAGTTTGTGATGAAAGATGCTTATTCCTTTCACGCCGACTACGCCTCGCTTCAGACGGCCTATCAAGATATGTACGATGCTTACTGCCGCATCTTTACCCGTCTGGGTTTGGCGTTCCGCCCCGTTGCCGCAGACACCGGCAGCATCGGCGGTACCGGCTCTCACGAGTTTCAAGTGTTGGCGGAAAGCGGCGAAGATGTGATTGCATACAGCGACACTTCCGATTACGCCGCCAATGTCGAGCTGGCGCCGACCTTGCCGCTCAAAGGCGAACGCGCGACCGCTCATGCCGAGTTGACCAAAGTACATACGCCAAACGTCAAAACTATTGAGTCTTTGCTTGAATTCCTGAATATTCCGGTTGAACAAACCCTCAAATCCATCGTGGTTGAAGGCGAAAACGAAGGCGAACTCGTCCTGCTGCTGTTGCGTGGCGACCATGAGTTTAACGATATCAAGGCAGAAAAACTGGCGGGCGTAAAATCGCCACTGACCATGGCAGATCCTGCCGCCATCCGCGCGCAGTTCGGTGCAAACGGCGGCTCGCTCGGCCCTGTCGGCTTCACAGGCAAAGTCTATGCCGATTTCGCCACCGAAAAAGGCGCGGACTGGGTTATTGGCGCAAACGAAGACGACTACCACTATACCGGCTTCAACTTCGGCCGCGATGCCGCCGAGCCTGAATTTGTCGATTTACGCAATGTCATCGAAGGCGACATCAGTCCTGACGAACAAGGCCGTCTGAAACTGGCACGCGGTATTGAAGTCGGCCACGTTTTCCAATTACGCGACAAATATACCAAAGCCATGAACGTCAGCTTCTTGGATAACAACGGCAAATCCCAAATCATGGAAATGGGCTGCTACGGTATCGGTATTACCCGCGTTGTGGCCGCCGCCATCGAGCAAAACAACGACGAAAAAGGCATTATCTGGACCAAAACAATGGCACCGTTTGAAGTTGTGATCGTGCCGATGAACTACAAAAAATCAGATGCCGTACGCGAAGCCACCGATAAAATCTACGCCGAACTGCTGGCCGCAGGCGCGGATGTATTGTTGGATGACCGCGACGAACGTGCAGGCGTCTTGCTGAATGACTCCGAGCTGTTGGGTATTCCTCACCGTATCGTGATCGGTGATCGCGCCTTAAAAGAAGGTAATGTCGAATATGCCGAGCGCCGTGACAACGAAGTGCAGGCAGTTGCAATCGGAGAAATTGTTGCGCGTGTAACAGCTTCATTAAATGGGTAAGCTTGGTCAAATGCCGTCTGAAAATAATTTCAGACGGCATTTTTATTTGGGGAGAAAGTGAAGTGGCTTCAGTATTTTTAGAAGGAGAAGCAGTCGAGGTCGGCAATATTTTCTGCATCGGCAGGAATTATGCCGCCCATATCGAAGAGTTAAAAAACGAAATACCTTCCGAACCTGTGGTGTTTATGAAGCCGTCAGGCAGCATTTTGAACAGCGGCGGTACAATCTTGCTGCCCGAGTTCAGTAGGGATGTGCAGTTTGAGTGCGAGCTTGTGTTGCTGGTCGGTAAGGATTCAGACGGCATGGGCGAGGGTGAAGATATTTTGGGATGTGTCGCAGGATATGGTGTAGGGTTGGACCTTACGGCACGGGATATCCAATGCCGTCTGAAGGAAAAAGGGCTGCCTTGGTTGAAGGCAAAGGGATTTAGGCATTCTGCATGTGTTTCGGACTTCGTGGCGGCGAGCAAGGTTTCCTGCCAACCCTTCTTTTTTTCATTGAGGCAGAACGGTATATTGAGGCAGCGGGGCAACACGGAAATGATGATTTACCCGCTCAGGATGGTTTTATGCGAGCTGGTTTTGTCCTATGGCTTGAAAAAAGGTGATCTGGTATTTACCGGAACACCTTCAGGTGTAGGGAAAATCAGCGAGGGGGACAGATTGGAACTGGAATTGGACGGGCTTGCAGAAGCTTTTTTTACGGTAGCCCGAAAATAAGGCAGACTTATTCGTTGCGTCCGTTGAAAAATTCTTCCGAACCACCTTCGAAGAAACTTTGCAGGATTGCCTGTGCGGCTACTTGGTCGAGAACGGATTTCCTTTTTTTGCCAAAAACTTGTGCTTCTGAAAGCAAGCCTTCCGCGTAGACGGACGAGAGGCGTTCGTCCACCCAATAGACAGGAAGCCCGAATCTGCCGTGCAGCCTGCGTCCGAACTTGCGCGACAGGTGCGTCATTTCGTGTTCCGTGCCGTCGGTATGCACGGGCAGTCCGACGACAAAATAACGCGGCTGCCATTCTTGAACCAGCTTGGCGATTGCCGCGAATTTTTCATCGTTGCTGCTGCCGGTAACGGTGGCCAGCGGATGGGACAGCCCCAATTCCGCATCGCCCTGTGCCACGCCGATGCGCGCTTCGCCGAAGTCGAATGCCAGTGCCGTTCCTTTTGGAATTTTATGCATGACCGGCTCCCGAAGACAGGGCGAGCGGGTCGATGCCGAGTTTGGCGAATGCGGCGGCGTAACGGTGTTCGTAGGGGATGTCGAACAGGATATGTTCGTCGGCGGGAACGGTCAGCCACGCATTGTCGGCAAGTTCGCGTTCGAGCTGGCCTTTTCCCCAGCTTGAATAGCCGATACTGATTAATATTTTGTCAACCGCGCCTTCGCGTGAAATATTTTCAATCACGTCTCGGGAAGAAGTCAGCGCGATATTGTCCGAAACGCCGATACTGCTTTGCCAGTTGCCGATCGGGGTATGCACGACATAACCTCGCTCGACTTGCACCGGGCCGCCCATCATCACGCTGTCGTGCTGCATTCGGAAAGGGATGTTTTTGCCGGTGGCGGAAAAAATCATGTCCATCGTAATCGGAGAGGGTTTGTTGATGGCGATGCCGAGTGCGCCGTCTTCATCGTGTTTGCAGATATAGACGACCGATTGTGCAAAAAACGCGTCTTCCATATCGGGCATGGCGACGAGAAAGTGGTTGGACAGGTTCATATCAGCGTTTGTCGGGATTTTCTATCGGGTTGGAAATAATGCAGGCGCCAGCAAGCATTTTGCCGGAAGTGCCCGCTTGAGGCATATTGGTTTGCAGGTTGCTGCCGAAACAGGAAACCGCGCTTAAGGAATTTTTCGGCGAGCCTTGGACGATTTTATCGCTGTAAACCAAATAAGCGAAAGTTTTACGTTTCGGATTATAATAACGGATAATCTGCCGACTCTTGAACGCGAAGCTCGTACCGTGCTTGAAAACTTCTTTCGGTTTGCGCACGGCGGTTTCATCAAAAGAAATCGAAGATGCCGTCTGAACGCACGAAACCGATGCGTCGGACGCGTCTTCTCCCGCCTGTCATGCTCCACTCATGCAGAAGCACGTTGCCGTCCCAGGCATAGCGATGGCATGTGTCGTGCGTCTCTTTAAGGATACGCCTGCCCAAGGCATCGTACTCAAACCTTATGGTGGCACCTTCGGGTGTGCGTACGCTCCTGAGCATGCCGTTGCCGTACCACTCGTAGGCGGTATCTCCCTCCTGCCAGCCATAATGAGCCTGCAATTACTTGTCATTGAGGGAACTAAGACATTGCGAGTACTCTTGATTTTGCCGAAAAGGTCATTATTCCGGTGGCAAAGCCCCAAAACAACTATTGTGACCATCAATTGCTTCTTTTAATACTGGCAATTTTTCATATCCAATTCTTTTAATTCCTGATTTTTTTATTTGTTTTAAAATTTCGTCATTCACAATAATACCTGTTAAAGCGCTTGGAAAGAAAGTGAGATTTGGGATAGATTTATCCACAATATACCAACTATTTAATGGCAAAGGAAAATATAAAACGACTCCGCACTTTTCACATATACTACAAGTTGATTCTTTCCCTCCCCTTATATAAATTCTAAATTTTGGAACAACTGAAATGTATTCTTTGGATACAGTTTTGTTTACATCATAAACCTTTCCTACAAAATATACATTCTCAATATTTTGAATGCCCAGTAATGAAACAATATCTTTATGTAACATTCCAATAAATGTACCTCTTGCGTAGGTAATTGGAGCAAAACTTTTTTTTATTTTTTCATTTAGAAAGACATCAATTGCTGTATGTTTAATGATATTTCCACAATCGCACATTATATTCTCTTGTTTCAATTGATCTATCCAAATGTCATCTCCTTCGGGAACATTTTGTGTGGGGTCGCTAATTTGATAAAACATTTTTTCCATTATGGGTGTACTTTAAAATTTCCTTTATAGATATAATGAAGCTATCAAAATAGGTTTCAGACTATATAATAGATATGGAGGAACTCCTTCTTTCTTAACGGCTCAAGTTATCTTAGATGAAATCTATAAATCTTATCAAGATAACAAACCTGTAAATATCAAGAAATGCCTAAATCATTAATATTCTTTTTAATTACATTCATTTTTTTGCTTTTTGGGTGTACAAGAAATAATGTGTCGTCAGATCATCAAATGTTAGAGCATTTCAATCTCTACGAGTCTGAATTTGAGAGATTGAGAAAAATTTCTGTTAAGTACGATGGATTTCATTATCCCCCTTATGACGAAACAGATAGTACAGCCTATGTTATTTCATCTAAAGATAAAAAGGAATTGGACTCTTTAATCAAGAGACTGGATATTATTAGTATACAGTATGATGGGATATCAGAAGTATGCTTGCTCTTTCATACATGGGGTGTTTCTATCAGCGGAGGGTACAAGGAGTATGTCTATACTCCAAATCTTGAGGACCATATAAAGAACTACGATAAAGAGGTTGCCTTAGATCCCAGCACTGAAATGTATATCGTAGAAAGAATTACGGAGGAAGATTTGGATCAAGTTGCTCAAAGATATTCTGCAAATATAGAGTTATATCGTCCTATAAAAAATGGTTGGTATATACATCTCAGTCGAGAGAATTGATTCTTGAGATGTATGCTATTCTTTTATATTGATAAGCACGGATATAGTTATTATACTTGGCAACCCGAACGGCGCGTGCCGTTTCTGCAACGCATACATTATAAAGAAAGCCATGTCCAACGAAAACCGTACCTGTTCCTTTTGCGGAAAATCCAAATCACACGTCAAACATTTAATTGAGGGCGAAAACGCCTTTATCTGCGACGAGTGCGTCTCAAACTGTATTGAAATATTGTATGAAGACGGAAATGACGGCACGTCTTCGGAAAGTGTCGGACAGACATCGGAAGAGCCCGGCAAGCTGCCCACACCCGCCGAAATCGTCGCCAACCTTAACGACCACGTTATCGGTCAGGAACAAGCCAAGAAAGCCTTGGCGGTGTCGGTGTACAACCATTACAAACGCCTGCGCCACCCGAAAGCCGGAGCTAATGTCGAATTGTCGAAATCCAACATCCTGCTTATCGGCCCGACCGGATCGGGTAAAACCCTGCTGGCGCAATCTTTGGCGCGTAAACTGGACGTACCGTTCGTGATGGCGGATGCAACCACGCTGACTGAAGCAGGTTATGTCGGCGAAGATGTCGAGCAAATCATCACCAAGCTCTTGGGCAAATGCGATTTTGATGTCGAAAAAGCCCAACGCGGCATTGTCTATATCGACGAAATCGACAAAATTTCGCGCAAAAGCGACAATCCGTCCATCACGCGCGACGTGTCCGGCGAAGGCGTGCAGCAAGCCTTGCTGAAACTGATTGAAGGCACGGTGGCAAGTGTTCCGCCCCAAGGCGGCCGCAAGCATCCGAATCAGGAATTTATCAACGTCGATACCACCAACATCCTGTTTATCTGCGGCGGCGCGTTTGCAGGTTTGGAAAAAGTAATCCGTCAGCGCACAGAGAAAGGCGGTATAGGTTTCGGCGCGTCCGTTCACAGCAAGGACGAAAATGCCGACATTACCAAACTGTTCGGCATCGTCGAACCGGAAGATTTAATCAAATTCGGCCTGATTCCGGAATTAATCGGACGTTTGCCTGTGATTGCAACTTTAGAAGAACTGGATGAGGACGCGCTGATTAATATTTTGACCGAGCCGAAAAATGCTTTGGTCAAGCAGTACCAAGCTTTGTTCGGTATGGAAAATGTCGAGTTGGAATTTGAAGAAGGCGCATTGCGTTCCATCGCGCGGCAGGCAATGGAGCGCAAAACCGGCGCGCGCGGCCTGCGTTCCATCGTCGAACGCTGCCTGTTGGATACCATGTACCGCCTGCCCGATTTGCAAGGCTTGAAAAAAGTGGTGGTCGGTAAGGCAGTTATCGAAGAGGGCAGGGAACCGGAATTGGTGTTCGAGTCCTGATGGCAAGCAAAACTGCTTCGGAACGCCGAACCACGTTTCCGAAGCGGTTTTTTGTTTCTGATGCCGTCTGAAGCCTTCCCGCCTTCAGACGGCATCTGTTTTCTGCCTAAGCGCGGTTTGCGGCGGCAAATTCCGTCAGCGCGTGTTCCAGACGCGCCAAACCTTCCGCCATATCCTCATCGTTCAACAGCAGCGAAGGCGCGAAACGCAATACGTCCGCACCTGCAACCAAAATCATCACGCCGTGTTTCAAGGCGGCGGCGACGATTTCGGATGCGCGTCCGCGATAAGGTGCATCCAACACGCAGCCGAGCAGCAGCCCCATCCCGCGAACTTGCTTAAACACGCCCGTTTGTTCTCCCAAAGACCGCAATGCCGTCTGAAGTTTCTGCCCCTGACTGCGGACGTTGTGCAAGGTTTCCGGCGCGTTGATGATGTCGAAGACGCGGCTGCCGACCGCACACGCCATCGGGTTGCCGCCGAAAGTCGATCCGTGCGTGCCGGGTTGGAAGGCGGCGGCAATCTTTTCTGTCGCCAGCATCGCGCCGATCGGAAAGCCGCAGCCCAAGGCTTTTGCCGAACTCAAAATATCGGGAACAATGCCGTAATGTTCATAGGCAAACAGCCTGCCCGTATGCCCCATCCCGGTTTGAACTTCGTCCAAAATCAATAACGCATTGTGCCGGTCGCACAGACGGCGTGCCGCCTGCAAATATTCCGCAGTGGCGGGCAGGATGCCGCTTTCGCCCTGTATCGGCTCGATGATGACCGCGCAGGTCTGTTCGCCGACGGCAGCTTCCAGCGCGGCAATATCGTTGAACGGAACGTGCGTAATGCCTTGGGGCAGCGGTGCATAATCCTTGCTGTATTTCGGCTGGCCGCCGACGGACACGGTAAACAGCGTGCGTCCGTGGAAACTGTTGATACAGGCGACGATTTCGCTTTTGCCTCCGCCGAAACGGTCGCGCGCATATTTCCTTGCCAGCTTCAACGCCGCCTCATTCGCTTCCGCGCCCGAGTTGCAGAAAAAAACCTTGTCGGCAAAACTGTTTGCAACCAATTTTTGCGCCAATTCCTGTGCCGGCCGCGTCGTATAGATATTGGAAATGTGCCACAGCTTGTGCATCTGCGCGTTTAAAGCATCGACAAGGGCAGGGTGGCAGTGTCCCAGCGCGTTAACGGCGATACCGCCTGAAAAATCAATATATTCACGCCCTTCCGTATCCCAAACGCGGCTGCCTGAAGCGCGTTCGGGAATCATCGGGGCAAAGGCGAAATTGGGGGTCAGATAGTTTTGCATAATTGCTCCTGATTGCGGTTTTGTTCGGGATTATGCACCGTTTTTCAAGGCGGATAAAGGGAAATTGCCGACAATATCGGGCAGCGGTAAAAATAAACCAGAATATTTTCAATCAGATAGATGAAAAATCAAAAAAAATTCGATAAAATGCTTGAGGTGAGGCAGCGTTTTGATTTAGACTCTCCCCAATGTTTTTATCTTCAGACGGCATTTCATCATGCAAGGCAAAATGTTTACAACCGCTTACTGCTATTGGTACCACACAGACGTGCGGTACTTTTTTGCGCTTGCTTGAAATCCATCCCATACGCAAAACAGGCCGCTCGAAAACGGGGCGGCTTTTTTGTTATCTTCACACAGGTCGCCCGATTCGGCAACACACGACAGAATCAGGAAAATGACCATGAATGCAATGCCCCAAACCGCCGTACAAAACGAAACCCTGCACACTTGCAGCATTATTGTCGATGATGCACAGGATTTTTCCCCCATGCTTCTCGATGCAGGGCGGGATGACACACTCATCAGCGAATCGATGATTCCGCAAATCCGCACCGTTGCCGCCCTGATAGCCGCCGAACGGCACGACTTCAGCCGCAGCAGCCCCGCCGAGTTTACCGATGCCGCCGATTTTTTTGCCGCACGGATTCTCGTATTGGGTGTGCGACGCTTTCATCTGGACGTATCGCTGCTTCAGATTTTGAAAACCGCAAACAAGCGCGCCCGCCGCTTTGCCGAAAAACACCGCCTGTTTTTCACACCCGCACAAGCCGAATTGGGCCTGAACAAACACAAAAACCGCCGCCTGCTGACCGTAGAAACCGAACACGAAGTCGAAAACAAAGGCAACCCAGTCGCCAACAGCCTCGCATTTGTCCGCAAATTGCACACCCTGCCCCTGTAAACATCACGATTTGCCGGCAGAATGCTTGCCAAAATTCCCGACGGCGATACAATAAAACCGATTTTCCACCCAAACAGGATACACATGAAAAAAATCATCGCCTCCGCGCTTATCGCAACATTCGTACTTACCGCCTGCCAAGACGACACACAGGCGCGGCTTGAGCAGCAGCAGAAACAGATTGAAGCCCTGCAACAGCAGCTCGCACAGCAGGCAGACGATACGGTTTACCAACTGACTCCCGAAGCAGTCAAAGACACCATTCCTGCCGAAGCACAGGCAAACGGCAATAACGGTCAGCCCGTTACCGGCAAAGACGGGCAGCAGTATATTTACGACCAATCGACAGGAAGCTGGCTGCTGCAAAGCCTGGTCGGCGCGGCGGCAGGCGCGTTTATCGGCAACGCGCTGGCAAACAAATTCACACGGGCGGGCAACCAAGACAGCCCCGTCGCCCGTCGCGCGCGTGCCGCCTACCATCAGTCCGCACATCCCAATGCGCGCACCAGCAGGGATTTGAACACGCGCAGCCTCCGTGCAGAACAACAGGCGGCGCAGGCGCAGCGTTACCGCCCGACAACGCGCCCGCCCGCCAATTACCGCCGACCGGCCATGCGCGGTTTCGGCAGGAGGCGGTAAACCCGTCGCGCCATGCCGTCTGAAGGGCTTTCAGACGGCATTTTTGTATTTGTTTGAGGGGGCATTGTTATGTCGCTGTTTGATTTTCAGACGGCATTTCCTTTCCAAGCGTTTGATGTCGGGATGGCAATTCTGATTTACGTGCGTTGGCAGGGCGGCATTGTCATGCCGCCGTTGGGTTTTCAGACGGCATCATATCGAACAGTCAAGCCGTAGGGCGAGCATTCTTGCCCACCGTTGCAAGGGCGGGATTTGGTGGGCAGGAATGCCCACCCTGCATCTGAAACCCTTCCGTGTCATTCCCGTGCAGGAAGGAATCTAGATATTTGAATTTACAGAAAATTTCAATCGTTGCCAAAGCGGAAAAGGGTTTTTATAGTGGATTAACAAAAATCAGGACAAGGCGACGAAGCCGCAGACAGTACAGATAGTACGGAACCGATTCACTTGGTGCTTCAGCACCTTAGAGAATCGTTCTCTTTGAGCTAAGGCGAGGCAACGCCGTACTGGTTTAAATTTAATCCACTATATTGCAGATTAATCCTTTGGGTATCAAAGCGGGGCGGTGCTGAAACATTGCAAAAATGCCGTCTGAAACTCGAAATCGGTTTCAGACGGCATTGGTTTATGCGGCAGGTTGGGGCTTAGCGGTCTTTGTAACGGCGTTCGCTTTTGCCTGCAAAAGAATCGCCGGCTTTGCGTTTGCCTTTGAAGCCTTCGCCGTTTTTTTTGAAACCGTCTTTCTTAAAGCCTTCTTTCTTGAAACCTTCGCCGCGCGTTTTGCCGCCGAAGTCTTCTTTGCCCGGTTTTTTATCGCCGCGCCAACCGCCGGATTTGCGTTCGCCCCAGCCGCCTTTGCCTTTCGGTTTGCCGCCGGCCGGTTTGCGTTTGCGTGTCGGTTCCATGCCTTCGATGGTCAGTTCGGGCAATTTGCGGTTAATGTATTTTTCGATTTTGTGCACTTTGACGTATTCGTTCACTTCGGCGAAGGTAATCGCAATACCCGTGCGGCCTGCGCGACCTGTACGGCCGATGCGGTGGACGTAGTCTTCCGCCTGTTTCGGCAGGTCGTAGTTGATGACGTGGGTAATGGTCGGTACGTCGATACCGCGTGCGGCAACGTCGGTGGCAACCAAAATTTTGCAGCGGCCTTTGCGCAAATCCATCAGCGTGCGGTTGCGCCAGCCTTGCGGCATATCGCCGTGCAGGCAGTTGGCGGCGAAACCTTTTTCGTACAATTCATCCGCGATGACTTCGGTCATGGCTTTGGTGGACGTGAAAATCACGCATTGGTCGATGTTTGCGTCGCGCAGGATGTGGTCGAGCAGGCGGTTTTTGTGGCGCATATCGTCGCAATAAAGCAGCTGTTCTTCGATTTTGCCTTGGTCGTCCACGCGTTCGACTTCGATGACTTCAGGGTCTTTGGTCAGTTTGCGCGCGAGTTTGCCGACCGCGCCATCCCAAGTGGCGGAGAACAATAAAGTCTGACGGTCAGTCGGGGTGGCTTCGACGATGGTTTCAATGTCGTCGATAAAGCCCATGTCCAACATACGGTCAGCTTCGTCCAAAATCAGCACTTCCAAGCGGTCAAAATCGACTTTGCCGCTTTGCATCAAGTCCATCAGACGGCCCGGCGTGGCAACAATCAGGTCAACCGGCTTGCTCAGGGCACGGGTTTGGTAGCCGAACGATGCGCCGCCGACGATGCTGACGGTGCGGAACCAACGCATATTTTTGGCGTACGCCAGCGCGTTTTTCTCGACTTGCGCCGCCAATTCGCGGGTCGGCGTCAACACCAACGCGCGCGGGCCTTTGCCCGGTTTTTCGCTGCGTTTGGTCAGCCGCTGCAACGTCGGCAGCAGGAAGGCGGCGGTTTTGCCGGAGCCGGTTTGTGCCGAAGCCATAATGTCGCGGCCTTCCAAAGCAAACGGAATGGCTTGCGCCTGAATCGGGGTCGGGCTTTCGTAACCCTCGCTGCTCACGGCGGACAAAATGTTTTTATCAAGGTTCAAATCGGCAAATTTAATAGACATGGCTATCCTAAAGAGACAACAACGCGCACGTCTGAACGGTTCTCAGACGACCTGAAGCAAAGGAAAGTAACGATACGGGGAATGTGAAGTTACAGGGTTGTCGCAAGCGGCTTGCTTGTGGTTTACATCGACGACAACCTGCACAGAAAGGCTTGACAAATATGCAAGCAACAAAAGAAACGCGCCAGTAAGGGCGGTTTAGGTTGGAAGGCGATGGCTTCGTATAACAAGATAAGCGGCGGATGGTATAGGGTTTGCCCGAAACGGTCAAGCAATCGGGCGTTAATTACAGTAAAATTGCCGTTTTCCACTTTATTCCGCCTGAAATCAATGACCGACATCACACCGTTTGCCAACCGCTTGGGCAAAAACATCAAACACCTTATGAAATGGGCGAAACGCAACGGCATCGAAGCCTGGCGCATTTACGACCGCGACATCCCCCAATTCCCCTTCGCTGTCGATGTTTACGGCGACCAAATCCACCTTCAGGAATACGATACCGGCTGGCTGATGCAGCCCGAAGAATATGAAGCGTGGCTTACCGAAGTATTGGAAGCCGTCGCCTTCGTTACCGGTTTTGCACCCGAACAAATCCACCTCAAACGCCGCGAACGCCAAAAAGGCTTACAGCAATACGAGAAAACCGGCAAAACCGGCGACGATTTCGTCATCACCGAAAACGGCCGCAAGTTTTGGGTCAACCTTGATAAGTATTTGGATACGGGGCTTTTTTTGGATCATCGAAACACGCGCAAAAAAGTCGGCGAAACGGCGGCGGGCAAACGTTTTTTAAACCTGTTTTCCTACACTGGCAGCTTCACCGTCTATGCCGCCACCGGCGGCGCGGCATCCAGCGAAACTGTCGATTTGTCCAACACTTATCTCGATTGGGCGAAACGCAATTTTGAATTGAACGGCATCGATACAGAACGGCACAAAATCGTCCGCGCCGACGTGTTCCAATACCTTCAGACGGCATATGGGGAAGGCAGGCAGTTCGACCTCATTGTGATGGACCCGCCCAGTTTTTCCAACAGCAAGAAAATGTCCGACATCCTCGACATTCAGCGCGATCACAAAAAGCTGATTGACGGCGCGGTGAAGCTGCTCGCTTCAGACGGCATTTTGTACTTTTCCAACAACCTGCGCAGCTTCGTCTTAGACGACTTGGTATCGGAACAATACGCCGTAAAAGACATTTCCAAACAATCCGTTCCCGAAGATTTCCGCAACAAAAAAATCCATAGGTGCTGGGAAATCCGTAAAAAGGCTTAAAATAAAGGCTGTGTTTTAGTAATCTGTTGATTTCAATTATTTGCAAGGGAAAAGACAATTATTTTCTGGTTAGGAATAAACCTATCCTGTTGAATATATTGAAGCCAAGTACGCTTATCAACACTATATTAAAACACAGCCTAATGCAGTTAGACATACTGGTCAAAATGTATTAAAAAAAGGACGTTAATCAAGGAAATGAATAATGAAAAAATTAAATATCTGGAGAGATGAAGGAAAAGTTTCTGCTTTAATCATTGAAAAATTTGCAGAAAATTTAGGTGTAACATTCCCTAGATCGTATATATATTTGATAAGTGAACATGATTATTTATATCCCGAAGAAGATTGTTTTATTTTTATTGATAATAATAAGAATACAGATGACAGAAATATTTTATTTTTAGGATATAAAAAAGATGCCTCCTGTCATGAAAATATCTATACCTATTCATGCATTGATGATGAATATGGCTATGGAAACCAAGTTGTTGCATTTGGAATAAGTGCAAATGGCGATTATATTTGTTTTGATTATCGTAAAAATTCAAGTAATCCATCCATCGTACTTATGTATCATGATGAATTTTACGAAGATGAACTAGGTAATACCAAGATGATTACAGTTCCCATCGCACCTGATTTTGATAGTTTTATAGATAAACTTTATCAAGATGTAGATTAACTGGCACTACTAACCAGCATAGCCTGTGTAACCAACCAAAAAAGTGAAATGGTAGGATGTGCATTCATGCACACGCGGTTTTGGTTTCGCTGAACTCCGTTTCAGGCTCCTTAAAACCACTTACCTTTCCTTTTTACTTTAACTAATCGTAACCCTAAACTATGCCCACTCCCCCCTAAACATCCTCTCACCCAAGCTCTATCCCAGTGAGCCATATAACGAAAGCGAAGCACCCGGTGCTATCACTTGGTTGTGGTATCAGTCGCCTAAGCATCGCCAAGTGTCTATTGCGGAGATGATGGCTTATGTGTTGCCTGTGTAAAAAAAAAAGAAAATCAACTCACCGGAAAAACCAAGCAAAAGGAAATAAGCAATGGATACGAATAACTATGACAAAATTATGCCATTTAAGCCTGAAAACAAAGAGAGTGAGCTAAAAATCGCCGTAAGATTCCAACGAAGATTAATACCATCAAAAATTGTATATTTTTATACAGGTTTTATGGGATTATTGGTTTTTTTACAGAAATATCAAATTCTTCATATTTCTAACTTCAATGAATTAATGGATTGGCTCATGCTGTTATTTGTATTGCTCGGTGTATATAGTGTGATTTCTACAGTTTTTTTAACTATTTGCCCCTATTGCCACAGATTTCAAAAACAGTTTAATGGGAAAGTAATCAGCGTCGATAATCAAGAAATAGCTTGCAATCAAGGAGTAGTTCCATTTATTCATTATTGTAATCGATGCAATGCCCCGCTTTCACCAAAAGCAGTAACAGATTATTATGAAAATAAAGCGTGAACGTACATGGTAGATGGTGCTTACACCCACGCGTTCCTTGCTTTGCTTTTTACTTATTTTCAGGCAGCCTTAAAACCACTTACACTTACTTTTTTGTTTGGCTGTGTTTTAGTAATCTGTTGATTTCAATTATTTTCAAGGGAAAAGACAATTATTTTCCGGTTAGGAATAAACCTATCCTGTTGAATACCTTGAAGCCAAGTATGTCTATCAACACTATATTAAAACACAGTCAAAATAAAAAAAGCCGCCGGAATCTTCCGGCGGCTTTTCGATTGCGCTTTATCAGGCGATGGAGGCTTCGACAAAGGCAGTCAGCTGACCTTTTGCCAATGCGCCGACTTTGGTGGCGACGACTTCGCCGTTTTTGAACACCATCAGGGTCGGAATGCCGCGCACGCCGAAACGGGACGGGGTGTCTTCGTTGTCGTCGATGTTGATTTTAACCACTTTCAGACGGCCTTCAAATTCGGCGGCAATGTCGTCCAAAATCGGGGCAATCATTTTGCAGGGGCCGCACCACGGAGCCCAAAAGTCCAGCAGGACGGGGAGGTCGGATTTCAAAACATCTTGCTCGAAAGCGGCATCGCCGGTGTGTACGATTAATTCGCTACTCATTATTTTTCCTTTTCGGTTGGGATTGGCACGATAGCGTGCAGGATAGGGCTTGGGCATAAAAATTTCAAGTGGGCTGGCGGGATAATAGTTTTTCTGTACCGCCCCAATCGCCTTTGCAAATTCTAAAAAACGGTTCGGACAGTATTTTATTTCTGAAAATTACTTTTATTATCAAAATGTAAGGAATACGTTTGAGGCTGTACATAAACGCGCGGGCGGTGTATGCTCCGTTTAAATAGATTCTTAAAGTATGAATGTTCAAAACCAAACCCGAAACCCTATAAAAGGAACACTGCGATGACTGATTTTTCCGTTTGGGAAACTGCTCCCTTTGGTGCGACTGTTGATCATATCCTGCAACGCTACCACAATGTACACCGTGCACAATTTGAAGAATTGGTACCGCTGGCGCAAAAAGTGGCCCAAGTTCATGCCGATACCTTTCCGGCGGAAATTGCCGGGCTGCTCGCCTATATGCAGAACGAACTGCTGATGCATATGATGAAAGAGGAAAGGATGCTGTTTCCGATGATTAATCAGGGTGTCGGCCGGGGGGCGGCGATGCCCATCAGCGTGATGATGCACGAACATGAAGAACACGACCGCGCCATCGCACGGCTCAAAGAGCTGACCGATGATTTCCACGCGCCCGAAGGGGCTTGCGGAAGCTGGACGCGCCTTTACGCGCTGGTCAAAGAAATGGTGGACGACTTGAACGACCACATTCATTTGGAAAACGATATTCTGTTTGCCCGCGTACTTGCTTCTTAAGGGACGCGTCCGGATATTTCAATGCCGTCTGAAATACGGTTTTCCGTTTCAGACGGCATTTTCATGTTTCAGCCCAGCAATTCGGGCGGAATGCGGCACACGGGAATCGGGTTGATTTTGTGCTGCATCGCGCGGTGCAGCCGCGTATAGATTTTCAGAACTTCGCGCTGCCGCCCTTCAAAATCTTCGGGTTTGCGCGTGCCGTACACGCCCATTGCCCACTCCAGTTCGGGATAGCTTGCGCCCATCTGTTCCTCGTCGGTGCGTTCCGTATCCCACAGACCGTCGGTCGGCGGGGCTTTTTGAATCGCCTCGTCCACGCCCAATGCTTCGGCAAGCCGGTAAACCTGGGTTTTGGTCAGGTCGGCAATCGGGCTGATGTCCACGCCGCCGTCGCCGTATTTAGTAAAAAATCCCACGCCGAAATCTTCAATCTTATTACCTGTCCCCGTAACCAGCAGTCCGTGTATCTGCCCGTAGTAGTACAGGGTCAGCATACGCAGGCGGCTTCTGGCGTTGGCGAGGGAAAGCGGCTGACTGTCAAATGCCGTCTGATGAACGCCGACGGTTTGTTCAAAGGTCTGGAAGGTGTCGGTCAAATCGACCGTTTGCGCGCTTACATTGGCATATTGCCCTTGCAGGTTGCGGATGTGCCGCCTTGCCCGCTCAAGCTGGTCGTGGTGTTGGCGTATCGGCATATCCAGAAGCAGCGTGGTGCGGCCGGTGCGGGCGGCGAGTGCGGAGACGACGGCGGAATCGATGCCGCCGGAAACGCCCACGACAAACCCTTTTGCATTTGCCTGAGCAGCGTATTCGTCCAACCATCGGACAATATGTGTGATAACTGCCTGCGTATCCATTTTTCCTCCTGTTGAAAATATCCGCATCATAGCCTGCCGGCGGTGCAATTTGAATAGATTGCGGGCGGGTTGATGAATATTTTTCCCATTCCCCGCTTAAAAAAGTCATACGGGAAAAGGCGGGCGGCAAGATGGCGCGTGTTATAATATTGTTGACAATTTAGGCGGCCCGATGTCGCCTTGGGCTTCAAAACACATTCATATTTTTTATTATTTGATTGATTCGATGTCTGATTTTTTTCATTCTGACGTGTTGTCCGTTTCCGAGTTGAACGCATTTGCCAAAAGTCTTTTGGAAAACCACCTTGCCGGTTTGTGGATTGCGGGCGAAGTGTCCAACCTGACTCGCGCCGCCAGCGGACATTATTATTTCTCGCTTAAAGACAGCCGCGCGCAGGTGCGTTGCGCGATGTTCAAAGGTGCGGCAGCGCATTTGGCGAAGCCTTTGAAAGAAGGCGACCATATCGAAGTGTCGGGCAAAATCAGCATTTACGAGGCGCGGGGCGAATTTCAGATTACCGTGAACGAAGTACGGCTCAAAGGTTTGGGGCAGCTTTACGAAGCCTACGAGCGGTTGAAGGCGCAGTTGCAGGCGGAAGGCGCGTTTGCGGCGGAACGCAAAAAACCTCTGCCTGCCCGACCGCAATGTATCGGCATCGTAACCAGTTTGGCGGCGGCGGCATTGCGCGATGTTGTAACCACCTTGAAACGCCGCGCGCCCGAAATTCCCGTTATCGTTTATCCGACACCCGTTCAAGGTACGGGCAGTGAATTGCAAATTGCCCAAGCGATTAAAACCGCATCGCAACGCGCCGAATGCGATGTATTGATTGTCTGTCGCGGCGGCGGCAGCATTGAAGACTTGTGGGCGTTTAACGAAGAGCCGGTCGTACGCGCCATTGAAGCCTGCACGATTCCGGTCGTCAGCGGCATAGGCCACGAAACCGATTTCACGCTCGCCGACTTCGTCGTCGATATGCGCGCGCCCACGCCGACCGGTGCGGCGGAACTGGTCAGCCCCAACCGCCAAGAATCGCTGCACCGCCTCGCCCAAGCGCAAGGCCGTCTGAAAACCGTTTTGGAACAACGCTATTTCGATGCCAGCCAAAAACTCGACTGGCTGGCGCGGCAAATCCGTCATCCGCGCCAAAAACTCGACGAACAGCGCACCTACATCCACAAACTGGCGCAAACCCTGTCTTACTCGATGACGCAAAACGTCCGCGCCCACACCGCCCGTTTTGAACGCCAAACCCAAGCCCTGCAACATTGCCGCCCCGATATTTCCGTTTGCAAAAAAAACATCGACCGCTTTCAGACGGCATTGCCCGCCGCCTTCAGCCAATTGCTCGCCCGCCGCCGCCAAAGTCTGGCTGCCCAAGCCGCATTGCTCGAAGCCGTTTCGCCGCAGCACATTCTGGAACGCGGCTTTTCCGTCGTCAAAAACACACGCGGACAAGTCATCCGCAACGCCGATGTTTTGAAGCAGGGGCAGAAGCTGCACATTACCTTTGCCGACGGCGAAACCGACGTGCGCGTAAGCAAAGAACAAGGGCAGCAGGATTTGTTTGATTGTATTTAAACCCAATCGGAAAAACCGCTCCCCCGCCGCCGTCATTCCCGCGAAAGCGGGAATCCAGTCCCTTGACCTTAAGATAATCTTTAATTCGTCATTCCCGCAAAAGCGGGAATCCGGAAGCGAAAAGTGGTGGGAATGTATTAGAAATGACTGAAACTCAAAAAAACAGATTCCCGCCTACGTGGGAATGACGAGTCAGAAGTTACTCGAAACTTAAAAAACGAAATCGAACGAACTGGATGGATTCCCGCCTACGTGGGAATGACGAGTCAGAAGTTACTCGAAACTTAAAAAACGAAATCGAACGAACTGGATGGATTCCCGCCTACGCGGGAATGACGAGTCAGAAGTTACTCGAAACTTAAAAAAACGAAATCGAACGAAGTGGATGGATTCCCGCCTGCGCGGGAATGACGA
>NZ_CAUJNZ010000014.1:0-44641 GCF_963392925.1 Neisseria polysaccharea
TCAGGTATCGCGGGTCTATGCCGATGGCGGCGTGTATCTCCTGCCAGCGGTAACGCGCGGCGGCTTTGATATCTTGGTAAGTCGGTTTCATTTTTCCGCCTCCCCGTATCTGTCCATTGCTTCGCGCGTAATGGCGGCAACGGCGTTAATTGCGGCTTTTCGGCTTACGCCGTCGTTTACCAACAGCAGCAGCGCGGTTAATGTATCTGCCGCCGCGTTTGCCTTTTCCCTGCTATTTAACTGGCTTGCCAGCTTCTCCGTGATGGTTTTCATTTTTCCTCCTCTGATACAGGCTCTAACACAACACCAGCCATCGGGTCGGTCTCCCATATCGCGGGTGTTTGCGGCTGCGTCTCAACAGGGGGCGGAATATCCGCCGCGTGGTTTTCGGGGGCGTGGTGCGTCATGCCCGCAAAGGCAAAACCGAAAATCAGGAAAACCGCCGCCCCTGCGTATGGCGTTCTGCGCGGTCTGTTGTCTTGTCTCATGGCTTTTTCTCCTGTGCCAATGTTTGGAATAAGCATAAACCCGAAACATCAAACATATATAAATCAATGTGTTATCTAAAACATAGGTTTGAGTTTGCCCCTGCTGCCTAAAAATAGGCGGCATGTCGGTTTAGGTTTTGATGGGTTTTAAAGGGTCAGACAGCGGGGACTACTTGATAGCTTGCCCATGCTTTGAAGTCGTCGCCCGCAATGGCGGCGATAAAGGACAGACAGGCGGAAACGGCGGCGGCGCGTGTGGGGTAAATCCCCAGACGGCGGGCGGTGCATGAATATGCGTCAGCGTCGTAATGGTAGGCGGTAGGCTCGTGAACGATGGCACAATAGCTTTGCGCTTGTGTGTGAATGGCTTGAATGTTTTGAGTTTGGGTTGATGGTACTGCTTGAGAAAAATTGCTTTGCATTTGGAATGCTCCTGATTAATTTGAGATTTGAGAAATGCCCGAAAAGGGGGCGGTGCTCTCTCCTGTAATCAGTCAGGCGTGGGCGTTGCCGCTACCACACACCGCCATTGACTTGGATATGCCGTCTGAAGCCTTGAACAGACTGCAAACAGCATAGGGGAAATGGCGATAAAAAAATCCCGCAAGCCGTGCGGAATTTCGGCTGATTAATTTAGAGAGAAACTAAAATCTAGTTCCTCAATCCCGATTTGTAAATACTTTTCAGACGGCATTTTTACAAGCCGCTGATTCCATTGCCTATTAAATAGCGTTATACCGCGTTGCCGTGCCGTGCCGGACGGTCAACGTGTTATTTCGTCCAGTGCCGTAATAAGGCAAACGGCAAAATAAACCTTGTCAGGGTCTTTGCCCGTAACGGCGGCTAAGTCTGCAAGGGTTACCGCGTCCCATTTACCGCTGCACGTTTTAACGGCTAAATCTAAAATTGCCTGCCTCTCTTCCTCTGTGAGTGAATCGTCAACAGCTTCAATACGGCTTTGCGGCTTTTCCTGTATTTCCGCCTCTGCCTTGATTTCTGCCCTGTCCACCAGCAAGCCAAGCATTTTTGCCTTGCCCATCGTTGCCGATACCGCCGCGCTGCTTTGCGGCGTGGGGGCTGCCAGTGCCGCCGCCCGTGCCTGCTCCAGTTCGTGCAATAAATCGTCCACCGTTACCCTGTGCCGTTGCCGCGCCTCTGCCTTGAGGTCGTCCACCATCGCGGAAATATCAGGGGATTGAAGCAGCTTATAAGCCTCGTTCGTTACCGTTTCGGGCTTCATGTTTTCGGCGTTGTAGGCTTGGCGGTATGCTTCGCTTGCATTGCCCGTTTCCACATACAGACGGGCGAAATGCTCTTGTTTCGGGGTCATGCGTCATGCCTTTCAGACACCAGCGAAAACCGCCCGCGCTTCACGGTTTCACCAAATTGGTTTTGGATTTCCTCCATTGTGGTAACGATGTTATGCCCCGCTTGGCGAAGCTCCATAATGCGCGTGTTGTAGCCAAGTATCCCCATTTGGGTAAGCTCCCATGAGGTAACGCTGCCTTGCCTCAATCGGGCTAAAATGCGCTGTCTTTGGTTTGGTGTTTTGGGCTTGTCGTTGATACAATCATGCTTCATCGTTGGTTTCCCCTTTCCGCCGCCTGAATGTCCGTTTTGGCGGCTTTGTTTTGCCCGGTAAATTAACCCGCCAGCTCTTCGCGTTTGGCTGCCAGTTTGCCGATATAGTCGTCAATCTCACTGGAAAGCCAGCCAACGACGTTTGCGGATACTTTGAACGGGCGCGGAAAATCGGGGCGGTGATGGCGGCTCTTGTCGTTGCACCAGTTCCAAACGGTAGAACGGGATACGCCGATTCTTTCGGCTACTTGGTTTGCTCTCAATACGGTTTGTGCCATTTGCTTTCTCTCCTGTCGGTATGGGTTGGATGATGGGGGGATTGTTCCAAAAAGTTTAAGCAAAAAGAATACCCTATGCTTGCAGAATGTATCTTCTGCGTGCATAGGGTATATTTTTTGAGGCGGTTAAAACGGTAGGCTGTCGTCCTCGTCTTTTTTCGGTTTGTTTGGTAAGCCTGTCAGCCATTTTTTAATGGTTTCTGCCTCTATGTTTATTTTTGGGTTTAGGTCTTTTGCAAATTTGCTCTTGCTTCTCGGTTTCTCCTTTTTCAATTCTTCCAACCAAAGCCGCTGTGCCTCGGCTTTTTTCTCTCTGCCTTTTGCGTGTCGTGCGTTGGCGGCGTTGCGTCCTATCTCTGTCTTTATAAGCTCCGCTTTATCGGCATTGTTTGCCAAAATTTCGGCAATACAGACAAATTCAGCAGCAGCAGCGGCATTGGTAACAGATAGGCTGTAATGATTCCACTCCTCATTCAATCCTGCTTCGCTGTTGGCAATTTCCCCGATAAACATCAAAGCCTGAAGCGCAAAGAAACAGGGCTTGATTTCCTCTGGCGGTCGGTTGGTTTCAAAAATGCCGTCCGCGTTAAAGTAATGTTTTGATTTGTCGTGGCTTGCCGATAAGATGGTTTTTCGCTGTTCGTACTTCTCGAATGTTTCCCAAAAATCTATACTTGTTGAAATAATGCCGTCTGCCATAATAAAGGCGTTCTCTAAACAGATGGCGGCTCTATTCAGCTCTGCAAAAGTTCCACATAGGCGGTAGCGGTGCAAAATGGCCAATGCCCTTTCCTGTATCATGAAAAAATCGCTGCCGCCTTCCAGTCTCCACGGGTTATAGCGGTAAAAACAAAAGGCAAGATTATTTTTCAAGCAGTAGCTTTGCGCTTCTTCAATTGGGAATATCCATTCAGGATAATAAATATCCTCCTTGTCTCTCCTCTCGTTGTCTTCCCGTATCGCCTCTTGTATTGCGTCGTTTGCTTCTTCGCAAAAATCCCAACCGTAAGGCTTGCCCATCTATCCCACTCCTCTACCGCTCCACATTCTCTAAAATCCAAGTCTTTAAAATCGGGCTGTTTATCTGCAAACGGTTTGCACCGTCTCTGGTTATCAGGTCTTTACGCTCTAATTTGCGGATATTGTTTTGCACCGTGCTTGTGCCTATATCGTCCACACCGATTACACGGGCTAGGGCTTGGCGCGTTTGCGCGGAATATATCGCGGTCTGCCCGTTTGCCAACTCCGATAAAATCAACTGTTCTATCAGGCTCAAATGCCGCCATTGCGCGGCGGTGTCTGCGTGTTTGTGCATTTCCTCCAACCTTATGCTTTCAGCCTGATCTATGCTTAAATCGGGGTTAATTATCATGTCCTGCAGCATGGCGCGCATATAAAGGGGCGTTTTGTTCAACCGTTCAAATGCGCGGTACAGTTCGCCGCCGTCTAACCCCCTGCCCGTCCTCTCCTGATACACACCAGCAAGAAAATCGGTAAATTCCCGTCCAAGCGTTGGAAAGTCTAAGGCGTGGGCGAAATGGAAAAACGGGGCTTTGATGTCATTGAACATGGCGCGTAAACCGTTTGTGCTGCTGCCCGTGAATATGGTTTTTACCTGCTGCTGGTGTATGTCCAAGCCTGTACGCAAGCTGCGTATCAAGCCGCCCGTATCAGGTTGCCGTGCCAGTTCCTGTATTTCGTCCAACAGCAACAGGCTGGGGCGGCTGCCCCCTGCAATGTCGGCGATGATGTCGGACAGCCGCAATTCCGCCTGCTGCCGCTCCGTCCGTCTCTCTATGCCGCTGCCCATAATTTCTATTTTGCTGATTTGCCCAATCAGGTTTTGCACCTTTCCGCCCGTCTTGATACTTTCGGCAAAGCGCAATAATGCCGCCTGAAAGTCAACAGTGGGCGCGGTACTGTCCATGAATGAGAAATAAAAGACATTGAAGCCCGCCGCCTCTGCCGTGGGCTTGATGTCTTTCAAAAGAAACTGTGTTTTGCCCATTCTTCGCGGCGCAAACAGCGTAAAGGCGTGTGTTATGCCTCCATACAGGCTTTTGGCGATGATTTCCGCCAACTCTGAACGGGGGAAATATAAGGGGTCATGCGGCATTGCATTCTTTCGCGTTGTTACTCGTTATTCAGTATTATACACCGTAAAGCTAATTATTAATGCGGTCAATAATTTTGTATAACGCGCGTTTTGCCCTCCCTTTTTATAGACTTGCAAAAACTGCCGTATGGCTTTCACGCGCGCGCGTATTGGTCTTGAAATTACCCGCCCCGCTTGTCTTTATCAGTCAGTTTCTGCACTGTATGAAAAAGCCGCCTTATTTCGGCGGCTCTGCGCGGTTTGGGATTAACCCTATACAATCGGCTATGCGATATGCGGGGCGGCAAGGTTCAGATTTAAACCCAATGCCCGCGTTATTTTGATTACCGTATCAAAACACGGCTTGCTTTTACCTGATAGGGTTTTATATAGGCTCTCTCTGCCCAGCCCTGTTTTTTGCCCGTGCCACGTCGTGGATACACGAAAGGCAAGCCGCCTTTTTTATGCACTGCAATTTCTGAATTTGCGCCGTCTGAAACACCAGCGGTTAATCTGCCTGTTTTTTAATCAATCGCTTCCAATGGCTCAAATTTGCGTTTTTAGCGTATTTTGCCGTCTGCCTATGTCCGTGAGATATATCCAAGCGGTTTAACCGCCATTCCTACTCAAATTTGGCGCATTTCCGTGCGTTTTAGCTTTTCATTCCGCTACTCTCCCACTGCCAAGACAGGGGAAAAGCCGAAAATGCGGGGCAGTTGTTACCACTTGTTACGATTTGCTACCGCACTTGTTACCGATTTTTTGTATTTTTATTATTTTATTTCATATATTTATTTATATAACTTTTTCTCGGTAACAACGTAACAACTAAGGGTATGGTATTCCTATATAGGGATTTTCAGAAAGCCAAAAAAAAACCGTCCTGCATCTTGGACGGTCTCCCCTCATTTCCTACGGCTTGGCGGTATCTCCTGCAAGCTCTTTTTCCGCTTGGCGGTATCGCTCCCGCAAAAAATCACTATACCATTGCATAAGCTCTTTACGCTGTGGGATATATTCCGTTCTGTGGTATGCCGCCCTGACTTTGTTTTGTTCCACATGGGCAAGCTGTCGCTCTATCACATCGCTGTCAAAGCCGTTCTCATTCAAAACATCTGTGGCTAGGCTTCTAAAGCCGTGCGGTGTTGCTATGCCCTTGTAGCCCATTCTGCCCATTAAGTAAGACAGGGTGTTTTCACTCATGTGCTTGTCAGGATCTTTTACCGATGGGAATAAATAGCGGCTATGCCCTGTTATTTCCTTTAGTTCTGCCAAAAGCTCAAGCGTCCAATCAGCAAGGGGGACGATATGCGGGGCTTTCATCTTCATCTTGGCGGCAGGTATGCTCCATTCTGCCCCGTTTAAATCAAATTCCACCCATTCCGCCGCCCTAAGCTCTCCATTCCTGACAAAAGTCAGCATGATTAACTGCATGGCTATTTTTGTTTGCCGTTCGGCTTGTTCCAACATCAAACGGCGGTAAAACTCGGTCAGCTCGGATTGCGGTAATGCGGGCTGGTGTTTCTGCTTTGGTGCTTTAATTAAACCTACCAAAGGTACGGCGGGATTATTCTCTGCCCGCTCCGTCCGTATGGCATAAGTGAAAACAGCCTTGATACGCTGCAATATCCGCCCTGCCGTTTCAAGTGCTCCTCTTGCCGCTACCGCTTCAATCACTTCTTTTACTTGGCTGACTTTGATTTCACTGACAGGCAAACCGCCAAGCATGGGGAAAACGTCCTTTTCTAAACTATCCCATACACGGGCGGCATGATTGCCCGTCAATCCTGTTTCACGGTGTTTGTGCCATTCGGCGGCAATGCTCCGAAATGTGTTACTGACAGTGGCTTGCCGTTCACGCTTTTCCTGCTGCTTGGCTTCGCCGGGATCTTGCCCCGCTGCAAGCAAGCGGCGGGCATTTTCAGCGGTTTGGCGGGCTTCCACCAGTGATACGGTCGGATATTTGCCGATTGAAAGCGTTTTACGTTTGCCGTTATGCGAAAAGTCAAACCGCCATAACTTCCCACCGCTCGTATTGACATACAGATACAAACCTTTGCCGTCATTCAGCTTATACGGTTTTTCGGCGGGCTTGGCGTTTTTGATTTGTCGGTCGTTCAGCTTCATTTTTACGGTATTTTTCCGAGGTATTTTTCAGATACCGTAAAAAATACCGTAAATTTTAGGTTAACTCAATTAGAACATATTAGACGGGATTAGATGATACGCAGGCACTAAACCAGCGGAAAGCCTTGTCTTTCCTGGCTTTGGTTTACGGCGTTGGACTGCAATAGACAAAAAAATAACCGCTCTAAAAGCGGTTGTGGTGCCCAGGGTCGGACTCGAACCGACACACCTTGCGGCGGGGGATTTTGAGTCCCCTGCGTCTACCAATTTCGCCACCTGGGCTGGTGAAGAAGCCGTCATTATAATGGCTTTTGAGATTCTGTAAACCTTTTTTTGAAATTATTTTATCTGTTTTTATTTTATTTTTGATTTTAAATAGAATTTTTATTATTTTAATCTTACTGTTCTTTCCGCTCAAAAGCATTCTGTATGATTCGGCAATTCCTGCCGTACAGACAACGTAAAAAATACTACATTAAATCTGCCAAACGCGTTAAGATGGAAATATTCAAATTCCGTACGAATCAGGTTTTTCTATTTATTCTTGGGAGATTGTCATGTTTTCTGTACCGCGTTCCTTTTTGCTGGGCGTTTTCGCACTTGCCGCGCTTGCCGCCTGCAAACCTCAAGACAACAGTGCGGCGCAAGCCGCTTCTTCAAGTGCATCCGCGCCGGCTGCGGAAAATGCGGCAAAGCCGCAAACGCGCGGTACGGATATGCGTAAGGAAGACATCGGCGGCAATTTCACGTTGACCGACGGCGAAGGCAAGCCTTTCAGCCTGAGCGATTTGAAAGGCAAGGTCGTGATTCTGTCTTTCGGCTATACGCACTGTCCCGATGTCTGCCCGACAGAGCTTTTGACGTACAGCGACACGTTGAAGCAGTTGGGTGGGCAGGCTAAGGACGTGAAGGTTGTGTTTGTGAGCATCGATCCGGAACGCGACACGCCTGAAATCATCGGCAAGTATGCCAAACAGTTCAATCCGGACTTTATCGGTCTGACGGCAACGGGCGGTCAAAGCCTGCCGGTCATCAAACAGCAATACCGCGTGGTTTCTGCCAAAGTCAATCAAAAAGAAGACGGCGAAAACTATTTGGTCGACCACTCTTCCGGTGCGTATCTCATCGACAAAAACGGTGAGGTTGCCATTTTCTCGCCTTACGGAAGCGAGCCGGAAACGATTGCTGCCGATGTGAGAACCCTGCTCTGATAAAACCGTATGCCGTCTGAACCGCCGATGCCTGTTCAGACGGCATTATTGTTTCAACCGACAAAGGACATCCACACCATGCAGGATAATGCTTTGACCATCGCCTTATCCAAGGGGCGCATTTTTGAGGAGACGCTGCCGCTGCTTGCCGCTGCCGGCATTGTTCCGACTGAAGAGTCCGAAAAATCGCGCAAGCTGATTATCGGGACGAACCATGAAAATATCCGCCTTATCATTGTCCGCGCAACCGATGTGCCGACTTATGTCCGCTACGGTGCGGCGGACTTCGGCATTGCGGGCAAAGACGTGCTGATCGAACACGGCGGCACCGGGCTTTACCGGCCTTTGGATTTGGAGATTGCCAAGTGCCGCATGATGGTTGCTGTGCGTAAAGGGTTTGATTACGAAGCAGCTTCGCAACCCGGATGCCGTCTGAAGATTGCCACAAAGTATCCTGAAATCGCGGCATCTCATTTTGCCGGCAAGGGTGTCCATGTGGACATTATCAAACTGTACGGCTCGATGGAACTTGCGCCGCTGGTCGGCTTGAGCGATGCGATTGTGGACTTGGTTTCGACGGGCAACACCTTGAAGGCAAACGGCTTGGAGGCAGTCGAACACATCGTCGACATTTCCAGCCGCCTGGTGGTCAACAAGGCTGCTTTGAAAACGAAATACGCGCTGCTGGAGCCGATTATTCAGGCGTTCGGCGGCGCAGTGAAGGCGAAGTGAGCATTCATTTGAATAAAGATGCGTTTTCAGACGACCCTATCCGTTCCCGCCGACAGGTCGTCTGAAAATATCATCGGCAGTAAACTGTATAGGAGAAGTTAAAATGGTTGCAAAAATAAAAAAATTCTCAGATTCAACCCTTTCCGTTTTGAATAACGGCGAGCGTCGATTTTATGTCTATTGTCTGACCGACCTGAAAAAAGACAAAATCCTCTACATCGGCAAAGGCTGCGGTAATCGTATCTTCGAGCATGAATGGGTTGCTAGTCGTTCACAAGACCCAGTCTCCGGCGAGATTATCGATCAGAAACTCAAAGCCATCTCCAAATGCAAGAAACTCGGTCGCTATATCATCAGCTATCATCTGACTGAAGTCGAAGCACTCGCCGCCGAATCTGCCTTAATTCATTTTGTTAAATCTGTCTTGGGTAAAAAACTCAAAAATAAAATTGCCGGGCATGGTCCGGGTGGTATTAGCGTAGAAGAACTAGATCGCCGCTTTGGATTCTCTTCTCTCCCACTTAACGAGATTAACCCCGACGGGCTGATTCTCGCCATCAAAATCCACAATGCTTTCGATTTAGATACTGACGAAGAATTAGACTACCTTTTCGACAACCAAGACGATGCCAACCTCAAATCGCGTACGTTGGGCAACTGGGTTATCGGTAAAGATGTTGCTTCAAAAGTGAAATACGTTATCGGCGTTCACACCGGTCTGCAAAACGCTGTTGTCAGTGCGTACGAAGTGGACGGTTTTGAAACAATGACTGAGGAAAACAAAAACGGCAGAAAACAACCCCGTTACCGTTTCCGTACTACCTCTCGTAGCGAAGAGGTATTAGCCAAACTCGGTCTGCAACAAAAATGCCTGCCCGAATTGAAGTTTGGTAGCGGGGGAGAAAAAGCGTATATCAGACCCAAAACCGAGCAAGAGACGCTTCAGACGACTCCAAGTCCCAAAATAACAAAGGAGAATCCCAAATCATGAAAAAACTCAACACCCAATCGCCCGATTTCCAAGCCGGACTCAAAGCCCTGCTGGCTTTTGAAACCGCGCAAAACCCCGAAACCGAACGCATCGTCGCCGACATTTGCGCCGACGTGCAAAAGCGCGGCGATGCGGCTCTGATTGAATACACCAACAAATTCGATCAGACAAACGCTAAAAGCATCGATGATTTAATACTCACGCAAGCCGATTTGAACGCGGCGTTCGAGCGCATTCCGAACGACATTCAGACGGCATTGCAGACCGCCGCCCGCCGTGTCGAAAGCTACCATCAACGCCAAAAAATGGAATCGTGGAGCTACACCGATGAAGACGGCACGCTGCTGGGACAACAAATCACACCGCTTGACCGCGTCGGCATTTACGTCCCCGGCGGCAAGGCGGCATATCCGAGTTCCGTCATCATGAACGCCATGCCCGCCCACGTCGCAGGTGTGAAAGAAATTATTATGGTCGTGCCGACACCGAAAGGTGAACGCAACGACATCGTGCTTGCCGCCGCATACGTCGCCGGCGTAACCAAAGTCTTCACCGTCGGCGGCGCGCAGGCGGTTGCCGCCCTCGCCTACGGCACGGAAACCATCCCCCAAGTCGATAAAATCACCGGTCCGGGCAACGCCTTCGTCGCCGCCGCCAAACGCCGCGTGTTCGGCGTGGTCGGCATCGACATGGTGGCGGGGCCGTCTGAAATCCTGGTCATCGCCGACGGCACGACACCTGCCGATTGGGTGGCGATGGATTTGTTCAGCCAGGCCGAACACGACGAAATTGCCCAAGCCATCTTAATCGGCACGTCGCAAGCGTATCTCGACGAAGTAGAAGCCGCCATGAACCGCCTGATTGAAACTATGCCGCGCCGCGACATCATCGAAGCCTCGCTCGGCAACAGGGGCGCGATGATACTCGCCAAAGACTTGGACGAAGCCTGCGAAATCGCCAACTACATTTCCCCCGAACACTTGGAACTGTCAGTCGAAAACCCGCAGGAATGGGCGAAAAAAATCCGCCACGCCGGTGCGATTTTCATGGGACGCTACACCGGCGAAAGCCTCGGCGACTACTGCGCCGGCCCAAACCATGTGTTGCCCACCAGCCGAACCGCCCGCTTTTCCTCGCCTTTGGGGACATATGATTTCCAAAAACGCTCCAGCCTGATTCAGGTTTCGGAACAGGGCGCGCAAAAATTAGGCGAAACCGCCAGCGTGCTGGCACACGGCGAAAGCCTGACCGCCCACGCCCGCGCGGCAGAGTTCCGTATGAAATAATGCCGGAACGGCGTACAGGCATATTCCAACCATTAAGGAAACACGATGAAATCCGTCCGCTCCTTCATCCGCGACGACATCCTCGCCATGTCCGCATACAAAATCACCGATGTCCCGTCGGATTTTGCCAAACTCGATTCGATGGAAAGTCCCGTCCACCCTTTTGCCGGACATGAAACGCTGTTGCAGGAATGGCAGGCACGGCTTGCCGCCGCGCCCATCCATCTTTACCCCAATCCCTCCGGCAGCGGTTTACAGGAAGCATTACGTTCGGCGTTCGACATTCCCGAGTCCGCCGACATCGCGCTGGGCAACGGCTCGGACGAGCTGATACAGTTCATCACGATGCTGACCGCCAAACCGGGCGCGGCAATGTTGGCAGCCGAACCCAGTTTCGTCATGTATCGCCACAACGCCGCGCTGTACGGCATGGATTATGTCGGCGTTCCACTGAACGGAGATTTCACCCTCAACCTGCCCACCGTCCTCGAAGCCGTCAGGAAGCACCGCCCTGCCCTGACCTTTATCGCCTACCCCAACAACCCCACCGGCGTATGTTTCACGCGTGCCGAAATCGAAGCCGTCATCGAAGCTTCAGACGGCATCGTCGTCATCGACGAAGCCTACGGCGCATTCAACGGCGACAGCTTCCTGCCGCAGGCAGGCAGCATTCCCAACCTCATCGTCATGCGTACCGTCAGCAAAATCGGTTTTGCCGGACTGCGTATCGGCTATGCGGCAGGCTGTCCCGAAGTCATCGGCGAACTGCAAAAAATCCTGCCGCCCTACAATATGAACCAACTGAGCCTGACCACCGCCAAACTCGCCCTGCAACACTACGGCATCATCTCTGCCAACATCGACAGCCTGAAAAACGAACGCGAACGGATGTTCGCCGAATTGGGCAAAATATGCCGTCTGAACGCCTTTCCAAGTCAGGCAAACTTCATTACCATACGCGTACCCGATGCCGATTTGTTGTTTGACACATTCAAACAAAACCGCATCCTCGTCAAAAAACTGCACGGCTCGCACCCGCTTTTGGAACACTGCCTGCGTATTACCGTAGGCAGCCCCGCACAAAACGATGCCGTTCTCAACGTCATCCGCCAACTTTACTGCCAACCAACGGATTTCCTATGAATTTGACTAAAACACAACGCCAACTGCACAACTTCCTGACCCTCGCCCAAGAAGCAGGTTCGCTGTCCAAGCTCGCCAAACTCTGCGGCTACCGCACCCCCGTCTCACTTTACAAACTCAAACAACGCCTTGAAAAGCAGGCAGAAGACCCCGACGCACGCGGCATCCGTCCCAGCCTGATGGCAAAACTCGAAAAACACACCGGCAAACCCAAAGGCTGGCTCGACAGAAAACACAGCGAACGCACTGTTCCCGAAACCGCCGTAGAAAGCACCGGAACTGCCGAAATCCAAATTGCCGAAACCGCATCTGCTGCCGGCTGCCGCGCCGTTACCGTCAACCGCAATACCTGCGAAACCCAAATTACCGTCTCCATCAACCTCGACGGCAGCGGCAAAAGCAGGCTGGATACCGGCGTACCCTTCCTCGAACACATGATCGACCAAATCGCCCGCCACGGCATGATCGACATCGACATCAGCTGCAAAGGCGACCTGCACATCGACGACCACCACACCGTCGAAGACATCGGCATCACACTCGGACAGGCACTCCGGCAGGCACTCGGCGACAAAAAAGGCATCCGCCGTTACGGACATTCCTACGTCCCGCTCGACGAAGCCCTCAGCCGCGTCGTCATCGACCTATCCGGCCGCCCCGGACTCGTGTACAACATCGAATTTACCCGCGCCCTGATTGGAAAATTCGATGTCGATTTGTTTGAAGAATTTTTCCACGGCATCGTCAACCACAGTATGATGACCCTGCACATCGACAACCTCAGCGGCAAAAACGCCCACCATCAGGCGGAAACCGTATTCAAAGCCTTCGGGCGCGCCCTGCGTATGGCAGTCGAACACGACCCGAGGATGGCAGGGCAAACCCCGTCCACCAAAGGCACGCTGACCGCATAATCCCCAAACAGGCCGTCTGAAGCGCAGGAAGCCTTCAGACGGCATCACAACACCCCAACAAAGGAGAAACACTATGTCCGCAGAAACATACGCACAAATCGGCTGGATAGGCTTGGGGCAAATGGGGCTACCTATGGTAACGCGGCTCTTGAACGGCGGCATCGAAGTCGGCGTATACAACCGCTCGCCCGACAAAACTGCCCCCATCTCCGCCAAAGGCGCAAAAATTTACGGCAGCACCGCCGAACTCGTCCGCGACTATCCCGTCATTTTCCTGATGGTTTCCGACTATGCCGCCGTGTGCGACATCCTGAACGGAGTCCGCGACGGATTGGCCGGCAAAATCATCGTCAACATGAGCACCATCTCACCAACCGAAAACCTTGCCGTCAAAGAACTTGTCGAATCTGCCGGCGGACAGTTTGCCGAAGCACCCGTTTCCGGATCGGTCGGACCCGCCACCAACGGCACGCTGCTGATCCTGTTCGGCGGCAGCGAAGCCGTTTTAAACCCGCTGCAGAAAGTGTTTTCCCTTGTCGGCAAAAAAACCTTCCACTTCGGCGAAGTGGGCAAAGGCTCGGGCGCGAAACTCGTTTTGAACTCGCTCTTAGGCATTTTCGGCGAAGCGTACAGCGAAGCGATGCTGATGGCGCGGCAGTTCGGCATCGATACCGACACCATCGTCGAAGCCATCGGCGGCTCGGCAATGGACTCGCCCATGTTCCAAACCAAAAAATCACTATGGGCAAACCGCGAGTTTCCTCCCGCCTTCGCCCTCAAACACGCCTCCAAAGACCTCAACCTCGCCGTCAAAGAGCTTGAACAGGCAGGCAACACCCTGCCCGCCGTCGAAACCGTTGCTGCCAGCTACCGCAAAGCAGTCGGAGCCGGCTACGGTGAACAGGACGTTTCCGGCGTTTACCTGAAACTGGCAGAACACTGACTTCCCTTTCCAAACAATATGCCGTCTGAAATATTTTCAGACGGCATTTTTATCGCCCCACGCTTGAGATTAGTCCCGATTATGACCATAATCCGCGCAAATTTAGTCAATATCGAGACCAATTATGAACCAACTCGACTAACTTGGAACCCGTATCAACCTGATTTGCAATGTCTTCGACAAATGGATCGGGCAGCAGGATCTGAATTACAACCTCTTTGCCGTACTTTATACCCTGGCAACCGAAGGCAGCCGCACGCAAAAGCATATCGGCGAAGAGTGGAGTCTGCCCAAACAGACCGTTTCAGGCGTATGCAAAACCCTTGCCGGACAAGGGTTGATTGAATGGCAGGAAGGCGAACAGGACCGGCGCGAACGGTTGCTGTCGCTGACCGAAAAAGGCAAAGCCCATGCCGCACCTTTAACAGAAAACGCGCAGGAATTCAGCAACAAAGTATTTGCCACATTCGGCGACAAGCGCACAACCCGGCTGTTTGCCGATTTAGATGCACTGGCGGAAGTGATGGAAAAAACAATCTCGGAAAATAAAAAATAGGGGGAACAAATATGTGGAAAATGTTGAAACACATAGCCCAAACCCACCTCAAGCGTCTGCTCGGCACGTTTTCTCTGGTCGGACTGGAAAACCTTTTGATGCTGGTGTATCCGGTGTTTGGCGGCCGGGAGATTAATGCCGTGATTGCGGGGAAGGTGTGGCAGGCGTTGCTGTACGCTTTGGTTGTATTTTTAATGTGGCTGGTCGGTGCGGCGCGGCGGATTGCCGATACGCGCACGTTTACGCGGATTTATACCGAAATCGCCGTGCCAGTTGTGTTGGAACAGCGGCAGCGGCAAGTCCCGCATTCAGCAATATAGTGGATTAAATTTAAACCAGTACGGCGTTGCCTCGCCTTGCCGTACTATTTGTACTGTCTGCGGCTTCGTCGCCTTGTCCTGATTTTTGTTAATCCACTATAACTACGCGGGTTGCCCTGTCGCGTGAGTTTGTCAGCTTTTTGGAAGAACACCTGCCGATTGCCGCGACATCCGTCGTATCCATATTCGGCGCGTGCATCATGCTGCTGGTGCTGGAATTTTGGGTCGGCGTGTCGGCAGTGTGCATACTTGCGTTGTTTTTATGGCTTTTGCCACGTTTTGCCGCCATCAGCGAAAACCTGTATTTCCGCCTGAACAACAGCTTGGAACGCGACAACCACTTTATCCGAAAAGGCGACCGGCGGCAGCTGTACCGCCATTACGGACTGCTTGCGCGCCTGCGTGTGCTGATTTCCAACCGCGAAGCCTTCGGCTATCTCTGCGTCGGCGCGGCGATGAGTATTTTATTCGGCTTTGCTTTTGTGATGATGACGCTCAAAGGCTACGGCAGCGCGGGGCATGTCTATTCGGTCAGCACTTATCTGTGGATGTTTGCCATGAGTTTGGACGACATGCCGCGATTGGTCGAACAATATTCCAATTTGAAAGACATCGGACAACGGATAGAGTGGTCGGAACGGAACATCAAAGCCGGAACTTGAAAAATGCCGTCTGAACACGCTTCAGACGGCATTTCCATCCGTTCGGCAAACTACATCACATCCGCCCGCCGGTTGACAAGTTTGGCAAACAACTTTTCAACAGAAGCTTCCGCCTGCAAACCAATGCGCTGGATCAGACTTTGCTTCTCCTGATATTTCACTTCGATAATCTGCTTGTTTTCAAACGCTTTCAACAACAAATCATCACTGGTCGAAATCTCGTCAATCAAGTTCAACGCCAACGCCTGCCGACCGAACCAATGTTCGCCCGTCGCTATTTTTTCAATATCCAACCCGGGGCGGTTTTCACTGACAAACTGCTTGAACAACTGATGCGTTTCCTCCAGTTCCTGCCGGAATTTCTGTTTGCCCTTTTCCGTATTTTCACCCATAAAGGTAACCGTGCGCTTAAATTCGCCCGCCGTCATCACATCCACATCGATATCATGTTTTTTCAACAGGCGGTGGATATTCGGCACTTCCGCCACCACACCCACCGAACCGACAATCGCAAACGGAGCGGAAACAATTTTATCCGCCACACACGCCATCATATAGCCGCCGCTTGCCGCCACCTTATCGACAGCAACAGTCAACGGAATATTACGTTCGCGCAAACGCCTAAGCTGCGAAGCCGCCAAACCGTAACCGTGAACCACGCCGCCCGGACTTTCCAATCTGAGCAGAACTTCATCTTCAGGCTTGGCAATCAAAAGCACCGCCGTAATCTCATGACGCAAGGATTCTACGGCGTGTGCATGCAAATCACCGTCAAAATCCAACACAAAAAGGCGGGATTTTTGCGTTTCGGCAGATTTCTCCCCACCCTCCTTCAAACGCTTTTTCTCTGCTTTGGCTTCCGCCTTTTCCTTTTTCTTTTCTTCTTTTTCCTGATGTTTTGCCTCTTCCCCGCTTAAAAAGAATGCTTCAAACGATTGCCGCTGTTTTTTATAATTTTCCGAAAAATCCGTCAGTACGACACTGCCGCTTTCCGACTGTTTCTTACTCTGTACGATAGCCAACACAATCAGCGCAATTGCGCCGAACACGGTAAGCAGTTCGAGCAGGAAAATACCGTAATTCAGTAAAATTTCTTTCCACATTGATTGGATTTCCTCTTGTTCAGGCATGAACATGTCAATATTGCCCATCCCCGTCCGACAGATAAAAAAATAACCGCTTGGAGCGGTATTGTTATTTTCAGCTTGGTGCCCGGAGCCGGAATCGAACCGGCACGGGATGTTTAGTCCCGACGGATTTTAAGTCCGTTGTGTCTACCTATTTCACCACCCGGGCATTTGTGAAAGGTGGAGGCGGGGGCGCGGATTTTAACCGGCCTATATGAAGATTGCACTCCTCATAGCATAAACACTCTGCCACCCCGCCATGGTACGATAATGGAGGCGAGAGTCGGAATCGAACCGGCGTAGACGGATTTGCAATCCGCTGCATAACCACTTTGCTATCTCGCCTAAAACTGGCTTAATCTAAAAACTTGGAGCGGGAAACGAGTCTCGAACTCGCGACCTCAACCTTGGCAAGGTTGCGCTCTACCAACTGAGCTATTCCCGCAATGATTGTGGGAGAATGAAATTTTTGGAGCGGGAAACGAGTCTCGAACTCGCGACCTCAACCTTGGCAAGGTTGCGCTCTACCAACTGAGCTATTCCCGCGCGTTCAAACATATCGGTTTTTGGAGCGGGAAACGAGTCTCGAACTCGCGACCTCAACCTTGGCAAGGTTGCGCTCTACCAACTGAGCTATTCCCGCCCTATATCATTCTCCGACATCGAAGAAGACGCAATTATTATGGATTCTGTTTTTACCGTCAAGCTATTTTTATGTTTTTTTCAGGCGATTTCTTTCCACGCCATTTTCAGGTAATACAACATCGACCAAACCGTCAGCAAAGATGCGATAAACATCAATATGTTGCCGATGAATGCGAGGTTAAATCCATAAAAATCGGGAAAATTCAGCAGCAGCAGGAAGATTGCCAGCATCTGCGCGGCGGTTTTGAATTTGCCGACGGTGGCGACGGCAACGCTGCTCCTCTTGCCCATTTGCGCCATCCATTCGCGCAATGCGGAAATAGTGATTTCCCTGCCGATGATGATCATGGCAAACAAAACATAGGTCCGATCGAGTTTGACCAGTAAAAGCAGCGATACGGCAACCATCAGCTTGTCGGCGACAGGGTCGAGGAATGCGCCGAAATCCGAGGTCTGTTTCCACAACCTTGCCAAAAATCCGTCAAACCAGTCGGTCAAGGCGGCAACGGCAAAAATGACGGCGGCGGCAACATTGACTGCTTCTTCCGAAAACCATGAGAAAGGCAGGTAAAAAAGGGCTGTCAGGACAGGAATGAGCAAGACCCTCAACCATGTGAGGAAGATGGGGAGATTCCAAGGCATCGGTTTTCTCTGTGCAGACTGTAAAGTTGTGATTATAGCGGTTATCCTCATAACCCAAAACGTAAAATTGCCGCATGAGCATTCCCCCGCCCCGCCAATCTGTTTTCACATTCTTTTCAAACGCAGGAAAATGGCGGGCAATAAAAGCAAAATACCCAGTTTCAGGCTGAAAACGGCAGGTTGTGCCAACACTTCGACAAGGCGGTCTTCCGTGTGGGCAAAATCTTTATTGCTATAAACACTACCGCTGTTGCGGTATTCCAACAGAACGCCGTTTAAAAAACCTTTGCCGACGGTTTCGCTTAAAACAATCTTAACCTGCCGCGCCCTGATGACTCTGCCGATATTGTCGCCTGTGCACAAATCGTCGAACCCATAGCAGGAAAGTCGGTAATGTTGCCTGTCTGAATTCAGTTCGATTGCCCGTCCGCTGCGGTTGGGTGCGGTAACGATCAATTCTGCATATTCGAATATTTTTTCTTGTTCGTGAAATGCCGTCAGATAAGGTGCAATAAAAACGGCGGACAACAGCAGGCAGCTTATGGCGGCAAACCATACCCAGCGATAATATAGTGGATTAAATTTAAACCAGTGCGGCGTTGCCTCGCCTTGCCGTACTATTTGTACTGTCTGCGGCTTCGTCGCCTTGTCCTGATTTAAATTTAATCCACTATATTTCACGCTTACCCCTTGTTTCTCAAATGCCGTCTGAAAAAACGGCTGCATATGTTGTCTGCAAAATATCGGGAAGCATAACAGACAAAATGCCGTCTGAAACATCTTCAGACGGCATTTTTTATCCGAAACGGATTATTTTTGCGTTTCAACCGCTTCCAATGCACGCAGGGCATAAGTGTAAGCGGCACCCGCATTCAGGGCAATGGCAGTTGCCAATGCACCTGCGATTTCGCTGTCGGTCGCACCGGCTTTGGCGGCGGCGGCAGCGTGAACACTGATGCAGCTCTCACAACGTGTGGTAATGGCAACGGCGATGGCAATCAGTTCGCGCGTTTTGGCATCTAATGCTTCGGCGGCGGCGGCCTGTTCCAATGCGCCGTAGGCCTGCAGCATTTTAGGATGCGCCTTACCCAGCTCGCCGAACGATTTTTTAACCAATGCGGTATGTTCTTTCCAATCTTTAAACATTTTCTTTTCCTTTCTCTTGCGTTTAACCCTGATACGCGCTTGCGTATCTGTTTTTGATGTGCGTATTATTGCAATTATTCAGTTGTGTTTCTCGTTTAATCATCTCATTTTATGGTTCAAAAAGATTTATGGACATTCTCGACAAACTGGTTGACCTGGCCCAACTGACGGGTAGTGTGGATGTACAGTGCCTTTTGGGCGGACAATGGTCGGTACGGCATGAAACCTTGCAGAGCGAAGGATTGGTACACATTGTTACATCGGGCAGCGGCTATCTCTGCATCGACGGTGAAACTTCCCCGCGTCCGGTCAGTACGGGGGATATTATATTTTTCCCGCGCGGCTTGGGACACCTGTTGAGCCACGACGGAAAATACGGAGAAAGTTTACAACCGGATATACGACAAAACGGCGCGTTCACGGTCAAACAGTGCGGCAACGGACAGGATATGAGCCTGTTTTGTGCCCGTTTCCGCTATGATACCCATGCAGATTTGATGAACGGGCTGCCGGAAACCGTTTTTCTGAACATTGCCCATCCGAGTTTGCAGTATGTGGTTTCAATGCTGCAACTGGAAAGCGAAAAACCTTTGACGGGGACGGCTTCCGTGGTCAACGCATTATCGTCCGTCCTGCTGGTGCTTATCCTGCGCGCCTATCTTGAACAGGAAAAAGATGCCCAACTGTCGGGCGTATTGAAAGGTTGGCAGGACAAACGTTTGGGACATTTGATCCAAAAAGTGATAGACAAACCGGAAGACGAATGGAATGTCAACAAAATGGTTGCCGCCGCCAATATGTCGCGCGCTCAGCTGATGCGCCGTTTCAAAAGCCGGGTCGGACTCAGCCCGCACGCCTTTGTGAACCATATCCGCCTGCAAAAAGGAGCATTGCTGCTGAAAAAAACCCCAGATTCGGTTTTGTCGGTCGCGCTGTCGGTGGGCTTTCAGTCGGAAACGCATTTCGGCAAGGCGTTCAAACGGCAATATCACGTTTCGCCGGGGCAATACCGGAAAGAAGGCGGGCAAAAATAAATCGGGGCTTCAAACGCAAATGCCGTCTGAAAAGGCTTTCAGACGGCATTTGCGTACCGCGTCATTTCAAGGGCTGCATCTTCATCACTTCCATCAAAAAGTTGGTAAATGCTGGATTATCGGGTTTGACATCCATATTTTTCCAACGCTGCTGCCAGCCGCGCAAGGCATTCTCGATATACAGCTTGGACTGCTCGGTATTGATTTCGCCGCGCTGGCTGTCTACCGCCGAACGCAGGTAGATTTCATACATACTGTCATCGACGGCATTGCGTCCGACTAGGCGTTTTCTGAAGTTGTTCAGATATTGCGCCGCCTGAACCTTGGTCATTTTGCCGATGTCCACCTGATAGCTCAGGCGCGTCGCCTCGTCGCGGATTTTGGAAACGTCCGTCCAATGCGAAGGGGCGAGGCGGAAACCTTTTGCAGACGCTTCCGCCGGAACGGTATTAATCGGCCTGACAGGAATTTCGGTCAGGGTGGGCACATAAACAGTTCCGCAGCCGGACAGGGCGACCACGATGGGGATAAGGGCAAGATATTTTTTCATACCCGCCATTATAAGCAGGTTTGCCCTGAAAAAACAAATTGTTCCGAAAAAACGGGGATTCGGCGGGATTGCGCGCGCCCGAAACCGCCGCCGCAAACCCTGCCGCAAGGTTTACAATTTGACCTTTTTATCGCGACAAATATTATATGGATACCGCAAAAAAAGACGTTTTGGGCTCCGGCTGGATGCTGGTGGCGGCGGCCTGCTTCACCGTTATGAACGTATTGATTAAAGAGGCATCGGCAAAATTTGCCCTCGGCAGCAGCGAATTGGTCTTTTGGCGTATGCTGTTTTCCGCACTCGCCCTTGGTTGTGCCGCCATATTGCGGCGCGACACCTTCCGCACGCCCCATTGGAAAAACCACTTAAACCGCAGTATGGTCGGGACCGGGGCGATGCTGCTGCTGTTTTACGCGGTAACGCACCTGCCATTGGCAACCGGCGTTACCCTAAGCTACACCTCGTCGATTTTTTTGGCAGTATTCTCCTTCCTGATTTTGAAAGAACGGATTTCCGTTTACACGCAGGCAGTCCTGCTCCTTGGTTTTGCCGGCGTGGTATTGCTGCTTAATCCCTCGTTCCGCAGCGGTCAGGAACCGGCGGCACTCGCCGGGCTGGCGGGCGGCGCGATGTCCGGCTGGGCGTATTTGAAAGTGCGCGAACTGTCTTTGGCGGGCGAACCGGGTTGGCGCGTCGTGTTTTACCTTTCCGCGACTGGCGTGGCGATGTCGTCGGTTTGGGCGACGCTGACCGGCTGGCATATGCTGTCTTGGCAGTCGGCGGTTTATCTGTCGGGCATCGGCGTGTCCGCGCTGATTGCCCAACTGTCGATGACGCGCGCCTACAAAGTCGGCGACAAATTTACGGTTGCCTCGCTCTCCTATATGACCGTCGTCTTTTCCGCCCTGTCTGCCGCATTTTTTCTGGGCGAACAGCTTTTTTGGCAGGAAATACTCGGTATGTGCATCATCATCCTCAGCGGCATTTTGAGCAGCATCCGCCCCATTGCCTTCAAACAGCGGCTGCAATCCCTGTTCCGCCAAAGATAAAAAATGCCGTCCGAACATCCTTCAGACGGCATATCAGGCTTTATTTCCCTGCCTTCACATCCTGCCACTGGCGTACCATAAACTTCAACGCCGCCGGCTGGATGGGAACCATAATAAAGCTGTTTTCCAAATCCCCGTCGCTCGGGAAAATCGTGTTGTCATCCCTAAACTCCTTATCCATCAGCTCACGCGCCGGCTTACTCGAAGGCGCATAAGTAACGAAATTGCCGTTCTTCGCCGACACTTCCGGGTCGAGGAAGTCGTTGATATATTTGTGCGCGTTGGCGACGTTTTTCGCATCTTTCGGAATCACGAACGAATCCACCCAAATCCCCACGCCCTCTTTGGGCATCATCACGCGGATTTTTTCCTTGCCGCCGGCTTCTTCGGCACGGCGTTTTGCGATGTTCAAATCGCCGCCAAAACCGATGGTTACACAAGTATCGCCGCGCGCCAAATCATCGATAAAGCCGGACGAAGTGAAGCGTTTGATATTGGGGCGGTTTTTCTTGAGCAGGGCGGTTGCCTCCCTGATGTCTTCGGTATTGCTGCTATTCGGGTTTTTACCTAAATAGTTCAACACCATAGGATAGATTTCCGCCGCGCTGTCCAAATAGCTGATGCCGCATTGCTTGAATTTGGACGTGTATTCGGGGTCGAACACCAAATCCCACTGATTGTCCGGCAGCTTGTCCGTACCCAAAGCCTTTTTCACACGTTCGGTATTGATGGCGAAAGTATTTGTCCCCCAATAAAACGGCACGGCGTATTCGTGGCCGGGATCGACACCGTCCATCAGCCTCATCATTTCGGGGTTAAGATGTTTATAATTGGGAATCAGCGACTTATCGATTTTCTGATAAGCCCCCGCCTTAATCTGCCTGCCCACAAACGCATTGGACGGCGCAACAATGTCGTAACCGGATTTGCCGGTCAGCACTTTGCTTTCCAGCGTTTCATCGCTGTCGTACACATCATAAGTAACCTTGATGCCGTTTTTCTTTTCAAAATCGGCAACGGTTTCCGGATCGACGTATTCCGACCAGTTGTAAATTTTCAATACGTTTTGGTTTTCCGCCGGTGCCGGTTTTTCGGCAGGCGGTTTGTCCGAACCGCCACATGCTGCAAGCAGCAAAGCAGTCAGGACGGCGAGTGGCAGATGTTTGGCCATTATCATTCCTTGCATATCAGGTTGGAGAAAGCGGCCATTATAGCCGATATTGGTAACAGGGCTTCAGACGGCATTCAAAATCCCGCAATGCCGTCTGAAAGCCGCCGTTTCCATAGCTAGAAACAGGGATTTGCGGTAAGATACCGCCGTTCGTTTTCCCTGCTTTTACCATGACAAGACATTTGAGAGACATTGAAAAAATTATGAAAACCTCCGAACTGCGCCAAAAATTCCTAAAATTTTTTGAAACCAAAGGCCACACCGTCGTCCGCTCTTCCAGCCTCGTGCCGCACGACGACCCGACCCTGCTGTTTACCAACGCGGGCATGAACCAGTTTAAAGACGTATTTTTAGGTTTCGACAAACGCCCGTACAGCCGTGCCACCACCGCGCAAAAATGCGTACGCGCAGGCGGCAAACACAACGACTTGGAAAACGTCGGCTACACCGCCCGCCACCACACCTTCTTTGAAATGATGGGCAACTTCTCCTTCGGCGACTACTTCAAGCGCGACGCGATCCACTTCGCTTGGGAGTTTCTCACTTCCCCCGAATGGCTCAATATCCCCAAAGACAAACTGTTGGCGACCGTTTACGCAGAAGACGACGAAGCCTACAACATCTGGTTGAACGAAATCGGTATGCCGTCTGAACGCATCGTCCGCATCGGCGACAACAAAGGCGCGAAATACGCGTCCGACAACTTCTGGCAAATGGGCGATACCGGCCCTTGCGGTCCTTGCTCCGAAATTTTCTACGACCACGGCGAAGAAATCTGGGGCGGCATTCCCGGCAGCCCTGAAGAAGACGGCGACCGCTGGATCGAAATTTGGAACTGCGTATTCATGCAGTTCAACCGCGACGAACAAGGCAATATGAATCCGCTGCCCAAGCCTTCCGTTGATACCGGCATGGGCTTGGAACGCATGGCCGCCGTCATGCAGCATGTTCACAGCAACTACGAAATCGACTTGTTCCAAGACCTGCTCAAAGCCGTTGCCCGCGAAACCGGCGCAGCTTTCAGCATGGAAGAACCCAGCCTGAAAGTCATCGCCGACCACATCCGCTCCTGCTCATTCCTGATTGCAGACGGCGTCTTGCCTTCCAACGAAGGCCGCGGCTACGTATTGCGCCGCATTATCCGCCGCGCCGTGCGCCACGGTTACAAACTGGGTCAAAGCAAACCGTTCTTCCACAAACTCGTTGCCGATTTGGTCAAAGAGATGGGCGATGCCTACCCTGAATTGAAAGAAAAACAAGCACAAATCGAAGAAGCATTGAAAAACGAAGAAAGCCGTTTTGCCCAAACTCTGGAAACCGGTATGGCTTTGTTGGAAAACGCGCTGGCCAAAGGCGGCAAAACACTCGGCGGCGAAATCATCTTCAAACTCTACGATACCTACGGCTTCCCATACGACCTGACTGCCGACATCTGCCGCGAACGCAATATCGAACCGGACGAAGCAGGCTTCGAACGCGAAATGGAAGCCCAACGCGCACGCGCACGCGCCGCACAAAGCTTCAAAGCCAACGCCCAACTGCCTTACGAAGGTCAGGACACCGAGTTTAAAGGTTATAGCGAACGCCAAACCGAATCCAAAGTCCTCGCCCTCTACAAAGACGGCGAGCAAGTCGACGAATTGAACGAAGGCGACAGCGGCGCAGTCGTCATCGACTTTACCCCGTTCTATGCAGAATCCGGCGGCCAAGTCGGCGACGTCGGCTATATCTTCTCAGGCGAAAACCGCTTTGAAGTACGCGATACCCAAAAAATCAAAGCAGCCGTATTCGGACAATTCGGCGTACAAACTTCAGGCCGTCTGAAAGTCGGCGACAGCGTTACCGCCAAAGTGGACGACGAAATCCGCAATGCCAATATGCGCAACCACAGCGCGACCCACCTGATGCACAAAGCCCTGCGCGATGTATTGGGCGGACACGTCGAACAAAAAGGCTCTTTGGTTACCGCCGAATCCACCCGTTTCGACATTTCCCATCCCCAAGCGGTAACTGCCGAAGAAATCGCCGAAGTAGAACGCCGAGTCAACGAAGCCATCTTGGCCAACGTTGCCGTCAACGCAGCCATTATGAGCATGGAAGATGCCCAAAAAACCGGCGCCATGATGCTCTTCGGCGAAAAATACGGCGACGAAGTGCGCGTACTGCAAATGGGCGGTTTCTCTACCGAATTGTGCGGCGGTACACACGTTTCACGCACCGGCGACATCGGCCTCTTCAAAATCATCAGCGAAGGCGGTATTGCCGCAGGCGTACGCCGTATCGAAGCCATCACCGGCCTGAACGCACTCAAATGGGCGCAAGAGCAAGAGCGTTTGGTGAAAGACATTATTGCCGAAACCAAAGCCCAAACCGAAAAAGACGTACTGGCGAAAATCCAAGCAGGCGCGGCACACGCCAAAGCATTGGAAAAAGAATTGGCACGCGCCAAAGCCGAACTCGCCGTCCACGCAGGCGCAAAACTCTTGGACGACGCAAAAGACTTGGGCGCGGCCAAACTCGTTGCCGCACAAATCGAAGCCGATGCCGCAGCCCTGCGCGAAATCGTTACCGATTTAACCGGTAAATCCGACAACGCCGTGATTCTTTTAGCGGCAGTAAACGACGGCAAAGTCTCCCTGTGCGCCGGCGTATCCAAAGCCCTGACCGGAAAAGTGAAAGCAGGCGACTTGGTCAAATTTGCAGCCGAACAAGTCGGCGGCAAAGGCGGCGGCCGTCCTGACTTGGCACAAGCCGGCGGCACAGATGCCGACAAATTGCCCGAAATGCTGGCAAGCGTGGAAGGTTGGGTTAAAGAGAAGCTGTAATGTAGAAAAATACAGGCTGCCTGAAAGTGGGTTTTCAGGCAGCCTGTTTGAATAAATTAAGACAAGGAAACATCATATGAACAGCAGACACAGATATAGCGGCTTGGCTTGGCTTGGCTTGGCTTGGCTTGGCTTGGCAATTATAACTTAAAAATCAGTAAAATATCAAACCTTTCTTGTATTTTTAAAGGGGTTTGATATGGCAGGCAACAAATCCCTTCACGCGGCAAACAAAGCCAAAAACGATGAGTTCTACACCCAGCTTTCCGACATCGAAAAAGAGTTGCGGCACTACAAACACCATTTCAAAGACAAAACTGTTTATTGCAACTGCGACGACCCGCGCGTCAGCAATTTCTTCCATTATTTTTCTTACAATTTCGAGCATCTCGGCCTGAAAAAGCTGATTGCCACCTGCTACAAAAACCAAAACAGCGACCTGTTCAGCCAAAACGACAGCGAACAGGCGGTTTGGCTGGAATATACAGGGGACAAAGACGGCAACGGCATTCCCACCCCCGAAGAAATAGCAGTCAAACCGCTGAAAGGCGATGGCGATTTCCGCAGCCAAGAATGTATTGAATTGCTGAAGCAAGCCGATATTGTCGTAACCAATCCGCCGTTTTCGCTGTTTCGAGAATATGTGGCACAGTTGGTTGAATATAGCAAGAAATTCATCATTATCGGCAATCAGAATGCCATTACCTATAAAGAGATTTTTCCCTTGCTAAAAGAAAATAAAATATGGCTTGGCAACCATAATGGTGATATGGCATTCCAAGTGCCTGATTATTATAAGCCAAAAGCAACACGCTATTGGCAGGATGAAACGGGACAAAAATGGCGAAGTATGGGAAATATCTGTTGGTTTACCAACTTGGATATAGCCAAACGCCATGAAGAACTGATTCTGTACCGAACCTACAACCCCGCCGATTATCCGCAATACGACAACTATGATGCCATCGAAGTATCCAAAGTTGCCGATATTCCCTACGATTACGATGGTGTGATGGGTGTGCCGATTACATTTTTGGATAAATACAATCCTGAGCAGTTTGATGTTTTGGGCGCAACAGAAAGTGAAGGAAAAGGATTCTCAAACGGATTGTGGGATGCAGAAAGCAAGGTGGCGCAACCTTTGATTAATGGCAAGAAGATATATAAACGTATATTCATCAGGCAAAAAGGGGAATGACCATGAAAATCCAAATGACCACTCTCACTATCCGCGAACTGACGGGCTACGACAGCGAAACCAAAAAAGCGGCGGGCTACACCGACAACAACGAAGACGGCGTGCGCGCTTATGAAGGAAAACTGGACGTTCGCCCGCCCTATCAGCGCGAGTTTGTCTATAAAGACAAACAGCGCGATGCCGTAATTGATACCGTATTGAAAGGATTTCCGCTCAATGTGATGTATTGGGCGGTGCGCGATGACGGCACGTTTGAAATCGTGGACGGGCAACAGCGCACTGTTTCCATCTGCCAATATGTGAACGGCGATTTTGCCTATATGATGCGCTACTTCCATAATTTGCAGGCAGACGAACAGGAGAAGATTTTAAATTACGAACTGACCATATACCAATGTGAAGGAACAGACAGCGAAAAGCTGGACTGGTTCAAAACCATCAATATTGCGGGTGAGAGGCTAACCAACCAAGAATTGCGCAACGCCGTGTATTCGGGCAACTGGGTAACGGATGCCAAACGCCATTTCAGCAAAACCAACTGCGCCGCCTACCAAATCGGAAAAGACTATTTGAACGGTACAGCCATCCGCCAAGACTATTTGGAAACCGCTATCGGATGGATTGCCAACCAAGACGGAGACGAAGCAGTCTGCAAATATATGGCGGTTCACCAACATGATAAGAATGCTGATGATTTATGGCTGTATTTCAAAAATGTGATTGAATGGGTAAACCTGAAATTTCCCGTCAAGCGCACCAAACTGATGAAAGGGCAGCCTTGGGGATTCCTATACAACCGTTTCAAAGATACCGATTTGGATAAAGATATATTGGAAGCGGAAATTGCCAAACTGATTGCCGACGACGATGTGGAAAACAAAAAAGGGATTTACCAATACGTTTTAACCCGCGATGAAAAGTATTTAAACATCCGTGCCTTTTCAGACAGCATCAAACAGAAGGTTTACGAAAAACAAGACGGCATTTGCCCACACTGCAAACAGAAATTTGAATTGTCGGAAATGGAAGGCGATCACATTACACCGTGGTGCGAAGGTGGGAAAACGATTGAAGAGAATTGCCAGATGTTGTGCCGGGACTGTAACCGCAGGAAGTCTGACAAATAGTTGCGTAGGATGGGCTTCAGCCCACCGTTTTCTTCATTTTCAGTCGTTGATTGGTGGGCTAAAGCCCACCCTACGGTTAATACGGTTACTGATTCGTTCCTCCCCTGCATCCGAATCACGCCGCACCACAAAAAACGTGCGCCCGATGCACAACCGCTTCCGACATCGGGCGCAATGAGACAAAACGGCAATATGCCGATACGGATACGTCATCCCCCGCCTGCCTGTTTTTTATATCATACTCAATTTTATCTGTGCGTTACGACGGCATGCCGTCTGAAGGGTGTTTATGTCTGCATCTAAGAAATTTCCGATTCCTTTGAGCTATTTCAGCATCGCGCTGGGCTTGTTTGCCTTGGGGCTGTCGTGGCGTTACGGCGCGTCTGTCGGGCTGCTGCCCGCCTTGGCCGCCGAATCGCTGCTTGCGGCGGCTTCGGTCGTCTGGCTCTTGCTGGTGACAGCATACCTGATCAAAATATTTGCGTACCGAAACGATTTTTTGTCTGATTTACGCGACTTGGTGCAATGCTGCTTCATCAGCGCGATTCCGATTACCGCTATGCTGGAGGGACTCGCGCTGAAGCCCTATCAGGCAGGCGCGGCGGCAGTCCTGATTTATGCCGGCGTTGCCGGACAGTTGGCGTTTTCGATGTATCGGGCGGCCGGTCTGTGGCGCGGCCTGCATTCCTTGGAGGCGACGACACCGATTATTTACCTTCCTACGGTGGCGACAAACTTTGTCAGCGCGTCATCTCTGGCGGCGTTGGGGCATCATGATTATGCGGCTTTGTTTTTCGGCGCGGGTATGTTTTCCTGGCTGAGTTTGGAAGCCTCCGTCTTGGGCAGGCTGCGTACGGCGGCACCGGTCGGTACGGCGGCGCGCGGCGTGGTCGGTATCCAGCTTGCGCCCGCCTTTGTCGGCTGCGGCGCGTATTTTGCCGTCGGCGGTAAAATCGACGGTTTTGCGTTGGCATTAATCGGCTACGGCTGCCTGCAGTTTTTGTTCTTGCTGCGCCTGACACGCTGGTTTTGGGAAGGCGGTTTTACGATGAGCTTTTGGGGATTTTCATTCGGTTTCGCAGCCATGGCGGGATGCGGCCTGCATCTGGCGGCTTCCGGCGTATTGTCGGGCTTGGGGCTGACGCTTGCCGCCGCCGGTTCGGCAGGCGTGGCGCTGCTGCTTGCCGGCACGCTGCATCGGATAGCGATGGGGCGTTTCTTGGTACGCGGCTGATGCGTTTTGCCGCCTTGTCAAAAATGCCGTCTGAAACGCCGGGCTTCAGACGGCATTTTTTATTTCACACCCTTACAGGTAGAATTTTTCGATGACTTTCAAATTGTCGTCCAATTTGTACACCAACGGCTGACCGGTCGGGATTTCCAAGCCCATGATGTCTTCGTCGGAAATGCCCTCGATGTGTTTTGCCAGCGCGCGCAGGGAGTTGCCGTGCGCCGCCACCAAGACGCGTTTGCCGCTCAAAATCGCGGGGGCGATTTGGTCTTCCCAAAACGGTAATACGCGCTCCAGCGTTACTTTCAGGTTTTCGCCGTCGGGGATAACATCGGCAGGCAGATGGGCATAGCGGCGGTCTTTGTGTGCTGAAAACGCGTCGTCTTTGTCCAAAAGCGGCGGCAGGGTGTCGTAGCTGCGCCGCCAGATGCGGACTTGCTCGTCGCCGTATTGTTCGGCGGTTTGTTTTTTGTCCAGACCTTGCAGTCGGCCGTAGTGGCGTTCGTTCAGCCGCCAGGTTTTGATTTGCGGCACGAACAGTTGGTCGGATTCTTCCAAAACGATGTTGCAGGTCTTAATCGCGCGGGTCAGGACGGATGTGAAGGCGATGTCGAACTCATAGCCTTTTTCTTTCAGTTTTTTACCGGCGGCGGCAGCCTCGGCAAGCCCCTGCTCGCTCAGTTTCACATCGCGCCAGCCTGTAAACAGGTTTTTCGCGTTCCATTCGCTTTGTCCGTGGCGGATAAATACCAGTTCCATATCGTCTCCAATGTGTAAAAGTGGGAAAGCCTTATTTATAACATATTTCCACATTACCCGTATTTGATTCAGATTCAGACACCCGCCCACTATGGTTTGCCGTTTTGATTTACAATAATGCCCTTTGTTTTACATTCCGCATACACAATGTTTCAACACACAGGACGACACATAAAGCACCGCCCTATGTGCTGTCCTGATTCGGAAGGGGTTACGCCCCTCCCAAATAGAGTCTGATTCTACCGCCCCGAAGGACAGATGTCCAAGTGGCGGGGTTTCAACCGAAAAGGAAATACGATAAATATGCAAGCGCACGCCCCACATACCGATTCCAATACGCTGATGCTCGGCCGGTACGCCGAACGCGCCTATCTCGAATACGCCATGAGCGTGGTCAAAGGCCGCGCGCTGCCTGAAGTTTCAGACGGACAGAAGCCCGTGCAGCGGCGCATTTTGTTTGCGATGCGCGATATGGGTTTGACGGCGGGGGCGAAGCCGGTGAAATCGGCGCGCGTGGTCGGCGAGATTTTGGGCAAATACCACCCGCACGGCGACAGTTCCGCCTATGAGGCGATGGTGCGGATGGCGCAGGATTTTACCTTGCGCTACCCCTTAATCGACGGCATCGGCAACTTCGGTTCGCGCGACGGCGACGGGGCGGCGGCGATGCGTTACACCGAAGCGCGGCTCACGCCGATTGCGGAATTGCTGTTGTCCGAAATCAATCAGGGGACGGTGGATTTCGTGCCGAACTACGACGGCGCGTTTGAAGAACCTGTACACCTGCCGGCACGTCTGCCTATGGTCTTGCTCAACGGCGCGTCAGGCATTGCGGTGGGTATGGCGACCGAGATTCCGCCGCACAATTTGAACGAAGTGACGCAGGCGGCGATTGCGCTGTTGAAAAAGCCGACGCTGGAAACCGCCGACCTGATGCAATACATTCCTGCTCCCGATTTTGCCGGCGGCGGTCAAATCATCACACCGGCGGACGAATTGCGCCGGATTTACGAAACCGGCAAAGGCAGCGTGCGCGTGCGTGCGCGTTACGAAATCGAGAAACTGGCACGCGGACAATGGCGCGTCATCGTAACCGAGCTGCCGCCGAACGCCAATTCCGCCAAAATCCTTGCCGAAATCGAAGAACAGACCAACCCGAAACCGAAAGCAGGTAAAAAGCAGCTCAACCAAGACCAACTCAACACCAAAAAGCTGATGCTGGATTTAATCGACCGCGTGCGCGACGAGTCCGACGGCGAACATCCCGTGCGTCTGGTGTTCGAGCCGAAATCCAGCCGCATCGATACCGACACCTTCATCAACACGCTGATGGCGCAAACTTCGCTGGAAGGCAATGTGTCCATGAACTTGGTGATGATGGGTTTGGACAACCGCCCCGCGCAGAAAAACCTGAAAACGATTTTGCAGGAATGGCTGGATTTCCGCGTCGTAACCGTAACACGCCGTCTGAAATTCCGTTTGAACCAAGTGGAAAAACGGCTGCACATCCTCGAAGGCCGTCTGAAAGTCTTTCTGCACATCGACGAAGTGATTAAAGTCATCCGCGAATCAGACGATCCGAAAACCGACCTGATGGCGGCGTTCGGGCTGACCGAAATCCAAGCCGAAGACATTTTGGAAATCCGCCTGCGCCAGTTGGCGCGTTTGGAAGGGTTCAAACTCGAAAAAGAATTGAACGAATTGCGTGAGGAACAAGGCCGTCTGAATATCCTTTTGGGCGACGAAAACGAAAAACGCAAGCTGCTGATTAAAGAGATGCAGGCGGATATGAAACAATACGGCGACGCGCGCCGCACGCTGGTGGAAGAGGCCGGACGCGCCGTGCTGACGCAAACCACCGCCGACGAACCCATCACACTGATTTTGTCGGAAAAAGGCTGGATACGCAGCCGCGCCGGACATAACCTCGATTTGAGCCAAACCGCGTTCAAAGAAGGCGACCGCCTCAAGCAGACCCTCGAAGGCAGAACGGTTTTACCCGTCGTCATTCTCGATTCATCGGGCAGAACCTACACCCTTGATGCCGCCGAAATCCCCGGCAGACGCGGCGACGGCGTACCGGTTTCATCCTTGATCGAGTTGCAAAACGGCGCGAAACCCGTTGCGATGCTGACAGGATTGCCGGAACAACATTATTTATTATCAAGCAGCGGCGGCTACGGCTTCATCGCCAAGTTGGCTGATATGGTCGGGCGCGTGAAAGCGGGCAAAGTGGTGATGACCGCAGACAGCGGCGAAACCGTTTTGCCGCCGGTTGCCGTCTATGCCTCCTCGTTCATCAACCCAGACTGCAAAATCATTGCCGCCACCAGTCAAAACCGCGCCATCGCCTTCCCCATCGGCGAATTGAAAATTATGGCGAAAGGCAAAGGGCTGCAAATCATCGGATTAAACACCGGCGAATCGATGACGCATACCGCCGTTTCTTCCGAGCCGGAAATCCTGATTGAAAGCGAAGGCAGGCGCGGCGCGGCGCACAAAGACCGCATCCCCGTCTCCCTGCTTGAGGCAAAACGCGGCAAAAAAGGCAGACTATTACCCATATCGGGCAGCCTGAAACAGCTTTCTTCCCCCAAATAAACCCGGTTCCGCACATATTATGGTGATTTCCAACCCCCGCGAACTTGAAAAACTCAAAGACCGGATTCCCAATCTGATCAACATCATCCGCGTCGCCATCGTTTTCCCGCTGATGATTATGCACATCCTCGGGCTGGAAACCGGCAGCCGTGCGAACCTGCACGCTTCGTGGACGGCGTGGGCGTTTTATGTTTGGCTCGCCATTGCCTGCTGGCTGATTTTCTTTTCCATCATCCATCCGCATTGGCAATGGCAGTCGCTGAAAATGCCGCGTTTCAGCGCGGTGGCGGACATCACGATGATCGGCGTGCTGACCTACCTGTTCGGCGGCATCGATTCCGGCTTCGGCATCCTGATCCTGCCCTTCGTCGTCTGCTCCTGCCTGCTCAGCTACGGGCGTTACCCCCTGCTCTATTCCAGCTACGCCGCCATCCTGCTGATATTCAACGCCATTGCCGACGGCGATATCGGCAAATACCCGCTCATATCGGATGCCCGAACCGCCTCGGCAACTTTCATCCTCGTCGCCGCCTCCTATCTTTCCGCCATCTTCACCTCACTGTCGGTCAGATACATCGACAGCGCCGGCCAACTGGCCCGCGACAACCACCTCGCCTACCGGCGCATCAAAGGCTTGAGCCAAACCGTACTCGAACGCGTTCAGGAAGCCGTCGTCGTCATCAATACCGAAGGGCTGGCGGTGCTGTTCAACCGGAAGGCGAAAGACCTTTTCCCCGCGCTCGAAATCGGACGGCGCGCCGATCTGTTCGATTCTACCGCCGAACTGTGGGATCAAGCCTCTCCGCACACTTTCGAATACGTCCTCGGCACACCCGGCCTGAACGCCGGCGTCCGCGCCGTTCCGGTCAACAAAGGGCCGGACAAGCTGCTCATCCTCTACATCCGCCCGCAAAGCGAAATTCAGGCAGAGGCCCTGTCCGTCAAACTTGCCGCGCTCGGACAACTGACCGCCAACCTCGCCCACGAAATCCGCAACCCGATGTCCGCCATTCGCCACGCCAATGACCTGCTGCGCGAAAATATGGAAGCGGGGGCGGCAGATCCGTTCAACGCCAAATTGTGCAAAATCATCGACGGCAACGTCTGCCGCATCGACAAAATGCTCGAAGACATTTCCTCGCTCAACAAGCGCAACAAAACCGAACGCGAAACCATCGGCCTGATACCGTTTTGGGAAGAATTCAAACAAGAGTTCCTGCTCGGCCATCCCGATGCCGCCGGCTGCATCCGTCCGGACATTCAGGGCGGCAGCCCGACCGCCTATTTCGATCCCGCCCACCTGCGGCAGATTATGTGGAACCTCGCCAACAACGCGTGGCGGCACAGCCGCAAACAGCCCGGCTCGATTTCCGTCACCATCCGCCCCGCGCAAAAAAACACCGTCTGCATCCTCTTTGCCGACGACGGCGGCGGCGTGCCGCCCGAAGTGCAGGAACACCTGTTCGAACCCTTTTACACCACGGCGGAAAACGGCACCGGCCTCGGGCTGTATGTCGCCCGCGAACTGGCGCACGCCAATTTCGGCGATTTGACCTACCTGCCGGAAGCCAAATGTTTCGAACTCACATTACCGGAAAAAACCAATGACTGAACTGAAACATCCCGTCCTCGTCGTCGATGACGAAACCGACATTCTCGACCTGATGGAAATGACCCTGATGAAAATGGGCTTGCGCGTCCATACCGCGTCAGGCGTTGCCGAAGCCAAAAACAAGCTCGACAGCCAACGCTATTCGCTCGTCCTGACCGATATGCGTATGCCCGACGGCTCGGGGCTGGAAGTCGTCCAACACATCAACAGCCGTGCACTCGACATCCCGATTGCCGTCATTACCGCCTTCGGCAATGCCGATCAGGCACAGGAAGCCCTGCGTTGCGGCGCGTTCGACTACATCCAAAAACCCATTACCCTCGCCCGGCTGCGTTCCCTCGTCAAATCGGCAATTTCCGTTTCCGAAAACCAAAACAAAATCCCCGAACCGCCCGTTCGGACGGCATCCCCCGTTTCTTCCCCAATGCCGTCTGAAGCCCCGGAACCTGCAAACGCGATACCGGCGGCACCGCCCGTTTCCGCCGCCCTTCCCTATGCGGAACCCGATATGCCCCGCCTGCTCGGCAGCTCTCCGCAGATGGTCGAAATCCGCCACCTCATCCGCCGCCTCGCGCCCGGCAAAGTACCCGTCTATATTTCCGGCGAATCCGGCACGGGCAAGGAACAGGCGGCGCGCACCATACACGAACTGTCCGACCGCGCGGGCAAACCTTTCGTCGCCGTCAACTGCGGTGCGATTCCCGAAAACCTGATGGAAAGCGAATTTTTCGGCTACCGCAAAGGCAGCTTTACCGGCGCCGACAAAGACCACGACGGCTTCTTCCGCCACGCCGACGGCGGTACTTTATTTTTGGACGAAGTCGCCGACCTGCCCCTTTCCATGCAGGTCAAACTCCTGCGCGCGATTCAAGAAAAAGCCGTGCGCCGCATCGGCGATACCGCCGAGCAGCCCGTCGATGTCCGCATCGTCTGCGCCACCCACAAAAACCTCGAAGCCCTTGTCGGAAGCGGCGCATTCCGCCAAGACCTGTATTACCGCCTCAATGTCGTCAGCCTCAATATGCCGTCCCTGCGTGAAATGCGCGAAGATTTGAAGCTGCTCATCCCCTACCTCCTGTACAAACACAGCCGCAACAACCGGCCTTACACACTCTCCCCCGCCGCGCAACAGATGCTCCTGAATTACAGCTATCCGGGCAATTTCCGCGAACTGGAAAACATCCTCGAACGCGCCGTCGCCCTGTGCGTCGGGCATACCGTGCAAATCGACGACCTGCAAATCCAAGATGTGCGCCACAAGCCCGTCCGGACGGAAACCGCCGAGCGCGCCGCCGATACCTTGCCGTCTGAAACAGCCGCCGCACCGTCCCGCGTCCTGCCGTTCGACCCCGATACCATGCAGATACAGGACTATCTCGACCAAATCGAACGCGACATCATCGAACAAACCCTCAAACAAACCGAAGGCAACCGCACGCAGGCTGCCAAACGCTTGGGCATCAGCTTCCGTTCGATGCGCTACCGTATGGAACGCCTCAACATCTGCTGACGGCAAAACGGCATCCGCGCCATCCCCGCCCACCCGAAAAATGCCGTCTGAAACGGCACGGGAAAGCGGGTTCGCCCCACGCCCGAACGGACACAAAACACTATGACCGACATCCTCATTGACGACACCGCCACCGAAGCCGTCCGCGCCCTGATACGGGCATTCCCCCTCGTGCCCGTTTCCCAACCGCCCGAACAAGGCAGCTACCTCCTTGCCGAACACGATACCGTCAGCCTCAGGCTTGTCGGGGAAAAGGGCGGCGTTACCGTCGATTTTGCCTCCGGTGCGGCACAATACCGGCGCACAAAAGGCGGGGGCGAACTCATCGCCAAAGCCGTCAACCATACCGCCAAACCCACCGTTTGGGATGCAACCGCAGGATTGGGGCGCGACAGCTTCGTCCTCGCCTCGCTCGGGCTGGCCGTTACCGCCTTCGAGCAGCATCCCGCCGTCGCCTGCCTGCTTTCAGACGGCATCCGCCGCGCCCTTCTCAATCCCGAAACGCAAGACACCGCTGCGCGTATCAACCTCCATTTCGGCAACGCCGCCGAACAGATGCCCGCCCTTGTTCCAACACAAGGCAAACCCGACATCGTCTATCTCGACCCGATGTATCCCGAACGCCGCAAAAGTGCCGCCGTTAAAAAAGAAATGGCCTACTTCCACCGGCTCGTCGGCGAGGCGCAAGATGAGGCCGTCCTCCTCCATACCGCCCGACAGACTGCAAAAAAACGCGTCGTCGTCAAACGCCCGCGCCTGGGAGAACACCTTGCCGGACAAGCTCCTGCCTACCAATACACCGGCAAAAGCACACGCTTCGACGTTTACCTGCCCTACGGAGCGGACAAGGGATAACGCCCATAAAACAAGACACCGAAAAATTTGCCGTTCTTATGCAAACGAGAAACCGGTTTTTGCGTTTCGACTGTTTTGGATAAGTCATCACACCTTAAAGTTTGTCATTCCCACGGAAGTGGGAATCCGATTCGTTCAGTTTTATAGTGGTTTTCGAGTTTCAGGCAACTTCCAAACCGTCATTCCCACGGAAGTGGGAATCCGGAAATGAAAAGCAACAGGAATTTATCGTAAATGACTGAAACCGAACGGACTAGATTCCCGCCTGCGCGGGAATGACGGGGCGGGAGGATGCCGTCTGAAATTCCGTCATTCCCGTGAAAACTGGAATCTAGAACTTCTGATTTTTCAGACGACTTTTGAACATTGCCGCTACCCAATGATCTGGATTCCCGCCTGCGCGGGAATGACGATGTAAAATTATCCGGGATTCAAAAAGACAGGCTTTCGCGTCCGTGGGAATGACTGCGGAAAGATGATTTTTATAGTGGATTAACAAAAATCAGGACAAGGCGACGAAGCCGCAGACAGTACAGATAGTACGGAACCGATTCACTTGGTGCTTCAGCACCTTAGAGAATCGTTCTCTTTGAGCTAAGGCGAGGCAACGCCGTACTGGTTTTTGTTAATCCACTATATTTTGTCATAAAAATCCGCACCTTAATCAGTTGGCGGTTAAATCAAACTTTTAGGGTGCAGATTACTTTTTATGATTTCAGACGGCATTTTGACAGGCCGCAAACCTATTTCGGCAATACCAAAAACTTAATCAATAACTCTTTGAACACAAAACCGAACACGCCCAAGCCCAAAACCAAAAACAAAATGGCGATGCCGAATTTGCCCGCTTTAGACTCCTTGCCCAAATTCCAAACGATAAAACCCAAAAAAATAATCAAACCGGTCAGGCAGATTTTCAACGCCCAATCGGCAAAAACCGCTTCATCCATATTTTTTCCTATTGTTGATGTGTATGCCATACGCGATAAGGGTTTCAGACGGCATCTACTGTCCAATGCCGTCTGAAACACGCAATCAGCGCGCGAGTGCCTGTTTCAAATCGTCAATCAAATCGCCAACATATTCCAAACCGACCGACAGGCGCACCAATCCGGGGCGGATGTTGGCGGCGAGTTTTTCTTCGGGCTGCATCCTGCCGTGCGTGGTTGTCCACGGATGGGTGATGGTCGAGCGTACGTCGCCGAGGTTGGCGGTTCGGGAAAAGAGTTCCACGCCGTCCACGACTTTCCACGCCGCTTCTTGGTCGGCGACTTCAAAGCCGATGACGATGCCGCCGCCGTTTTGCTGTTTGCGGATAAGCTCTGCCTGCGGATGGTCGGGCAATCCGGTGTAGTACACGGCTTGAACCTGCGGCTGCGCTTGCAGCCATTGCGCGATTTTCAGGGCGTTGTCGAACTGTTTTTCCATACGCAGCGACAGGGTTTCCACGCCGCCCAACAACTGCCATGCGTTAAACGGCGACATTGCCAGCCCGCAAGAGTTGCAGTAAACGGCGACCTGCGCCAACAACTCTTCCGAACCCGCCAACACGCCGCCCATCACGCGCCCGTGTCCGTCTATGGCTTTGGTTGCGGAGGAAACGGAAATATCCGCGCCGTGTTTCAAAGGCTGCGAGCCGACGGGCGACAGCAGGCTGTTGTCCACCACCAAGAGCGCGCCGATGCCGTGCGCCAATTCCGCCAAGGCTTCCAGGTCGGCTACTTCGCCCAAGGGGTTGGACGGCGTTTCCAAAAACAGTAGTTTGGTGTTGGCTTTGACGGCGGCTTTCCATTCGTTTATATCGGTCGGCGACACGTGGCTCACTTCGATGCCGAATTTGGTAACGATGTTATTGATAAAGCCGACGGTCGTGCCGAACAGGCTGCGGCTGGAAACCACATGATCGCCCGCCTGCAAAAAGGTGAAAAACGCCGCCTGAATCGCAGACATACCCGTCGAAGTGGCGACCGCGCGTTCCGCACCTTCCAAAGCGGCGATGCGTTTTTCAAAGGCGGCGGTGGTCGGGTTGGCGGTACGGGTATAAGTGAAGCCTTTGATTTTTTTTGAAAACAAATCGGCGGCGTGTTGGGCGTTGTCCCACATGAAGCTGCTGGTCAGGAACAAGGCCTGATTGTGTTCGCGATATCCGGTTTGTTCTTTGCCGCCGCGTATGGCGAGCGTTTGCGGATGAAGTTTTTTGCTCATCGGTAATTCCTCGGTTTTGTCCGTTCGGCAACGGGGCGCGCGCCCGTTGTTTAATTTGTTAATATTTTGCGCCCGTTCCGTGCGCCTTTCAAGTCGGACGGGCAGGAAAATGCCGTCTGAAACGGCTTTCAGACGGCATTGCAATCAGCGTTTGTATTTTAACTCGTACTTGATGTCGTTAAGGATTTTGCGGACATCGTGTTCCAACACGTCTTCGACTACCGCCCCCGCCTGCTCGTGCAGCATCTGCTGGAGCTGGTAGGTAAAAACCGCCATCTGCTTCTGCACCGCCGTACGGATAATGCCGTTGACGGTATCGGTCAGATGCGGGCGCAGGCGTTTGATCAGCCGTTCGGTCAACTCCTGTTCGGACAGGCAGAACACTTCGCGCCGGTTGACGGCTTTCGGGTTCAGGATATTGATTTGGACGGGCATCAACGTTTCTTCCGCATCGTTTTCCCCGTTTTCCGAAACCGCCGGCTCATTCGTGCCGGATTCTGCCGCATCGGCGTTTTCCCCGCCTTCAATCTGTGCAGTTTCAAATTCGACGCAGTCTTTTTTGGCATCAAACCGGATTCTCCGCCGCGATTCGATGTGTTTTTCCGAAACCGACATTTGCAGGGAAGCCTGCGCGTTGAGCCAGTTTTCCTGAAGAATAACCATCGGGTCGGTTTCGACTTCCTCGCCGCATTCGGCAACGGCGGCATTGTGCTCCTCCTGCCATTTCTTCAGATACGCCTTTAACACACGGTTTCGGCTTGCATCGTCCAATTTCGGCGCGGGCGAACCCTTTGCCGCTTCGGAAGTTTGAACCGGCGGCACACGGTCGGGCGCGGTATTCATACGGCGCGTCCGGCGCAGGCTTTCTAGGCGTTTTTCCCAATTCGGCTCTTTATCCTGATTGTTCGTATCCATTTTTTCGGCTTCCGGTCCTTAATCTTTGCAGGCGGACAAACCCCGCCTGAAGCGCGTTTGATATAATCGCGCATTTTAACAGATTCGCGAGGATACATCATGAGCAGCATCGAACAGCGTTTGGAATATCTGGAAGAAGCAAACGATGTGCTGCGTATGCAGAACCACGTCCTGTCCACCGCCTTCAAAGCCTTAATCCGCGCCCTTCCCGCCGACACCGCCGAAATCGCGGTCGAGTCGATTCAGCTTGCATTTGAAGACGCTTTGGCAGAACTCAACTACGAAGACAGCCCGCATACGGATTTGTTCCACGACGTTACTTATGCGTTTTTCCGTGAAAAAGAACGTTAATTTTATGTTAAACTGAATTTTTAGGCTTTTTGATTACCGAAAGGAATTTTGATGAATATGAAAAAATGGATTGCCGCCGCCCTTGCCTGTTCCGCACTCGCGCTGTCTGCCTGCGGCGGTCAGGGCAAAGATGCCGCCGCGCCTGCCGCAAACCCCGACAAAGTGTACCGCGTGGCTTCCAACGCCGAGTTTGCCCCCTTTGAATCTTTAGACTCGAAAGGCAATGTCGAAGGTTTCGACGTGGATTTGATGAACGCGATGGCGAAGGCGGGCAATTTTAAAATCGAATTCAAACACCAGCCGTGGGACAGCCTTTTCCCCGCCTTGAACAACGGCGATGCGGACGTTGTGATGTCGGGCGTAACCATTACCGACGACCGCAAACAGTCTATGGACTTCAGCGACCCGTATTTTGAAATCACCCAAGTCGTCCTCGTTCCGAAAGGCAAAAAAGTATCTTCTTCCGAAGATTTGAAAAAGATGAACAAAGTCGGCGTGGTAACCGGCTACACAGGCGATTTCTCCGTTTCCAAACTCTTGGGCAACGACAATCCGAAAATCGCGCGCTTTGAAAACGTTCCCCTGATTATCAAAGAACTGGAAAACGGCGGCCTGGATTCCGTGGTCAGCGACAGCGCGGTCATCGCCAATTATGTGAAAAACAATCCGGCCAAAGGGATGGACTTCGTTACCCTGCCCGACTTCACCACCGAACACTACGGCATCGCGGTACGCAAAGGCGACGAAGCAACCGTCAAAATGCTGAACGATGCGTTGAAAAAAGTACGCGAAAGCGGCGAATACGACAAAATCTACGCCAAATATTTTGCAAAAGAAGGCGAACAGGCCGCAAAATAAGCCCGCCCGTCCGAACACAATGCCGTCTGAAGCCCTTTCAGACGGCATTTTCTATTGTCTGTGCCGTTTTGTGTCGGGACGGCAACGTTTATTGCAGCGCGGCATTGTTGTGCCGCCATTTGGGTTTTCAGACGGCATCGGGGTTTCGGTGGGCTGAAGCCCACCCTACAATATTGCCGCCAAGCGGTATGGAAGCGGAAACAATGGCAGGGCGTAATGGTAGGGTGGGCTTCAGCCCGCCGCTTCAGACGGCATTGTTCTCCCGCCGTCATTCCCACCCGAACTGTCGGACAGCGGCAGTTTTTAAAGATTATAAAAACCCGTCATTCCCGCGCAGGCGGGAATCCGGACCATTGGACAGCGGCAATATTCAAAGATTATCTGAAAGTTTGAGATTCTAGATTCCCGTTTTCACGGGAATGACGGAGTTTCAGACGGCATTTAATGCCTTGTCAGGCTTCAGACGGCATCGCCCACCGCCGTCATTCCCGCATAAGCGGGAATCCAGACCTTAAGGGTGGAGGAAATATTCAAAGGTTATCTGAAGATTTAGAGGTTCTAGATTCCCGTTTTCACGGGAATGACGAAAAGTCACGGAAATAACGAAAAGTCGTGATGACGACGCATCCGCCCGACCGTCATTCCCGCGCAGGCGGGAATCCAGACCTTCGGTCGGCGGCAATATTCAAAGATTATCTGAAAGTTTAGTAATGGTAGGGTGCGCTTCAGACGGCATTGAATGCTTTGGCGGGCTTCAGACGGCATTCGGGGTTTGGTGGGCTGAAGCCCACCCTACCATTACTAACAAACCACCCTGACAAACCGCCCCGACAAACCAAACCGCCGCGCCTTAAACAAATCCCCCGACAAAAAACAATCCGGAACGCGTCTGACCGTTCCGGATTGTTTTCAGGCGCATCCGCGCATCAGAACATACTGCGCACGCCCATATTGACCTGCCAATTCTGCCGCATCTTGTGCATCGAAGACCTTTGCGCCTCAAAATAAAGCTGCCGCCCGTTTCCGGCATTGCGGTGCACCACGCCCAAACCGTATTCCAACCAGCCGCCACGGTGTTTGAATTCCTCTACGGCAGAGCCGTTGAACCTGTGGCGGATCGTGCCGATAAATTCGCGTTTGTACATCAGTTTGCCATAGATGTTCAGCCTGCCGCCGTCCAAACCGTCCACGCCCGCCCGAAAGCCGAACCGCCCCATCAGGCTGCGGAAGTTGTCCGTCTCGGCAGACAGCCCGTTTGACAGCGAAAAGCCGTAGCCGCGCGTAAACCAGTAGGACAGCTGCGCTTCCGGCTGCCACCAATAGGTTTTGCCGCCGTCCTGTTTTTCCATCCGCCTGCCGGTTTCGGCGGAAAGCATATAGGCATTCAGGCGCGCCTCGTCCGATTCGACACGGACTCCGGAGTAATTGGTCAGCCCGTAGCTGCCCTTATATCGGGCGATGTTGGCGACCAAATCGTAATAGGCCCTGCTTTCCCGGTTGAGCCAGGTGGAATAAACGCCTGCCGTCCTGCCGTAGATTTTGCCGCTGCCGGCGTAGTCTTCGGGGGTGTAGGACGATTGGAGGTGGCGGAGCATCAGCCCTTTGTAATGAATCCATTTGTCGCCGAACCCCGTCCGGTTGAAGCCGCCGGCAAAGCCCCAATAGCGGTTGCTGTAACCGCCCACGCGGTAATCGCTGCGGCTGCCGGAGAATTTTCCGCCGACGCGTTTGATCCAGACGTTGTTGTCTTCCTGCGGCGTTCCGTCGGCGTGGATTTCGCCCATACGCTGCACCAGCGTTTCATCGGAAACCGCGTTCAACTGATACAAAGCCTCGCCGAAGAGGACGCTGCTCGATGCGCCCGTCGACAGGGTGGCCGGGTAGAGGTAGAAGTCCCGCTTGCCGTCTGCGGAAATATTGACCTTTTTGGAATCACCCGACTCGCCCAAGGCAAAACACCACCCTCCCTGTTCCGTACATTTGACGCGCAGTTCGTATGACGCTTTTGTGTTTTCGGCATCGCCTTTGTTTTCGACCAGCTTTAAAAACTCCCTGCCGGTCGTTGGTGCCTTGGCATTGTCTTCATATTCGATGACGTGTACGCCTTCGCTGCCTTTCCGGGTAATCAGCTTGTCCGATTCGCCTTTGACGATGTCGCCATACATTTTGAACACGCCGCCATCGCCCTTGAGCTTGCTCACGGACACTTTGACGAATTTATTGCTGTCGCTAAATTCGACCTGCGCGTCTTCCGACAAATCCAACTCTTTCAGCATTGAATCATTGGTAACCGTCCAGCGCGCGCCGTTGCTCATTTTGAGGTTGATGGTGTTGTTTGTCTTGTCGTCGATCGCGCTGTCTTTAATCCAACCGTTTTCATCGAAGAAATCTTCATATTCTTTGATTTTTGCTTCGTCTCTCTCAATGCTTTTTATGGAGCTTTTTATGGAGTTTTCTTTTAATTTTATTTTGCGCTCTATTTTTTGTTTTTCTTGTAAATCATCTTCATTGAGTTTAGCCAATTCTTCCTTAAGTGTAGCCAATTCTTCATCCAGCTTGGACAATCTTTCCTGCTTTTTAACTAGACTTTTCCTTGTACTGTCGATACTTTGTTCCGTGGGCAGTACATTCCCGTCCGCATCCACGGTTTCGCCGAACATATCTTTCCCTTTGGCAAAGCTCTTTTTCCCGATATGGGCTTCCCCTTCAAAATAAGAATCTTTGTTGGCGAGGTTCACGCTCACGCTGCCGCCGTTGTAGGCGAAAATATCGCCTTTGATTTTGACAACCTTGTCTTCCCCGCCGACAACCTCGACTTTGCTGTTTTTCCCATCAATCGCAAACGCGCTGCCTATGCTTTTGGGCCTGCCTTGCTCGTCATAAACCGGCGTTGCAACGATATCGACATTTCCACGGAAAACCGCTTCCATTTTAGAACCTTCCGGAATCTGCTTCTTATTGCCTCTGCCTAAACTTGAGCTTGAATAGAAGCCGAAACCGTTGTTTTCCGCCTCGTCCTGTCCGTTCCTATCGATTTTAATATTCACATCGCCCTTGAACTCCATTGTGGTGATACTTGGAAAATCAGGTTTGGGTCGAGTGCTACTATAGTGATTGGCGGTAATGCCTTGCCCTACATCTTTTCCTGATTTGATGTTGATATTCAGCGTCGAGCCTTCTTCGGAAACAAGACGATATTCTCCCACTTTTTCACCATTATTCAACAATAGGATACCTTCGTTATGAGAGTTGGTATTTGAGTCCGCGTCCATATTGATGGTATTGCGCCCTTTAAAGGTAAGCGTTGCCGGCGCCAAGCTGTCGGCTACACGAGTATTGATTCCGTCATAAGACATAATGCCGGCATTCGCGTTATGGGAGGCTATGGTTACGTTTTCAAAAGTAACGTTATTTTTGCCCTCATAGCTTTGATCCGCCAACATTACCACGCCGCCTCTCTTCTCCCCGCTTTTGTCGCTTAAGTCGTACGAATAACCTGAATGGCTTATCTTTGTTTCAAGCGATTTATTGTCAATCGTCGGCGAGGCATCGGCAGAGCCGTCTGCCAATTTGCCTTTTATCGTAATATTATTCGTACCGCCGTTGGCGGCAATGATGAGGGAATTTAAGGGTTTGACTTCGGTTTCACCATCGTAGGTGTAGTTGTTCTCTTGCCCTTGTTTTGCGAGGACGAGGGTGTATTTGTCTTTCTTCTCTATCGTTCCATTGCTTGCAGCATCCGCCCCTTGCGCGTGCATAGAAGCGGCTGCAAAACCAAGTAAGATGCATTGAACTGTCTTTTTTTGTTTCATCAGTTTTCCATTTTGAAGTATATAATTTTTATTATTATATGCTTAAATCATTGATACACCAAAAAAAAAAAAAAAAAAAAAAAAAAAAAAA
>NZ_CAUJNZ010000015.1:0-38674 GCF_963392925.1 Neisseria polysaccharea
AATAGGGGAACCTGTAAGGGAAGGGGCATCGGCCGCCGCCGGTGCTTTTTTGTTTGGAAGGGAAATGGCTGGAGAAAGACCTGCGCTATATCGGGGAATGAATCGACGCAAAGGAAATGCCGTCTGAACATGCGTTCGGGCGGCGTTTTTATAACAAAAACACTTCATGGCGGTTGGTTTTATGCCTGTCTAAGTTTTTGTGTCGTGCATACCTGAAGATTTCAGACGGTAAGTGTATTCCGTTTCAGTTTGTAAGCTATGGCAGTCTGTTTATCTTGTGTTTTGCGCAATTGCCCTTATTTTAAGCCGTGATTTTATTTTGAATTAGATGAACAGATGAGTAATCAAGATTTTTATGCGACGCTGGGTGTGGCAAGAACAGCTACCGATGATGAGATTAAAAAAGCCTACCGTAAATTGGCGATGAAATACCATCCCGACCGCAATCCTGACAATAAAGAGGCGGAAGAGAAGTTTAAAGAAGTACAAAAGGCGTATGAAACTTTGTCCGACAAGGAAAAGCGTGCTATGTACGACCAATACGGTCATGCGGCATTTGAAGGAGGAGGTCAAGGTGGATTTGGAGGGTTTGGCGGATTTGGCGGTGCGCAGGGTTTTGACTTTGGGGATATTTTCAGCCAAATGTTTGGAGGCGGTTCGGGGCGCGCCCAGCCTGATTATCAGGGTGAGGATGTTCAAGTCGGTATCGAAATCACGCTTGAAGAAGCAGCAAAAGGCGTGAAGAAACGCATCAATATTCCGACTTATGAAGCGTGCGATGTCTGCAACGGCAGCGGCGCGAAACCCGGGACATCCCCTGAAACCTGTCCGACTTGTAAAGGCTCGGGTACGGTGCACATCCAGCAGGCGATTTTCCGTATGCAGCAGACTTGTCCGACCTGCCACGGTGCGGGCAAACATATTAAAGAACCTTGCGTCAAATGCCGTGGCGCAGGGCGGAATAAGGCGGTCAAGACGGTGGAAGTCAATATTCCCGCCGGTATCGATGACGGGCAGCGTATCCGTTTGAGCGGCGAAGGCGGGCCGGGTACGCACGGTGCGCCTGCCGGCGACCTGTATGTAACCGTCCGCATTCGGGCGCATAAGATTTTCCAACGCGACGGCTTGGATTTGCATTGCGAACTGCCGATCAGTTTTGCCACGGCTGCTTTGGGCGGGGAGTTGGAAGTGCCGACCTTGGACGGCAAGGTCAAGCTCACCGTCCCCAAAGAAACCCAAACCGGCAGGAGGATGCGCGTGAAGGGTAAGGGTGTCAAATCTTTACGCAGCAGCGCGACCGGCGATTTGTACTGCCATATTGTTGTCGAAACGCCTGTCAATTTGACCGACCGCCAGAAAGAGCTTTTGGAAGAATTTGAGCGGATTTCTACCGGCTTGGAAAACCAAACGCCGCGCAAGAAATCGTTTTTAGACAAGCTGCGCGATTTGTTTGATTGATTTTAAGGTTCGGAAACAAGCAGCCGTATCGGGTAATATCCCTGATACGGCTGTTTTTGTTTGTTTGGAAATAGTTTTTATTTTCAATGTGGTATGGGGCAGGGTGGGATAACTGTTTTTAACCGTTCTTTTTAAAACTTGACATCATGGCGTGATGCCAACAATATGTGAACGTCTGTTGTCAAAGGAAGAATAATGAATAAATCTTTATCCGGTTCGGTAGAAGAATACCGCGAACTGACGCTCCGAGGCATGATACTCGGTGCATTGATTACTGTAATTTTTACTGCGTCCAACGTTTACCTCGGTTTGAAAGTCGGGCTGACCTTTGCCTCGTCGATTCCGGCGGCGGTGATTTCGATGGCGGTTTTAAAGTTTTTCAAAGGCAGCAATATTTTGGAAAACAACATGGTGCAGACCCAAGCCTCGGCGGCGGGTACGCTTTCGACCATCATTTTTGTCCTGCCCGGTTTGCTGATGGCGGGCTACTGGAGCGGTTTCCCGTTCTGGCAGACGACGCTTTTATGTATTGCCGGCGGGATTTTGGGGGTGATTTTTACCATTCCGCTGCGTTACGCGATGGTGGTGAAAAGTGATTTGCCTTATCCGGAAGGTGTGGCGGCTGCTGAAATTTTGAAAGTGGGCGGCCATGAAGAAGGGGATGACCGTCAGGGCGGCAGCGGTATCAAAGAGCTGGCGGCCGGCGGCGCGTTGGCGGGATTGATGAGCTTTTGCGCCGGAGGTCTGCGCGTGATTGCCGATAGCGCGAGTTATTGGTTTAAAAGCGGTACGGCAATTTTCCAACTGCCGATGGGCTTTTCACTGGCATTGTTGGGCGCGGGCTATTTGGTCGGACTGACGGGCGGCATCGCCATCCTGTTGGGCATTTCGATTGCTTGGGGCATTGCCGTGCCGTATTTCTCCTCACACATTCCGCAACCTTCCGATATGGAAATGGCGGCGTTTGCGATGAAGCTGTGGAAGGAGAAAGTGCGTTTTATCGGTGCGGGAACCATAGGTATCGCGGCGGTTTGGACGCTTTTGATGCTGCTCAAGCCGATGGTGGAAGGCATGAAGATGTCGTTCAAGAGTTTTGGCGGCGGTGCGCCCGCTACAGAACGCGCCGAACAGGATTTGTCGCCTAAAGCCATGATTTTCTGGGTATTGTCTATGATGTTTATTCTAGGCGTGTCGTTTTACCACTTTATCGGCGATTCGCACATTACGGGCGGCATGGCTTGGCTTTTAGTGGTCGTTTGCACGCTTTTGGCTTCCGTCATCGGCTTTTTGGTCGCCGCCGCCTGCGGTTATATGGCGGGTTTGGTCGGCTCGTCTTCCAGCCCGATTTCCGGCGTGGGCATCGTTTCCATTGTTATCATTTCGCTGGTTTTATTGGTTGTGGGCGAATCAGGCGGCTTGATGGCGGATGAGGTCAACCGTAAATTCTTACTGGCGTTGACGCTTTTCTGCGGCTCGGCAGTAATCTGCGTGGCTTCGATTTCCAATGACAACCTGCAAGACCTGAAAACCGGCTACCTGCTCAAAGCCACGCCTTGGCGGCAGCAAGTTGCCCTGATTATCGGCTGTATCGTCGGTGCGCTGGTGATTTCACCCGTGTTGGAACTGCTTTACGAAGCCTACGGCTTTACCGGCGCAATGCCGCGCGAAGGCATGGATGCGGCGCAGGCTTTGGCAGCCCCTCAAGCGACTTTGATGACGACCATCGCGTCGGGCATTTTCGCCCACAATCTCGAATGGGCGTATATCTTTACCGGTATCGCGATTGGAGCGGTATTAATCGTCGTCGATTTGGTGTTGAAAAAATCATCAGGCGGTAAACTTGCCCTGCCCGTCCTTGCGGTCGGTATGGGTATTTATCTGCCGCCGTCCGTTAATATGCCCATCGTGGCAGGCGCGGTGTTGGCGGCAGTGTTGAAACACATCATCGGTAAAAAAGCGGAAAACCGTGAAGGCCGTCTGAAAAACGCCGAGCGCATCGGAACCTTGTTCTCCGCCGGCCTGATTGTCGGTGAAAGCCTGATTGGTGTGATTATGGCGTTTATTATTGCCTTCTCCGTGACCAACGGCGGCTCGGATGCGCCGCTTGCGTTGAATCTGGAAAACTGGGATACCGCCGCCTCATGGTTGGGTTTGGCGTTCTTCGTTACCGGGATGTTTTTCTTTGCACAGCGCGTACTGAAGGCGGGTAGGTAGCCTGTCGGAAAAAATGCCGTCTGAAACGTTCAGACGGCATTTTTTATCGGGAAAGCGGAAGGCGGAACTTTTCGGCTTGTGCCCACGTTTTGCCGGCAAGGTCTTTGGGCGACAGCAGCGGCGTGGTTTGAAGCGGCCAGCCTATGCCTATTGCCGGGTCGTTCCATATTAAAACCTGTTCGGCTTCAGGCTTGTAATAGTCCGTGCATTTGTACATGACTTCTGCCGTATCGCTCAAAACGTAAAACCCGTGTGCGAAGCCTTCGGGTATCCAAAGCTGGCATTGGTTTTGCGCGGACAGGGTTGCGCCCGCCCATTTGCCGAAAGTCGGCGAACCTTCGCGCATATCGACGGCCACGTCGAACACTTCTCCGGCAATCGCGCGTACGAGTTTGCCTTGCGTGTTTTCGGTTTGGTAGTGCAGGCCGCGCAATACGCCTTTGCGTGATTGGGAATGGTTTTCCTGCACGAAATTTCGATCGGCAATATTTTCTTTGAACCACCCGTCGCGGAAGGTTTCCATAAAAAAGCCGCGTCCGTCTTTGAAGACTTGCGGTTTTAAAATTTTTACGTCGGGGAGGGCGGTGTCGATGATGTTCATGATTTTCTCTGTATGCCGTCTGAAGAAAGTGGTTCAGACGGCATTTATTTGCCGATTAGGCGCAGCAGGTATTGCCCGTAGGCGGTTTTTTCCAAAGGCTTTGCCCGTGTTTCCACATCTTTTTTCGTCAGCCAGCCGTTGCGCCAAGCGATTTCTTCGAGGCAGGCGATGTGCAGGTTTTGGATGTTTTGCACGGTTTGGACGAATGAAGCCGCCTCGTGCAGGCTCTCGTGGGTGCCGGTGTCCAACCACGCGAAACCGCGTCCTAAGATTTGGACGGAGAGCGAGCCGTCTTCCAGATACAGACGGTTGAGGTCGGAAATTTCCAATTCGCCGCGTGCGGACGGTTTGAGCTGTTTGGCGAACTCGACGGCGCGGTTGTCGTAGAAATACAAGCCGGTTACCACCCAATCGGATTTGGGCTGTTGCGGTTTCTCTTCGATGGAAACGGCGCGGAAGTTTTCGTTAAATCCGACCACGCCGAAACGTTCGGGGTTTTTGACCTGATAAGCAAACACGGTTGCGCCGTGCGTTTGCGCTGCCGCCTGTTTCAATGTTTGCGTAAACGACTGACCGTAAAAAATATTGTCGCCCAAAACCAAGCAGACATTGTCTTCGCCGATAAAGTCTTCGCCGATGATGAATGCCTGTGCCAAGCCGTCGGGAGCGGGTTGCACGGCATAGCTGATGGAAATGCCGAAATCGCCGCCGTCGCCAAGCAGGCGTTTGAAAGAGGCGTTGTCTTCAGGCGCGGTAATCACCAAAATGTCGCGGATTCCCGCCAGCATCAATACGGACAGGGGATAGTAAATCATGGGCTTGTCGTACACGGGCAGGAGCTGTTTGGATACGCCACGTGTGATGGGGTAGAGGCGCGTGCCGTTGCCGCCTGCCAGTATGATGCCTTTCATCTTTTCTTTCTTCCTTTGCGATGGGTTTTCAGACGGCATTGCGTCGGGATGCCGTCTGAAAACTATTTGCCTGTACCTAAGCGTTCCAAACGGTAGCTGCCGTTCAATACGTTTTGCCACCAGGTTTTGTTGTCCAGATACCATTGCACTGTTTTGCGGATGCCGGACTCGAAGGTTTCCAAAGGCTGCCAGCCCAAATCCCGTCTGATTTTCGCCGCATCAATGGCGTAGCGCACGTCATGGCCGGGGCGGTCCGGGACAAAGGTAATCAAATCTTCATAACGTGCCACACCCGCCGGTTTTTCAGGAACAAGCTCTTCCAGCAGGGCGCAGATGGTTTTGACGACTTCAATATTGACTTTTTCATTGTGGCCGCCAATATTGTAGGTTTCACCGACAACACCTTCGGTAACAACCTGATACAGCGCGCGCGCGTGGTCTTCGACAAACAGCCAGTCGCGGATTTGCGCCCCGTCGCCGTACACAGGCAGCGGTTTGCCGCCAAGCGCGTTCAAAATCGTCAGCGGGATGAGTTTTTCGGGGAATTGTCGGGGCCCGTAATTATTGGAACAGTTGCTGACAATGGCGGGCAGCCCGTAAGTCCGTTGCCACGCGCGGACAAGATGATCGGAAGATGCTTTAGATGCGGCATAAGGATTGGACGGCGCGTAGGGCGCGGTTTCGGTAAACAAATCGTCTGTGCCGCCTAAATCGCCATAGACTTCATCGGTGGAAATATGGTGGAAACGGAAGGCTTCGCGCTGTTCAGACGGCATTTGCCGCCGGTAGGCACGCGCAGCTTCCAGCAGATTGAATGTGCCGACGATATTGGTTTGGATAAACTCGCCTGCCGAATCGATAGAGCGGTCGACATGGCTTTCCGCCGCCAAGTGCATCACGGCATCAGGCCGGTATTGCGCGAATACGCGGTCGAGTTCGGCGCGGTCGCAAATATCCACTTGTTCAAAAGCATAGCGAGGATTATCGGCTACCTCAGTCAAAGATTCCAAATTGCCGGCATAAGTCAGCTTATCGACATTGACGACAGCGTCCCGGGTGTTTCGGATAATATGGCGGACAACGGCAGAACCGATAAAGCCCGCGCCTCCGGTAACAAGGATGGTTTTTTTGTTTGCGGTTTGCATTTAATCCCCATATCCGTCGGGGTTGCGGCTGACCCAATGCCACGAATCCTCCATCATTTGCGCAAGGCTGCGTTTGGTTTCCCAGCCCGTCTCTTGTTTGGTATGGGACGGGTCGGCAAAGGAACACGCCAAGTCGCCGGCGCGGCGGGGTTGGATTCGGTAAGGAATGCGCAAACCGGATGCGGCTTCAAAGGCGCGGATGATTTCCAAAACGGAATAGGCGCGCCCCGAACCCAAGTTGAATAAATGTACGCCGGCAACACCGCCTTTCGCCTTCATTGCCGCGATATGCCCTTCTGCCAAATCCATCACATGAATGTAGTCGCGCATACCGGTGCCGTCGGGGGTCGGATAATCGCCGCCGAATACCGACAGTTGCGGCAGCCTGCCCGAAGCCACTTGGCAGATATAGGGCAAAAGGTTGTTGGGAATACCGTTGGGCTGTTCGCCGATCAAGCCGCTTTCGTGCGCGCCAATCGGGTTGAAATAGCGCAACAAAATCACGCTCCAACGCGGATCGGCTTTTTGGATGTCGGTTAACATCCGTTCCACCATCGCTTTGGACGCACCGTAAGGATTAGCGGTATCGCCCGGGCGCATATCTTCCGTATAGGGGACTTTTTCCGCATTGCCGTAAACGGTTGCCGACGAGCTGAATACGATTTTGAACACGCCCGCGCACGCCATTTCTTCCGCCAGCACCAGGCTGCCGTAAACATTGTTGCCGTAATATTTCATCGGCTCGGCAACGCTTTCCCCCACCGCCTTCAAACCGGCAAAATGGATGACGGATTCGATTTCGTGTTCCGAAAAAATCTGCCTCAAAATCTGACGGTCGCGGATGTCACCCTGATAAAACGGTATGTTTCTGCCGGTAATTTGCCGAAGGCGCGGGAGGACGGCGGCAGACGAGTTGCACAGATTATCCAGAATCACGGCATCGTAACCGGATTGGACGAGCGAGACGGCGGTGTGCGAACCGATGAAGCCGGTGCCGCCGGTAATCAGGACGGTCATAAACATTCCTTTCAGATTGTATCGGGCAAAGTATATCAGTATTATCTTCATCTTTTCCAAACGATTACCCACATTGCGCCGCCGGCTGTCCGAGCGGCATAAAAAGGCAATTTATGAACATCACCCAAATCCTCTCCCAAGAACTTTCCGCCACTGCCGCGCAAATCACCGCCGCCGTCGGGCTTTTGGACGACGGCGCGACCGTCCCCTTTATCGCGCGTTACCGTAAAGAAGCCACGGGCGGGCTGGACGATACGCAGCTGCGCCAGCTTGCCGAGCGGCTGCAATATCTGCGCGAGTTGGAAGAGCGCAAAGCTGTTGTATTAAAAAGCATTGAAGAGCAAGGCAAGCTTTCAGACGGCCTCAGAGCGCAAATCGAAGACGCCGACAACAAAACCGCGCTGGAAGACCTGTATCTGCCCTACAAACCCAAACGCCGCACCAAGGCGCAAATCGCGCGCGAACACGGTTTGCAGCCGCTGGCGGACGTGTTGCTTGCCGAGCAGCCGCAGGACGTGGAAGCCGCCGCGCAAGGTTACCTGAACGAAAACATCCCCGACGCCAAAGCCGCGCTGGACGGCGCGCGCGCGATTCTGATGGAACAGTTTGCCGAAGACGCGGAACTCATCGGCACGCTGCGCGACAAGCTGTGGAACGAAGCCGAAATCCACGCGCAAGTGGTTGAAGGAAAAGAGACAGAAGGCGAAAAATTCAGCGATTATTTCGACCACCGAGAACCCGTCCGCACGATGCCCAGCCATCGCGCGCTGGCGGTTTTGCGCGGCCGCAACGAAGGCGTGTTGAACATCGCGCTCAAATATCAGCCCGACGACACGCCGATTACGCAGCAAAGCGAATACGAGCAAATCATCGCCCGCCGCTTCAAAGTTTCAGACGGCTGCAAATGGCTGCGCGACACCGTGCGCCTGACTTGGCGCGCGAAAATCTTTTTGTCGTTGGAACTTGAAGCTCTCAATCGTTTGAAAGAAGCCGCCGACACCGACGCGATTACCGTGTTTGCCCGCAATCTCAAAGACTTGTTACTCGCCGCGCCCGCCGGACGGCTGACGACGCTGGGTCTCGACCCCGGCTACCGCAACGGTGTGAAATGCGCCGTGGTGGACGACACCGGCAAGCTGCTGGATACGGTCATCGTCTATTTGCATCAAGAAAACAATATGTTGGCAACGCTGTCGCGCCTGATTAAACAACACGGCGTGAAGCTCATCGCCATCGGTAACGGCACCGCCAGCCGTGAAACCGACAAAATCGCGGGCGAACTGGTGCGTGAAATGTCGAAAATGGGGCTGCATAAAATCGTCGTGTCCGAAGCCGGTGCATCGATTTATTCCGCGTCCGAACTGGCGGCGCGCGAGTTCCCCGACTTGGACGTTTCCCTGCGAGGCGCGGTGTCCATTGCCCGTAGGCTGCAAGACCCGCTCGCCGAGTTGGTCAAAATCGACCCCAAATCCATCGGCGTGGGCCAGTATCAGCACGACGTGAACCAAAACCGGCTCGCCAAATCGCTGGACGCGGTGGTCGAAGACTGCGTGAATGCCGTCGGCGTGGACGTGAACACCGCCTCCGCCCCGCTCTTGGCGCGAATTTCCGGTTTGAATCAAACCCTTGCCCAAAACATCGTTGCCTACCGCGATGAAAACGGCGCGTTCGACAGCCGCAAAAAACTGCTGAAAGTACCGCGTTTGGGCGAAAAAACCTTCGAGCAGGCGGCAGGCTTTTTGCGGATTAACGGCGGAAAAGAGCCGCTGGACGCGAGCGCGGTGCATCCCGAAGCCTATCCCGTCGTTGCCAAAATGCTGGCGCAACAAGGCATTACCGCCGCTGAACTCATCGGCAACCGCGAGCGCGTGAAGCAAATCAAAGCGTCCGACTTCACCGACGAACGCTTCGGCCTACCGACCATTCTGGACATCCTGTCCGAACTGGAAAAACCCGGCCGCGACCCGCGCGGCGAGTTTCAGACGGCATCGTTTGCCGAAGGCATCCACGAAATCAGCGACTTGCAAGTCGGCATGATACTCGAAGGCGTGGTTTCCAACGTCGCCAACTTCGGCGCGTTCGTGGACATCGGCGTCCATCAAGACGGCTTGGTGCACATCTCCGCCCTGTCCAACAAGTTCGTCCAAGACCCGCGTGAAGTGGTGAAAGCCGGCGACGTGGTTAAAGTGAAGGTGCTGGAAGTCGATGTTGCGCGTAAACGCATTGCGCTGACCATGCGCTTGGATGACGAACCGGGCGGCACAGCCAAAGGCAACAGGCCGTCTGAAAACCGACATCAGGAACGCCGTGACCGTAAACCACAACGCAACGACCGTGCCCCGACCAATTCGGCGATGGCGGATGCTTTTGCGAAGTTGAAACGGTAAAAAGAAGGGCGGGCTTCCGGCCCGCCGTTTTTATATTGGATTTGAAATAGGGCTATTTTAAAAGCGGAGCTCATAAGCACCCGATTTACGCTTTTCAGACGGCATTTTGCGGTGTTGTGGCATGGATATGCAGACAGGCGTATAGTTTCGGTATGATTAAACCGTTATACAAATAAGGAGTCCGAACCATGAAAAAAGTTCTGTTTGCCGCGCTGATTTCCTGTTTCTCCGTTGCAGCCTATGCGGCCTGTACCGACAGCCAGCAGCAGTGCGTGATTTATAAAAACGGCAACGTCGCGGCAGAGGGCGGCTGCGCGGTCAGTAAATGCGAGGATGCCGGGGCGAAGGTTTTGAAGTGGAAGATGAAAAACGGCAAAGGCGTAACCGTTGAAATCGGCAAAGACGGCAAGGTTTCGGTGAACAAAAAACCGGGTGCGAAAGCGTCCAACAGCAACGCGGCAGGTATGGGTTTGACGTGTTATGCCGCCGATGCGGACAGGCGCGAGCAGTTCTGTTCGACCAATTATTGAACAGGTGCGGATGCCCGATGCCGTCTGAACGGAGTTTCAGACGGCATTTTGTTTGTAAAAAACGGTTGGAAAAACGGCGATTCTTTGACAAGCCTTAACAGTTCCCCTAATATCTTCGCGCCTGCGTCCCCTTCGGGCGGACATGAAGAAAAACATTTTAGGAGGTCAAACGATATGGAATGGGCGTTTAACAGTTATTACACCTTGATTGCCGCCACTTTGGTTTTGCTGGTTGGCAAAGTTTTAGTTAATAAAATCAAGTTCTTGCGAGATTTTAACATCCCCGAACCCGTGGCGGGTGGGCTGATTGCCGCGATTATCCTGTTTGCGCTGCACGAAGCGTACGGCGTGAGCTTCAAATTTGAAAAACCGCTGCAAGATGCGTTTATGCTGATTTTCTTCACGTCCATCGGCTTGAGCGCGGATTTTTCCCGTTTGAAGGCGGGCGGTTTGCCGCTGGTGGTTTTTACCGCGATTGTGGGCGGATTTATCTTGGTGCAAAACTTTGTCGGTGTCGGACTGGCTTCCGCTTTGGGTTTGGATCCGCTCATCGGCCTGATTACCGGTTCGGTTACGCTGACGGGCGGACACGGCACGGCGGGTGCCTGGGGGCCGGATTTTGAAACCAAATACGGTTTGGTCGGCGCAACCGGCTTGGGTATGGCTTCTGCAACTTTCGGGCTGGTGTTCGGCGGTCTGATCGGCGGTCCGGTTGCACGCCGCCTGATCAACAAAATGGGCCGCAAACCGGTTGAAAATAATAAACAGGATCAGGACGACAACGCGGACGACGTGTTCGAGCAGGCAAAACGCACCCGCCTGATTACGGCCGAATCTGCCGTTGAAACGCTTGCGATGTTTGCCGCGTGTCTGGCGTTTGCCGAGATTATGGACGGCTTCGACAAAGAATACCTGTTCGACCTGCCCAAATTCGTGTGGTGTCTGTTTGGCGGCGTGGTTATCCGCAACATCCTCACCGCCGCATTCAAGGTCAATATGTTCGACCGCGCCATCGATGTGTTCGGCAATGCTTCGCTTTCGCTTTTCTTGGCAATGGCGTTGCTGAATTTGAAACTGTGGGAGCTGACCGGTTTGGCGGGGCCTGTAACCGTCATCCTTGCCGTACAAACCGTGGTGATGGTTTTGTACGCGACTTTTGTTACCTATGTCTTTATGGGGCGCGACTATGATGCGGCAGTGCTGGCTGCCGGGCATTGCGGTTTCGGTTTGGGCGCAACGCCGACGGCGGTGGCAAATATGCAGTCCATCACGCATACTTTCGGCGCGTCGCATAAGGCGTTTTTGATTGTGCCTATGGTCGGCGCGTTCTTCGTCGATTTGATTAATGCGGCGATTCTCACCGGCTTTGTGAATTTCTTTAAAGGCTGATTTTTACGCCTTTCCGACAAAGCACCTGCAAGGTTTACCGCCTGCGGGTGCTTTTGCTATGATAGCCGCCGTCGGTCTGCACTGTTTGGAAGGAATATCATGTATCGGAAACTCATTGCGCTGCCGTTTGCCCTGCTGCTTGCCGCGTGCGGCAGGGAAGAACCGCCCAAGGCATTGGAATGCGCCAACCCCGCCGTGTTGCAGGATATACGCGGCAGTATTCAGGAAACGCTCACGCAGGAAGCGCGTTCTTTCGCGCGCGAAGACGGCAGGCAGTTTGTCGATGCCGACAAAATTATCGCCGCCGCCTACGGTTTGGCGTTTTCTTTGGAACACGCTTCGGAAACGCAGGAAGGCGGGCGCACGTTCTGTATCGCCGATTTGAACATTACCGTGCCGTCTGAAACGCTTGCCGATGCCGAGGCAAACAGCCCCCTGCTGTACGGCGAAACGTCTTTGGCAGACATCGTGCGGCAGAAGACGGGCGGCAATGTCGGGTTTAAAGACGGCGTATTGACGGCAGCTGTCCGCTTCCTGCCCGTCAAAGACGGTCAGACGGCATTTATCGACAACACGGTCGGTATGGCGGCGCAAACGCTGTCTGCTGCGCTGCTGCCTTACGGCGTGAAGAGCATCGTGATGATAGACGGCAAGGCGGTGAAAAAAGAAGACGCGGTCAGGATTTTGAGCGGCAAAGCCCGTGAAGAAGAACCGTCCAAACCCACGCCCGAAGACATTTTGGAACACAATGCCGCCGCCAGCGATGCGGGCGTACCCCAAGCCGCAGAAGGCGCGCCCGAACCGGAAATCCTGCATCCCGACGACGGCGAGCGTGCCAATACCGTTACCGTATCACAGGGCGAAGTGGAAGAGGCGCGCGTGCAAAACCAACGCGCGGAATCCGAAATTACCAAACTTTGGGGAGGACTCGATACCGACGTGCAAAAAGAGTTGGTCGGCGAACAACGCAAGTGGGCGCAGGAAAAAATCAGCAACTGCCGACAAGCCGCCGCGCAGGCAGACGGGAAAGAATACGCCGAATATCTCAAATTGCAGTGCGACACGCGGATGACGCGCGAACGGATACAGTATCTTCGCGGCTATTCCATCGATTAGGGGCAAACCGATGAATACCGTCCCCAAAAGCAGGATTCCCGTCAAACCGCTGCCCGAAAAAACCACAGACGAAGCCAAAGTCGAAAAATGGAGGCAGCTCGGTGCGGAACACGGTTTGTCGGGCGAATGGGCAGTTGCCGCCAGATTGGGCGAAAACGGTTTTACCGAAGAACAGATGGAAAATATCGCCAACCTGTTCGGCAGATAAAGGGAAAATTGACGGAAATGCCGTCTGAAACCCTGTTGTCGGTTTCAGACGGCATTTTGACCAATACGGTACGCAGGCGCAAAACAGCCGTCTTTTCCTGTGTTTCCTATGCTGATGTTCCAACACAGGGGACGGCACATAAAGCGTCGCCCTAAAAGGCGGGATTTCAACCGGAAAGGAAATACGATAGAATCGGCAATTTGCCGTAAACTTAAAAAGTTCCATCCATATCGAGGAGACATTATGCATCCCCCCCCCCGCAAAATGAACATTTCGAGCAAGACCCTATCCCTTACACCGTCCGTTTCAGACTCAATCAAATCCTTCCCGAACTCGACTGCCATTGGCAGGAAAATCTGACAGAAATCTTCAAAACACTTTCTCCCGAAGCCGGGCAGGCGGCCTGTACGCAAATCCTTTCCCGAAAAGGCATAGGCTATAACGAAGCCGACGGTTCTTTCACTTGCCTTCCCAAAAAACGCATTTCGTTTTCTTCTTTGGCAACAGATATTCCCATCCCCGACCTCAAACGGCTGGCAGGGCATATCGCGGAACGCCTGAATGTATTGGCGCAATGCGAATCGCCGGTTTATATTGCCGACATTCTCGAAAGCGTGCTGTCCGTTATCAAAAACGTCGATACCGGGGGCAAACGCGCACGGGAAAATTTCAAACAGATTCTGAAAACCGAATTTATTTACGCCGCCGCTGCGGTATTGAAAAACAAAACCAAATGGGAAATCCCCGAAAACACCCGCAATCTCGATTCGGACATCATCTGTACCTATATCTGCGAAGTGTTCCTAAAATCGCACCTGCTCGGCAACAGTTTTCCGATGATGCGCCCGCGCGAAGTAAAGCAGATGCCCGAACCGGTGTTTGACAAAGTATTGTTTGCCGAACAGCGCGCCCGCCAGTTGGAAGTTATCCGAACGTCGAAATACTTGTTTGCCATCGCGCCTTATTACACCGACGATATTCCGTTTTCCCTGCGCCGCTTCCTGTCGGAAGACAAACTCTATACCAGCTACAACCGCTATTACACCGCCATCCATATCCCCGTCCGCAACATCACTCAGAATGATGCCCTGCGTTTTGCCAACGGTTTGAAACAGATTCTTTCGCTGCAATCCGGCGTGAGCTGGGAAATCATCGATATGATGGACAGGATAGAGGAAAACTACGACAAAAAAGCCCTGCCGCTGCTGTTTTCGCCGTTCCCCGCGCAAGTCGAACGCACGCAGGCGATTGCCGCCAGATTGGACCAATTCGAGCGGCTGTTGGGCGACACCGTCCTCGATCCGTTCTACTATTGCCTGACGCGTATGGCGAAGGGCGAGGAAGATTTGAAATATATTTATATCGCCTTCCGCCAGTCTTTCGGCGGCATCTTCAATTCGTTTGAAAACTTCCGCCTGCTGCCCGCGCTGTGGATGAGCAGGGATGCGGAAAATATGTCCGACCGCATGAACGCCTATATTTCCGCAATGGAAGACCGCCGCCGCGAGATATTGTCCATTCGGCAGGGAAAGCCTGAAGAAGAATTTTCCCGCAAGATGGCAGGCTGCCTGACCGACTTGGAAAACTGTCTGGAAAAACACCTCGAACAGTTCGGGCCGGTATCGGAAAGTATCGAAGCCTGTACCGCCAAACTGCAGGAGCAACCGTCGTTCTTCAACAGGCTGATGAAAACCAACGACAAGCTCAACAGGCAGATTGACGTGTTGCAGAAACAGTCGGCAGCCATCCACAACGAAGCCTATATCGAAATGAACACGCTGCTTTACCGCCATCGCGAAGTGGTTTCCGTCCACAACCGCAAAGCAGATTATGCGGAAAAGGGCAAAGAGCGGATTGCGCTGTTCCCGCGCGGCTTGAACGGCATCACCAAGCTGCCCGCCGCCGTCCTGTTGCCCGAGCGTCCCTACCATTTTGATATGAAGGAGGTTCTGCATATATTCTCCCGGATACCGAGGTAGGCGTATCGGCTGCCGGATAAAAATGCCGTCTGAAACGGAAATCTGTTTCAGACGGCATTTCTACAATCAAACGGCGAGCCGTTTATTTGAATTTGTAGGTGTATTGCAGGCCGATGATGTCGGCGTGGTTTTTGAAACGTGCGGAAGACGCGCCTTTGCTGTCCACATCGTTGCCGCTTGCCTTCGCCGTGCGGTAGCTGGTGTCGTTGATGTGGATGTGGGTGTAGGCGGCATCGACGACGTGGTTTTTACCGATATTGTATTTCATACCGGCGGAGAACCAGATGCGGTTGCCGTCGGGCAGGCTGTTCATGCGGTAGTCGGCGTTGCGGACGGGCGATTTGTCAAAAGCGATGCCGGCGCGCAGTTGCAGCGGTTCGCTGATTTGATAAGAACCGCCCAAGCCGATTTTGTAGGTGTTGCGCCAGTTGGGGGTGATGGTGGTGCGGTCGGATTTTTTGCCCATACTGATGGTTTTTTCTTTTTCAAAAACCAGTTCCGCCTTATTGAAGCGGCTGTGGCGCGTCCAAGTTACGTCGCCGAACAGGTTGGCTTTGTCGGACACTTTGTACATGCCGTGTACGGACAAAGACTCAGGCGTTACGATTTTGACGCTGGCTTTTTCATTCGCCGTGTAACCGTTTGCTGCGAGTGCCGTACTCCACATTGCTTTCGCCGCCGCGCCGTCTGCCGCCCATTCGGCAGTGCCTTCGAGCGTGTGTGAAACTTTGGAACGGTAGTTCACGCCCACGCGCGCTCGGTCGTTGATGTCCCACATCCACGCCAGTTGGTAGCCGAAGCCCCAATCGCTGCCTTTGACATCGGCGTGTCCGTCAGCTTTGATTTGAGCAGCGGCAGTAGGATTAGAAGGTGTTGCTTTCAGCATTGCTGCTTTTTGCTGGATACCCCAGTCGGCATATTTGCGCAGTTCGGCGGAAGTATGTTGAGCGATGATGCCTGCGCCGAAGGAATGGCGTTCGTTGAGTTTCCACGCGGCGACGGGTTCGACGGCGATGCTGGTCAGACCGAGTTTGTTGATGTTGTGGCGCAACACGGAATCTTTTTCGTATTCGGTGGCAGAGCCGAAGGGGACGTACACGCCCAAACCCAAAGTTACGTCGTCATTGACTTTGTATGCGCCGTAGATGTGGGGCGCAACCGTGGTTTTGGTAATTTTGCCGTTTTTAGAACCTTGGACAGGAAGCCCGGTAAAGTCGGTGGCGGAATCCGCCTCATAATGAATGCTGGGCAGCACGATGTTGGCGTTGACGGAAATCTGGCTGCTGTCGAGTTTGGTCAGACCGGCGGGGTTGTAGAAGATGGTCGATGCGTCGGTGGCTTCTGCGGCGGCGGCATTTGCCGTGCTTTGCGCGTTGACCGACTGTGTGCCGAAGTGGTAGCCGGATGCGTGAACGGATGCGGCGGCAAAGGCAGTGCCGAGCAGCAGGACGGTTTTTTTCAGTGTGGAAGGGGTCATTTCAGTTTCCGTAAAAAATTGCAGACAAATAAAAAAGGCAGTCGGAAATGCCTTGTTTCGCTTTAGTATAGGTACTCGATTTTATCCGATGTTGCCGGATTTGCACAATTTTTTCAGTTTGCCCGAACCGCCGCGCCGCCGCAAAAAATGCCGTCTGAAGCCTCGGGCATCGGCTTCAGACGGCATTTTCCACTCAGGGCGGATTATTTGACGCGCAGCACTTCCAGTGTATTGGTCGAACCGGATTCGCGCATTTGCGAGCCGCTGGTGATGATGTACTGGTCGCCGGAATGCAGGATGTTGTGTTCCACCAGCATCGTTTCGACTTCGTTCAACGCCGTGTCGTGGTCGGTGCTGGTTGCCAAAATCAACGGACGTACGCCCCGGTACATCGCCATACGGCGTTGGGCGGAAACGCTCGGGGTCAGCGCGAAAATCGGCAGGGTGATGTTGTGGCGGCTGATTTCAAAGGCGGTCGAGCCGCTTTCGGTCAGGGCGACAATCGCTTTGGCGTGAACCGCGCGCGCCACGCTGACCGCACCGCCGGCAACCGCCAGGTTGGTGCTGACCACTTCGGGATACTCGACCTGTTCGGCAACGCCGTTGAGCGAATCCTGCTCTTTTTCCGCAGCCGCGCAGATAATCGCCATTTGGCTGACGGTTTCAAACGGATACGCGCCGACGGCGGTTTCGGCGGAACACATCACCGCATCGGTACCGTCCAATACCGCGTTTGCCACATCGCTGACTTCCGCGCGGGTCGGCACGGGGTTGGTAATCATCGATTCCATCATTTGCGTCGCCGTAATGCTGAAGCGGCGCAACTCGCGGGCGCGGCGGATCATCCGTTTTTGCAGGGCGGGGACGGCGGCGTGTCCGACTTCGACCGCCAAGTCGCCGCGCGCAACCATAATGCCGTCGCCGGCGAGGATGATTTCATCAAGGTTTTCAATCGCTTCTACGCGTTCGATTTTGGAAACCAAACCGGGGCGCACGGCAGTGCTGCCTTTCATTTCTTCTTCGACTTTGGCGCGCGCGATGTGCAAATCTTCGGCAGATTTCACAAAGCTGATGGCGAGGTAGTCGCAACCGATGGCAATCGCGGTTTTCAGGTCGCGGAAGTCTTTTTCGGTCAACGCGCCTGCGGACAGACCGCCGCCGCGTTTGTTGATGCCTTTGTTGCTTTTCAGGACGTGGCTGTTTTCCACCCTTGTGATAATCCTGCTGCCTTCGACGGATTCCACGGTCAGGGTCAGCAGGCCGTCGTCCAGCCACAAGACATCGCCTGCGGCAACATCATCAGGCAGGTCGCGGTAGTCCAAACCGACTGCCTCGCGCGTGCCTTCGCCTTCGAGCGCGGCATCCAGTACCAGCGTTTCGCCTTTGTTCAATTCGATGCCGCCGCCGGCGATTTTGCCCACGCGGATTTTCGGGCCTTGCAGGTCGGCAATGATGGCGATTTCCTGTCCGGCGCGTTTTGCCGCCTCGCGCACGATACGGGCGTTTTCCTGATGGAATTCGGGCGTGCCGTGGCTGAAGTTGAAGCGGACGACGTTCAGGCCGCCGACGCGGATCATATCTTCCAACAGTTTGACGTTGTTGCTGCCCGGCCCAAGGGTGGCGACGATTTTGGTGTTGTGGCTGATGCGGGTCAGATCGCGGCTTGTCTGGTTCATATGAAAGTCCTTTCGGTCTCAATCGGGTGTTTTGCGGTATTTTGTTGCAAAATTACAGAAATTTGGAACCGGTTTGATGTCTATTTGGTGAACGCGGCGGAATATTCTGTAAAAATATGATTTAAATTAATGGTTTGATATTTTACCTGCAAACCGCCTTTTTTGGTGCAAAATTACACGGTTTTATGACTTAGGCTAAATTTATTTTTTGTTCGGCGGCTTGCGCGGTCGGGTAAAATAAAGTTTTGAACAGCTGGACGGATGAAAAGATGTGGCGGCTTTTGAGTGCTTTGCCGATAGGCGTGGTATTGGCGGATTTGGTGTACGGTTTTGTATTGAATGTGCTGCAGGGTTTGGATTTGCAGCGTGCCGTGCCGGATTCTGAAGGCGTGTTGGCCGTTACGCCAGATATTGCGTTCAATAGTTTGCAGATTGTCGCCAACGGCGGTATGTCGGCGGTGGTCGGCTTCGGGTTGGTGGTTTTGTTTTTGCTCAACCGTTCGGTGTTGCGGCGGCAGGTTTTGGAAATCGGAATATTCCGGACGTTGGGTTTGGTGGCGGTTTTGGCGTTCAGCGTGCCTTCGGTGTGGGAGTGGGCAAACGCGCTGTTGTCGCTGATGCGTGGCGTTGATGTGGTCAATACGGGTAATGCGCGCTATGTCCTGACGGCTTTGTGTATGCCGTGGCTGGCGGTGTTGTGCGTGGTCAGGCTGTTTGGCTGGTATAGGCTGCAGACGGTTTCGGTCAGGGCTGCAAAGGCAGGGGGTGCGGGGAAGGCGGGCGGATAGGGCGCATATTTTAAAATGCCGTCTGAAAGGGCTTCAGACGGCATTTTTTAACGGCTGTGCCGGGTTTCGATACCGGTTTTGATTTCGCCGTAAATCCGGCTGCCGCCTTGTCCGGAAAAGGCGGTGCAGGCGGCAAGGGGCAACAGGGTGCAGATGAGGAGGAGTGTTTTCATTTGGGGTCGCAACGGAAGTGGTAGGCGCAGATTTCAAAACCGTTTTTGAAATACAGGCGGTGCGCGTCGGTACGGTCGTGGTTGACGTGGACGTTAAGGTGGATTTTGGTAACCCCTGTTTCTGCACCGATTTTCCGGACTTCTTCCAGCAGGCGCGAAGCATAACCTTTGCGGCGGCTTTGCGGCAGGGTAACGATGTCGTCGATATGGATATGTCGGCCGCTGGCGAGGTTGCAGGCTTCGTGGAAACCGCAGACGGCGACGGCATTGTATTTACCTTCTTCAAAAATACCCAGCAGGCGGTAGCCGACGGGACGTTGGACTTTGTTGATCTGTTCGGTAAAACGGTTGATGTCGGTCAGCATGGAGCGCAGCACGCTCAAGGCTGCAAAGGCGGTGGACGTGTCTTCCGCACCGATTTCGCGCAAAATGTAGGATGCGCCCGAGACGGTCTGTTCCTGTGCTTTCTCGGCGGCGTGTTTTTCTTCGATTGCCTGTGCCAGCAGGACGCGTTCGTCGGCAGGGTCGTTTTGTCCGCCCTGTTCGCGTTCTTCGAGCAGGGCTTTGCAGTCGATGACGCGCAGGTCGTTGTCGGCGGCAAAGTCCATCAGGAAGCGGAACATCTGCGGATTGTCGGTTTCCAGTTTTTTATCGACGGCGACGCAGCGGATGTTGTCCACCAGCATGGGGCGTACCCATTTCGAGTAGGAGAGGCGGTTGTCTTTGGTGAACGAGGACAGGATGCCGCACAGGCGTTCCGCCCAGTCGCTGGGACGGAAAATCTTGCCGGAACTCGTTGTGCCGTGGATGACGACTTCGTAGGGGTTGCAGACTAACATGGCGGCTTCCTGAAAAGAAATGTCTGGCGCGATTATACCTTATGCTTATGCGGGCGTGTTTGGATATGCCGTCTGAAAACCGTTTGATGTGCACTGTTGAAACTTTGCGGCGGCAAATGTGCGATAATACGCGGCGTATTGCCGCTTTCGGAAACACTCGGGCGGTGTGGACGCATAACCGGATGCCTGCTTGGCGCGGGTCTTTTACGGAGGAGGGGTGAAATGCCTAATCCGCTATATAAACAGCATGTTATTTCTATTTCTGATTTGACGCGGGAACAGCTCGAGCTGCTGCTTCAGACGGCATTGAAACTGAAGTCGGAGCCGCACGGCAACCTGTTGGAAGGGAAACTTATCGGTTCGTGCTTCTTTGAACCGTCCACGCGTACGCGCCTGTCGTTTGAAACGGCGGTACAGCGGCTGGGCGGCAAGGTCATCGGCTTTTCGGACGGCGCGAATACCAGTGCCAAAAAAGGCGAGACGCTTGCCGATACCGCCCGCATCATTTCCGGCTACACCGACGCAATCATCCAACGCCATCCCAAAGACGGCGCGGCGCGCGTGGCGGCGGAGTTTTCGCGCGTCCCCGTTATCAACGCCGGCGACGGCACGAACCAGCACCCCAGTCAGACGCTGCTCGACCTGGTTACCATTTATGAAACGCAGGGACGTTTGGACAAGCTCAAAATCGCCATGGCGGGCGACTTGAAATACGGACGTACCGTGCATTCGCTTTGTCAGGCGTTGAAACGCTGGAATTGTGAATTTGCCTTTGTTTCGCCGCCCAGCCTGGCCATGCCCGACTATATTACCGAAGAGTTGGACGAAGCCGGCTGCCGATACCGTATCCTCGGCAGTTTGGAAGAAGCGGCGGAATGGGCGGATATCCTGTATATGACCCGTGTTCAACGCGAACGTTTCGACGAACAGGAATTTGCCAAAATCCAAGGCAAATTCAATCTCGACGCATCCATGCTTGCCCGCGCCAAACCGAACCTGCGCGTGCTGCACCCCCTACCGCGCGTGGACGAAATCCATCCCGATGTCGATGCTACGCCGCATGCCTATTATTTCGAGCAGGCGACTAACGGCGTTTATGCGCGTATGGCGATATTGTCGCTGGTGTTGAACGAAGAAGTGTGAGGAACCGATATGGAAACCCCGAAACTCAGTGTCGAAGCCATTGAAAAAGGTACGGTTATCGACCATATTCCCGCCGGCAGGGGGCTGACCATCCTGCGCCAGTTCAAACTTTTGCACTACGGCAACGCGGTAACCGTGGGCTTCAACCTGCCCAGCAAAACCCAAGGCAGCAAAGACATCATCAAAATCAAAGGCGTGTGCTTGGACGACAAAGCCGCCGACCGCCTCGCCCTGTTCGCCCCCGAAGCGGTGGTCAACACCATCGACAATTTCAAGGTCGTGCAGAAGCGGCATTTGAACCTGCCCGACGAAATCGCCGAAGTGTTCCGCTGTCCGAACACGAATTGCGCCGGCCACGGCGAGCCGGTCAAAAGCCGGTTTTATGTTAAAAAACACAACGGGCAGACGCGGCTGAAATGCCATTACTGCGAAAAAACCTACAGCCGGGATTCGGTGGCGGAAGCCTGACGGATTCCCTTAAACCGAGCGGGCGGCATTTCGTCTGCCGCCTGTTTTGCCAATCTGAAATGGAATGATGATGCACGCTTCTGTCCAAAGCCGTTTCGCACCGATACTTTATGTTTTGATTTTCTTTGCCGGTTTTTTGACCGCGCAAATCTGGTTCAATCAGAAAGCCTATACTGAAGAGCTGCCTCCGCTTCTGTCCGCATTGTCCGCCGTCGCGCTGGTGTGGCTGGCGTGGGCGTTCGTGTCGGCGCGTTCAAAGGCTAAGGCGGAAAAGTTCTACCGCGAAAAAATGATACAGAACGAAAGCATACACCCCGTCCTGCACGCTTCTTTGCAACACTTGGAACACAAGCCGCAAATGCTCGCCCTGCTGGTCAAAAACCACGGCAAAGGGATGGCGGAACAGGTCAGGTTCAAGGCGGAAGTGCTGCCTGACGATGAAGACGCGCGCACGATTGCCGCCGAGTTGGCAAAAATGGATATGTTCGCATTGGGGACGGACGCGGTCGCCTCGGGCGAAACCTACGGGCGCGTGTTCGCCGATATTTTCGAGTTGTCGGCGGCTTTGGAAGGGCGCGCGTTCAAAGGGATGTTGAAACTGACGGCGGAATATAAAAACATCTTCGGCGATGCCTGCCGTTCGGAAACGGCGTTGGATTTGGGCGCGCTCAATCAGGCGTTGAGGGAAATTTCAAAAATGCCGGAAAAGTCCAAACGGATATTTTATTGAAGGTGTCCCGATGTATGGGGCGCGCACCAGCGGCGCGGCGGCTTTTTCCGGCAACAATGCCGTCTGAAGGCTTCAGACGGCATTTTTTCAGGGGGCGGCGGCAAAGTGGCAAGATTGGGTTTGGATACCCGGTTACTTCCGTCTGTCTGCAAGGGCAAGCCGCTGATTTCCGTTCGGGCGGAAACCGGTCCCATCAGATAAAAGGCATTTTGTCCGACTAAATCAGGGTTTTGCATCAACGGGATATGAAAATGCAGTCTAAATAAAAAATGCCGTCTGAAGCCTTCAGACGGCATTGTTGCCGAGGGGTTATTGGAAAGGGTCGGAATCGACGCGAGTGCGGCCCTGATCCGGCATATTGTCCAAATCCCGTCCCGGATTGGCGGCGGTGTCGCCTACGGAAATATCGGAGATGTTTTCCAGAATGATGGCGGACGACAGGTGTTCGGAGGTGCGGTAAACCATTGCCAAGCCCACTTCTTCGGCAGGAGTGGAAATCAGTTCGACGGTATCCCTGCTTTTGGGTTCTTCTGCCAAATTGTTGGAGAGGTTGACCTGCATCGTTTTCTTGCGTTTGTAGAGGCTCAAAACCGCGCCTTTGTCCAAACCGTCCGCCTCGCCTTTGTCTATCGTAATGGTTTTGAACTGTCCGCCGATTCTCACGCCTTCAAACACGGAAACGATTTTCGCCTGAACCGGTTGGGAGGGCTCGTGCGGCACCATATTGAAGCGGTCGGTGTCTTCCGGCATTTTCATCAGGTAGTCGCCCTGCTGTATTTCGGAAATGGCGGTTTCGACCACCAGCGGCTGTATCGAATGGGTACGCAGCGGGGTAATCAAAGGATGGGTGCGGGTATAGTATTCGTTGTCTTTCAACTGCTCCGCCGCCTGTTCGGAGCGTTGTTCGAGTGCCGAATCGGTATAGGGCAGGGAGCGTACGATGCCGCTGAATGCGACTTCTTGTCCGAGGAATTTACCCGTATCCGGATCGGTGATGTTTTTATTGATACGGTAGGTCAGGTAGCGGCCCGGTTCTTTCAGGCCTTTGGTGTAAACCCTGGTGCCTTTGGTGTACAGCAGCCTGCCTTCCGGACCCGAGAGCAGGCGCGGCGCGGCAGCGGTTTCTTTGCGGGAGACGATTTGCGGGTGCTGCATAAAGATGCGGTAGAAGTTGACATCGATGGCGGGAATACCGTATCCGGACACTTCTTTATCCGGACTCATTTTGACGACGGGGATGTTGTCTGTCTGTTCTAGGCTGAGGCGCGGTTCGCCGTTAACGTAGCGCAACACCAAAACCTGACCCGGATAAATCAGGTTGGGATTGTGGATTTGGCTGCGGTTCGCACCCCACAGGCGACCCCATTGCCACGGGCTGTACAGGTATTTGCCCGAAATGCCCCACAGGGTGTCGCCCTGTTTGACTGTGTAGCGTTGCGGCGCGTTCGGGCGCACCTTCAGATTTGCCGCCAAAGTTTGTGTTGAGAATGCCATACCTGCCGCGCAGAGCAGGGTTATAATACGACGTTGCATAACCGTTCCCCTTATCTGATAAATTTCGGTTTGTCTTGCCTGATCGGGTTGGAAAAAGCGGCGACGGTCTTTTCGGGACGTGCCGCATTACAATAAATTATTCGTATTTTAACATCGAATTAACCATACCATCACGGTAATTGTGAAAAACAGGCAGCGTATCTGCCGACGGAAAGAGAAAATTATGGCTTTACTGAATATCCTCCAATATCCCGACGAGCGTCTGCACACGGTGGCAAAGCCTGTCGAACAAGTTGACGAGCGCATCCAAAAGCTGGTTGCCGATATGTTTGAAACGATGTACGAGGCGCGCGGCATCGGGCTGGCGGCGACGCAGGTCGATGTGCACGAGCGCGTGGTCGTGATGGATTTGACCGAAGACCGCAGCGAACCGCGCGTGTTCATCAACCCCGTTATTGTCGAAAAAGACGGCGAAACCACTTACGAAGAAGGCTGCCTGTCGGTGCCGGGCATTTACGACACCGTTACCCGAGCCGAACGCGTCAAGGTCGAGGCTTTGAACGAAAAAGGCGAAAAGTTCACGCTGGAGGCGGACGGCTTGCTGGCGATTTGCGTGCAGCACGAGTTGGACCACCTGATGGGCATTGTGTTTGTCGAACGATTGTCGCAGCTCAAGCAGAGCCGGATTAAGACCAAGTTGAAAAAACGTCAGAAACATACGATTTGACCCCTTTGCCGTGCTGTCCGGACGCTGCGGCGTTTTCAGACGGCATCGCGACACACCCCGCGCACATTAGGACACGATATGAAAGTCATCTTTGCCGGCACGCCCGATTTTGCTGCCGCCGCTTTAAAAGCCGTTGCCGCCGCCGGTTTTGAAATCCCGCTGGTGCTGACTCAGCCCGACCGCCCTAAAGGACGCGGTATGCAACTGACCGCCCCGCCCGTCAAACAAGCCGCGCTGGAACTCGGTTTGCGCGTGGCACAGCCCGAAAAACTGCGCAACAACGCCGAAGCCCTGCAAATGCTCAAAGAGGTCGAGGCAGACGTAATGGTGGTTGCCGCGTACGGTTTGATTCTGCCGCAAGACGTGTTGGATGCGCCGAAACACGGCTGCCTCAACATCCACGCCTCGCTGCTGCCCCGTTGGCGCGGCGCGGCGCCGATTCAGCGCGCGATTGAGGCCGGCGATGCCGAAACCGGCGTGTGCATTATGCAGATGGACATCGGTTTGGACACCGGTGATGTGGTCAGCGAACACCGCTACGCCATCCAACCTACCGATACCGCCAACGAAGTCCACGACGCGCTGATGGAAATCGGTGCGGCGGCGGTTGTTGCCGATTTGCAACAGCTTCAAAACAAAGGCCGTCTGAACGTGGTCAAACAGCCCGAAGAAGGTGTTACTTACGCCCAAAAACTAAGCAAAGAAGAAGCGCGTATTGATTGGAGCGAAAGCGCGGCGGTTATCGAACGCAAAATCCGCGCCTTCAACCCCGTGCCTGCCGCGTGGGTTGAGTATCAGGGCAAGCCGATGAAAATCCGGCGCGCCGAAGTGGTGGCGCAACAAGGCACGGCAGGCGAAGTGTTGTCCTATTCGGCGGACGGTTTGGTCGTTGCCTGCGGCGAAAACGCGCTGAAGATTACCGAATTGCAGCCTGCCGGCGGCAAACGTATGAATATCGCGGCGTTTGCTGCTGGACGGCATATCGAAGCAGGGACGAAGCTGTAAATTCCTTCAGACGGCATCCCGATCCGCAAACGGGGATGCCGTCTGAAGCCATCAGTTGAAGAAAGCGAATCACATAATATGAGTATGGCACTTGCCCAAAAACTTGCCGCCGACAGCATTGCGGCAGTTGCCGAAGGACGTAACCTTCAGGACGTGTTGGCGCAAATCCGCACCGCGCATCCCGATCTTACGGCGCAGGAAAACGGCGCGTTGCAGGACATCGCCTACGGCTGCCAGCGTTATTTGGGCAGTTTGAAACATATGCTCGCGCAGATGCTGAAAAAGCCGATTGGCAATCCGCAGCTCGAAAGCCTGCTTTTGGCGGCGTTGTACCAACTGCATTACACGCGCAACGCGCCCCACGCCGTGGTCAATGAGGCAGTGGAGAGCATAGCCAAAATCGGACGCGGGCAGTACCGTTCGTTTGCCAACGCGGTTTTGCGCCGCTTTTTGCGCGAACGCGACAAGCTTGTGGCTTCCTGTAAAAAAGACGATGTGGCGAAACACAACCTGCCGCTGTGGTGGGTGGCTTACTTGAAAAACCATTATCCGAAACACTGGCACAACATCGCCGCCGCGCTGCAATCCCATCCGCCGATGACTTTGCGCGTCAACCGCCGACACGGCAATGCCGAAAGCTATTTGGAAAAACTGGTGGCGGAAGGTATCGCGGCTAAGGCGTTGGACGAATATGCGGTTACGTTGGAAGAAGCCGTGCCGGTAAACCGCCTGCCCGGCTTTTCAGACGGCATCGTTTCGGTACAGGACTTCGGCGCGCAGCAGGCGGCGTATCTCCTTAACCCGAAAGACGGCGAACGGATTTTGGACGCGTGCGCCGCGCCGGGCGGCAAGACGGGGCATATCTTGGAACTGGCGGATTGCCGTGTTACCGCCTTGGACATTGATGCAGGCCGTCTGAAACGGGTGGAAGACAATATCGCGCGCCTGGGCTTTCAGACGGCATCGACGGCGTGTGCCGATGCACAGGACCTGCCGGCATGGTATGATGGGAAACCGTTTGATGCCGTCCTTGCCGACGTGCCGTGTACCGCCTCGGGCGTGGCGCGGCGCAATCCCGACGTGAAATGGCTGCGCCGCCCGACCGACGCGCTCAAAACCGCCCGCCAGCAGGAAGCCCTGCTGGACGCATTGTGGCAGGTGCTGAAAAGCGGGGGAAGGATGTTGATCACCACCTGTTCCGTGTTCGTCGAAGAAAACGACGGGCAATTGCAAAAATTCCTCAACCGCCATGCCGATGCAGAACTGATCGAATCGCGGGTACTCTTACCGAACAAACACCAAGATGGCTTTTATTACGCGCTTATTCAAAAGCAGTAAATGGCTGATTGTGCCGCTGATGCTCCCCGCCTTTCAGAATGTGGCGGCGGAGGGGATAGATGTGAGCCGTGCCGAAGCGAGGATAACCGACGGCGGGCAGCTCTCAGTCAGCAGCCGCTTCCAAACCGAGCTGCCCGACCAGCTCCAACAGGCGTTGCGCAGGGGCGTGCCGCTCAACTTTACCTTAAGCTGGCAGCTTTCTGCCCCGACAATCGCTTCTTATCGGTTTAAATTGGGGCAACTGATTGGCGATGATGACAATATTGACTACAAACTGAGTTTCCATCCGCTGACCAACCGCTACCGCGTTACCGTCGGCGCGTTTTCGACAGACTACGACACTTTGGGTGCGGCATTGCGTGCGACCGGCGCGGTTGCCAACTGGAAAGTCCTGAACAAAGGCGCGTTGTCCGGTGCGGAAGCAGGGGAAACCAAGGCGGAAATCCGCCTGCTGCTGTCCACTTCAAAACTGCCCAAGCCTTTTCAAATCAACGCATTGACTTCTCAAAACTGGCATTTGGATTCGGGTTGGAAACCTCTAAACATCATCGGGAACAAATAATGCGCCGTTTTCTACTGATCGCAGCCATATGCGCCGTCGTCCTGTTGTACGGACTGACGGCGGCAACCGGCAGCACCAGTTCGCTGGCGGATTATTTCTGGTGGATAGTCGCATTCAGTGCAATGCTGCTGCTGGTACTGTCCGCCGTTCTGGCGCGTTATGTCATATTGCTGTTGAAAGACAGGCGCAACGGCGTATTCGGTTCGCAGATTGCTAAACGCCTTTCCGGGATGTTCACGCTGGTCGCCGTATTGCCCGGCGTGTTTCTGTTCGGCGTTTCCGCACAGTTCATCAACGGTACGATTAATTCGTGGTTCGGCAACGACACCCACGAAGCCCTCGAACGCAGCCTCAATTTGAGCAAGTCCGCATTGAATCTGGCGGCAGACAACGCACTCGGCAACGCCGTCCCCGTGCAGATAGACCTCATCGGCGCGGCTTCCCTGCCCGGGGATATGGGCAGGGTGCTGGAACATTACGCCGGCAGATTTACCCAGTTGTCCCTTTACAATGCGGCAAGCGGTAAAATCGAAAAAAGCATCAACCCGTACAAGCTTGACCAGCCGTTTCCGGATAAGGAACATTGGGAGAAAATCCAACAGGCCGGCTCGGTCAGGAGCTTGGAAAGTATAGGCGGCGTATTGTACGCGCAGGGCTGGCTGCTGGTGGGTACATACAACGGACGCGATTACGCGCTGTTTTTTCGTCAGCCCATTCCCAAAGGCGTGGCAGAGGATGCCGTCTTAATCGAAAAGGCAAGGGCGAAATATGCTGAGTTGAGTTACAGCAAAAAGGGTTTGCAGACCTTCTTTCTGGCGACGCTGCTTGCCGCCTCGCTGCTGTCGATTTTTCTTGCACTGGTCATGGCATTGTATTTTGCCCGCCGTTTCGTCGAACCCGTCCTATCGCTTGCCGAGGGGGCGAAGGCGGTGGCGCAAGGCGATTTCAGCCAAACCCGTCCTGTTTTACGCAATGATGAGTTCGGGCGTTTGACCAAGTTATTCAACCATATGACCGAGCAGCTTTCCATCGCCAAAGAAGCAGACGAGCGCAACAGGAGGCGCGAAGAAGCCGCCAGACATTATCTCGAATGCGTGTTGGAGAGCCTGACCACGGGTGTGGTGGTGTTTGACGAACAAGGCCGTCTGAAAACCTTCAACAAAGCGGCGGAACAGATTTTGGGGATGCCGCTCGCTCCCCTGTGGGGCAGCAGCCGGCATGGTTGGCACGGCGTTTCGGCGCAGCAGTCCCTGCTTGCCGAAGTGTTTGCCGCCATCGGTGCGGCGGCAGGTACGGACAAACCGGTCCAGGTGGAATATGCCGCGCCGGACGATGCTAAAATCCTGCTGGGCAAGGCGACGGTATTGCCCGAAGACAACGGCAACGGCGTGGTGATGGTGATTGACGACATCACCGTGCTGATACGCGCGCAAAAAGAAGCCGCGTGGGGCGAAGTGGCGAAGCGGCTGGCACACGAAATCCGCAATCCGCTCACGCCCATCCAGCTTTCCGCCGAACGGCTGGCGTGGAAGCTGGACGGCAAGCTGGACGAGCAGGACGCGCAAATCCTGATGCGTTCGACCGACACCATCATCAAACAGGTGGCGGCGTTAAAAGAAATGGTCGAGGCATTCCGCAATTATGCGCGCGCGCCGTCGCTCAAATTGGAAAATCAGGATTTGAACGCCTTAATCGGCGATGTTTTGGCTCTGTACGAAGCCGGCCCGTGCCGGTTTGAGGCGGAACTTGCCGGCGAACCGCTGATGGTGGCGGCGGATACGACCGCCATGCGGCAGGTGCTGCACAATATTTTCAAAAATGCCGCCGAAGCGGCGGAAGAAGCCGATGTACCCGAAGTCAGGGTAAAATCGGAAGCGGGGCAGGACGGTCGGATTGTCCTGACGGTTTGCGACAACGGCAAAGGGTTCGGCAGGGAAATGCTGCACAACGCCTTCGAGCCGTATGTAACGGACAAACCGGCGGGAACGGGATTGGGACTGCCCGTGGTGAAAAAAATCATTGAAGAACACGGCGGCCGCATCAGCCTGAGCAATCAGGATGCGGGTGGGGCGTGTGTCAGAATCATCTTGCCAAAAACGGTAGAAACTTATGCGTAGCAGCGATATTTTAATTGTAGACGACGAAGTCGGCATCCGCGACCTGCTGTCGGAAATCCTGCAGGACGAAGGCTATTCGGTCGCGTTGGCGGAAAACGCCGAAGAGGCGCGCAAGCTGCGCCATCAGGCGCGCCCGGCGATGGTGCTGCTGGATATTTGGATGCCGGATTGCGACGGTATTACCCTTTTGAAGGAGTGGGCGAAAAACGGGCAGCTCAATATGCCGGTGGTGATGATGAGCGGGCATGCCAGCATCGATACCGCCGTGGAAGCGACCAAAATCGGCGCGATCGATTTTTTGGAAAAACCGATTTCCCTGCAAAAGCTACTGTCTGCCGTCGAAAACGCGTTGAAACACGGTGCGGCGCAAATCGAAACGGGACCGGTGTTCGACAAGCTGGGCAACAGTGCCGCGATTCAGGAGATGAACCGCGAAGTCGAAGCGGCGGCAAAGCGCACGTCCCCTGTATTTTTGACGGGCGAAGCGGGTTCGCCGTTTGAAACCGTGGCGCGCTATTTCCATAAAAACGGTACGCCGTGGGTCAGCCCGGCAAGGGTCGAATATCTGATCGATATGCCGATGGAACTGTTGCAGAAGGCGGAGGGCGGCGTTTTGTATGTCGGCGATATTGCCCAATACAGCCGCAATATCCAAACCGGCATTGCCTTTATCATCGGCAAGGCAGAACGCTGCCGCGTCAGGGTGGTCGCATCGGGCAGCAGGGCGGCAGGTTCAGACGGCATTGCCTGCGAGGAAAAGCTGGCGGAACTGCTGTCGGAGTCGGTCGTCCGCATTCCGCCGCTGCGTATGCAGCATGAAGACATTCCCTTCCTGATACAGGGGATTGCCTGCAATGTGGCGGAAAGCCAAAAGATTGCGCCCGCCTCATTCAGTGAAGATGCGCTTGCCGCATTGACCCGTTATGAATGGCCGGGAAATTTCGACCAGTTGAGCAGTGTCGTTGCAACACTGTTGTTGGAGGCAGACGGACAGGAAATCGGTGCGGCGGCGGTTTCTTCCCTTTTGGGGCAGAATGTGTCTGCCGAGGGGGTGGAAGATATGGTGGGCGGGTTCAATTTCAACCTGCCCCTGCGCGAATTGAGGGAAGAATTGGAGCGACGTTATTTCGAGTACCACATTGCCCAAGAAGGTCAGAATATGAGCAAAGTGGCGCAGAAGGTCGGGTTGGAACGTACCCACCTCTACCGCAAGCTCAAGCAGCTCGGCATCGGCATTTCCCGCCGTGCGGGTGAAAAAGCCGAAGAGTAGGTGCAAACCGCCGGTTTTCAGATTGCAGGGCTTCCGTTTTCAGACGGCATTTGGAGCAAATGCCGTCTGAAATCATAAGGGGACGGATTTTATGACAGAGAACGAACGTTTCGCATGGTTGCAGCTGGCTTTTACGCCCTATATCGGTGCGGAAAGTTTCTTGCTGCTGCTGCACCATTTCGGCAGTGCGCAAAATGCCCTGTCCGCACCGGCGGAACAGGTGGCGGCACTGATACGGCACAAACAGGCGCTTGAGGCTTGGCGCAATGCGGAAAAACGCGCTTTGGCGCGGCAGGCGGCAGAAGCGGCATTGGAATGGGAAATGAGGGACGGATGCCGTCTGATGCTGCTGCGGGATGATGATTTTCCTGAAATGCTGACTCAGGGTATAACCGCGCCGCCGGTTTTGTTTTTGCGCGGCAACGTGCAACTGCTGCACAAACCTTCCGCCGCCATCGTCGGCAGCCGCCATGCCACGCCGCAGGCAATGCGGATTGCCAAAGATTTTGGCAGGGCGTTGGGTGGGAAAGGCATTCCCGTTGTGTCGGGTATGGCTTCCGGTATCGATACTGCCGCCCATCAGGGAGCACTGGAGGCAGAAGGCGGCACCATCGCCGTGTGGGGGACGGGTATAGACCGCATTTACCCGCCGTCCAATAAAAACCTTGCCTATGAAATCGCCGAAAAAGGATTGATTGTCAGCGAGTTCCCCATCGGTACGCGGCCGTATGCCGGCAATTTTCCGCGCCGCAACCGCCTGATTGCTGCCCTGTCGCAAGTAACGCTGGTGGTTGAAGCCGCGTTGGAATCCGGTTCGCTGATTACTGCCAGATTGGCGGCGGAGATGGGGCGCGAAGTGATGGCGGTACCCGGTTCGATAGACAATCCACACAGTAAAGGCTGCCACAAACTGATTAAAGACGGCGCAAAATTGGTGGAATGCCTGGACGACATCCTTCATGAGTGTCCGCGGCTCTTGCAAAATGAGGGTGCTTCATCATATTCTATAAATAAGGGAATACCTGAAAAGCGCATCACTGCCGTTCAGACGGCATCCGACCCGCCGTTTTCGTCTGAAGGCAAAATGCCGTCTGAAAAGACGGAGAACCGACCCGTCGGCGGCGGTATCTTGGACAGGATGGGTTTCGACCCGGTTCATCCCGATGTGCTTGCCGAGCAGTTGGGTATGCCTGCCGCAGACTTATACGCCGAACTGTTGGAATTGGAACTGGACGGCAGCGTTGCCGCAATGCCCGGCGGCAGATACCAGCGTATCCGAACTTGAACGCACTTTATATTAAGGAACACGAATGACCGAAGTCATCGCCTACCTCATCGAACATTTCCAAGATTTCGATACCTGTCCGCCGCCCGAAGACTTGGGTATGCTGCTTGAAGAAGCGGGTTTCGATACGATGGAAATCGGCAACACCCTGATGATGATGGAAGTATTGCTCAACAGCTCCGAATTTTCCGCCGAACCCGCCGACAGCGGCGCATTGCGCGTGTACAGCAAAGAAGAAACCGACAACCTGCCGCAGGAAGTGATGGGGCTGATGCAGTATCTGATTGAAGAAAAAGCCGTCAGCTGCGAACAGCGGGAAATCATCATCCACGCGCTGATGCACATTCCGGGCGACGAAATTACCGTAGATACCGCCAAAGTGCTGACCCTGCTGCTTTTATGGGCAAACAAGAGCGAGCTGCCCGTGTTGGTCGGCGACGAGCTGATGAGCGCGCTTTTACTCGACAACAAACCTACGATGAACTGAAGCGGCTTCAGACGGCCCGCCCGAGGCCGTCTGAAACGCCGGCATCAAAACCACCATCTAGAGAACGACAAATGGCGAAAAACCTATTAATCGTCGAATCCCCGTCCAAAGCCAAAACCCTGAAAAAATATTTGGGCGGCGATTTTGAAATCCTTGCATCCTACGGACACGTCCGCGACCTCGTCCCCAAAAGCGGCGCGGTCGATCCCGACAACGGCTTTGCGATGAAATACCAACTCATCAGCCGCAACGCCAAACACGTCGATGCCATCGTCGCCGGTGCCAAAGAAGCTGAAAACATCTACCTCGCAACCGACCCGGATAGGGAAGGCGAAGCCATTTCCTGGCATCTTTTAGAAATCCTCAAATCCAAACGCGGTCTGAAAAACATCAAGCCGCAGCGTGTCGTGTTCCACGAAATCACCAAAAACGCCGTCCTTGACGCCGTCGCCAACCCGCGCGAAATCGAAATGGACTTGGTCGATGCGCAACAAGCCCGCCGTGCGCTGGACTATCTGGTCGGTTTCAACCTCTCGCCGTTGTTGTGGAAAAAAATCCGGCGCGGTTTGAGCGCGGGCCGTGTACAAAGTCCTGCTTTGCGCCTGATTTGCGAACGCGAAAACGAAATCCGCGCGTTTGAAGCGCAGGAATATTGGACGGTGCATCTCGACAGCCACAAAGGCCGCAGCAAGTTCACCGCCAAACTCGCCCAATACAACGGCGCAAAACTCGAACAATTCGACCTGCCGAACGAAGCCGCTCAAGCCGATGTGTTGAAAGAACTCGAAGGCAAAGAAGCCGTCGTTACCGCCATCGAAAAGAAAAAGCGCAGCCGTAATCCCGCCGCGCCGTTCACCACATCCACCATGCAGCAGGATGCCGTGCGCAAACTCGGCTTCACTACCGACCGCACCATGCGTACCGCCCAGCAGCTTTACGAAGGTATTGACGTAGGGCAGGGTGCCATCGGTCTGATTACCTATATGCGTACCGACAGCGTGAACTTGGCGGATGAAGCCTTAACCGAAATCCGCCATTACATCGAAAACAAAATCGGCAAAGAATATCTGCCGAGTGCCGCCAAACAATACAAAACCAAATCCAAAAACGCCCAAGAAGCGCACGAAGCGATCCGCCCGACTTCCGTGTACCGCACGCCCGAAAGCGTCAAACCCTTCCTGAGCGCAGACCAGTTCAAACTCTATCAAATGATTTGGCAGCGCACCGTCGCCTGTCAGATGATGCCCGCCAAATTCGACCAAACTACCGTCGATATTACCGTCGGCAAAGGCGTGTTCCGCGTAACCGGACAAGTGCAAACTTTCGCAGGCTTCTTGAGCGTTTATGAAGAAAGCAGCGACGATGAAGAAGGCGAAGACAGCAAAAAACTGCCCGAAATGAGCGAAGGCGACAAACTGCCCGTGGATAAACTCTACGGCGAACAACACTTTACCACTCCGCCGCCGCGATACAACGAAGCCACATTGGTTAAAGCCCTTGAAGAATACGGCATCGGCCGCCCCTCGACCTACGCCAGCATTATCTCCACGCTCAAAGACCGCGAATACGTCACCCTTGAGCAAAAACGCTTTATGCCCACCGACACAGGCGACATCGTCAACAAATTCCTGACCGAACACTTCGCCCAATACGTCGACTACCACTTTACCGCCAAACTCGAAGACCAGCTCGACGAAATCGCCGGCGGCAAACGCCAATGGGTTCCCGTGATGGACAAATTCTGGAAGCCGTTTATCAAGCAAGTGGAAGAAAAAGAGGGCATCGAACGCGCCAAATTTACCACGCAGGAACTCGACGAAACCTGCCCCAAATGCGGTGGACACAAACTGCAAATCAAGTTCGGCAAAATGGGACGCTTCGTTGCCTGCGCCGGTTATCCCGAGTGCAGCTACACCCGCAACGTCAACGAAACCGCCGAAGAAGCTGCCGAACGCATCGCCAAAGCGGAAGCAGAACAAGCCGAACTTGACGGGCGCGAGTGTCCCAAATGCGGCGGTCGCCTAGTGTACAAATACAGCCGCACCGGCAGCAAATTCATCGGCTGCGCCAACTACCCCAAATGCAAACACGTCGAGCCGCTGGAAAAACCGAAAGATACCGGCGTCCAATGCCCGCAATGCAAAAAAGGCAACCTCGTCGAGCGCAAATCCCGCTACGGCAAACTGTTTTACAGTTGCAGCACTTATCCCGACTGCAACTACGCCACTTGGAACCCGCCCGTCGCCGAAGAATGCCCGAACTGCCATTGGCCGGTCTTGACCATCAAAACCACCAAACGCTGGGGAGTGGAAAAAGTCTGCCCGCAAAAAGAATGCGGCTGGAAAGAGCAAATCGAACCGCCTGCACCGAAAGAGTGAAGCGGTTGGGATTGAGATGGAAGAAAATGCCGTCTGAAAGGAGTTTCAGACGGCATTTTCTTCATGTGAAAACAAACCTACTCAGATTGAAACTGTTTACACACTTCTATATTAATCCGTATAAAGTCCTGCCACGACATTTGTTCTGATAAGTAATGGTGATAATAGTCCTCCACACGACAGACCAAAGGGCGCGTTTCATAGATAGTGCATAAGCGCGTTGAATCATCGAAATGGCGGCAGGTACCATCTCCTCGATCCAGGTATATGGTTTGTTCGCTTAAATTGACCTTTTGACAGCACAAACCGCAAGCAGAGCATGGGAAGGGTTCTGATGAGGCAATCAAAAATCGATTACTTTCACATTGTCGTTTTTCAAAGCTGCAATCAGATTGTCCACTTGTTTCAGTGGGGAATCTTTGGCAATGCTTACAATGCCGTTAATTGCTGTATCAATAACGTGGATATTTCCCGCTTCCATTCCTTTGTCCAATGCCTCAAATAAACCGTCAATCATTTTGCGACGTTCTTTGAACGTATTTTCCAGATACAAGCGCAAAATTTCTTGTTGGTTTTTCAATTCTGTTAATCGGACATCACGCCATGCACCAATGACTTCACGTTTGGTTTTCTCTTGAGCAGCAATTTTCTTATATTCGTTGCGTGCTTCTAAGATGCGAAGAAACGAATTAGAAGCCGCATCAAACGAAATGTTTGCTGGATTCTTTGTTGGTAACTTATTAAGGATTTGGATTTTTCCCATTATACTGTACCTAATTCGATATTCAGATAACCTTCGCATTGATGACGGATATTGGCTACAGGAGATCCGTCCTCTTCCATAATAGGCGTATTCAGCAGATTTTTAATTGCTTTGCCGATGACCAGCATGGTGTGGAAATCAGGATGGTCGGCATGGTCGACACGAACCTTTTCGAAACGTTTAACCATTTCTTCTAAGGTATGGCGTATTTCCCTTGCGTTTTCCTTCAACCCTTCTAATCCTTCTGTAATTAAATCCATCTCGTCAATAGCCTCATCGATTTCAGCCCTATATGCTCGTGCTTCCGTCAGAGCCTCTTCCGCCTTGCTTGCCAGCATAAATCCACCGATTGCTAAAGCAGGTCCTGCCACGATGCCACCCAAAGCCACCATGCCGCCTGCCATACCGAATCCACCTGCTGCCAATGAGCCACCTCCGAGCCAAGCAAGGGTTGCATTGGTTGCCGCAGCACCTGAAAGGGTGGAGATTGCTGTTCCTGTGGAAGCAGTTGCAAGCATAGGTACTGCACCGTATACGCCAAAGCCTGCCAGTGCGCCAGTAATGGCACTACTGCCGAGATTGGTGCTTAACTCTAAAGAAGTTTGCACCATAGTTTCCATTTCTTTTAATTCAGCAATATCAAATGTACTGTTAAAACCCGATAGTTCGCTTTTCGCATGCTTGTTGCTGGTGTTGTTTAGGACTTGAACAATATGTCTGATTTGATTGTTAAAAATATCAACCTTAAACTGTCCCAACTCCTCAAAAGCAAGGTTGGTTTCGTCTTTAGTCGAATTCAATTCTCTTTTCCTGCGTTTATAACGGCGTTCTGCACGCTCACCTATTTCTTTTGCATCATCTATATCGCTGAGTGCGGCTGCTCCTTTGACAATACCTGTTGCAGCAAGGGCGGCGGCTGCACCCCAAAGTAAAACTGGAATAGCCATGTGTAATTTCCTAAAGTGTATAAAAAGTTAAGAATATTGAAGTTTCAATGTGTATTTAGATTTTAAAATTCTATTAAAAATACATTTGCCATTCCAGTAAACTAAAGTTTAAAATCTATCCAAATAATTTAACCATCTATACAGAAAGTTCAGCTTATGGAAACCCACGAAAAAATCCGCCTGATGCGCGAATTGAACAAATGGTCGCAGGAGGATATGGCGGAAAAGCTGGCGATGTCGGCAGGCGGGTATGCCAAAATCGAACGGGGCGAAACGCAGTTGAATATCCCGCGTTTGGAGCAGTTGGCTCAGATTTTCAAAATCGATATGTGGGACTTGCTCAAATCGGGCGGCGGCGGGATGGTGTTTCAGATTAATGAAGGTGATAGTGGTGGCGATATTGCGTTGTATGCGTCAGGTGATGCTTCGATGAAAATAGAATTTTTAAAAATGGAGTTGAAACATTGTAAAGAAATGTTGGAACAAAAAGACAAAGAAATCGAGCTGCTCCGCAAGCTGACCGAAACCGTTTAAACAGATATGCCGTCTGAAAAAAGTTTTCAGACGGCATATTCTTTGACAGGTCTTGTATAATACCGTTTGAACTTACAGGTTTTTGATTATGGCGGCAGGCAAACATACCAAACACAGCAACCGGGTACGCATTATCGGCGGGCAATGCCGGGGCAGGAAATTGAGTTTTGCATCCGCCGACGGTCTGCGTCCGACACCCGACAGCGTGCGTGAAAAGCTGTTTAACTGGCTGGGACAGGATTTGACGGGTAAAACGGTTTTGGATCTCTTCGGAGGCAGCGGCGCACTCGGTATGGAGGCGGCATCGCGTAATGCAAAACGGGTCGTGATTGCAGACAACAACCGTCAAACGGTACAAACCCTTGAGAAAAACAGTCACGAACTGGGTTTGGGGCAGGTACAAATCGTCTGTTCGGACGGCATTGCCTATTTGACAAACCTAAAAGAGAAATTCGATGTCGTCTTCCTTGATCCGCCGTTTACATGGCAGGACTGGCAAATTCTGTTTGATGTTTTAAAGCTGCGCCTGAACCCCGGGGCATTCGTCTATCTCGAGGCGGGTAGACTGCCGGATATCCCCGATTGGCTGACGGAATATAGAGAGGGGAAATCGGGGCAGAGTACATTCGAATTAAGGGTTTTCCAAGTGGCTGAATAATATGCGCTTTGATAATCATTTCCGAGTTGTAAACATTCGTTTGCAACCGTCCGGTTCAAAAAAACCTTGTGCTATAATCCGCGCCCGACCGGTTTTGATAATTTAGTGTAAAAGGAAAAGAAATGTCGCTTTTTATTACCGACGAGTGCATCAACTGCGACGTATGCGAACCCGAATGCCCCAATGATGCCATCTCGCAAGGCGAGGAAATTTACGAAATCAACCCCAACCTCTGCACGCAGTGCGTCGGACACTACGATGAACCGCAGTGCCAGCAGGTTTGTCCGGTTGATTGCATTTTGATTGACGAAGAACATCCCGAAACCCATGACGAGTTGATGGCGAAATACGAAAAGATTATCCAGTTTAAATAAATTCTTCTTTAAAACATCAAATTATGTCTGTTTTGAAATAAAATCAAAAAAAAACTTGACGGAAAAGCAAGCCGCTAATAAACTAGCGTTCTCTTTTGGAGGGATTCCCGAGCGGTCAAAGGGAGCAGACTGTAAATCTGTTGCGAAAGCTTCGAAGGTTCGAATCCTTCTCCCTCCACCAAAATTCTTACTTGGGGCAGTAGCGAGTAATGCGGGTGTAGCTCAATGGTAGAGCAGAAGCCTTCCAAGCTTACGGTGAGGGTTCGATTCCCTTCACCCGCTCCAAACAATTAGGCCCATGTAGCTCAGGGGTAGAGCACTCCCTTGGTAAGGGAGAGGTCGGCAGTTCAAATCTGCCCATGGGCACCATCTATCAATTATTCATTTCTTTAAAGCTTAGATATATAGGATATTGCCATGGCTAAGGAAAAATTCGAACGTAGCAAACCGCACGTAAACGTTGGCACCATCGGTCACGTTGACCAT